>DATHCY010000280.1:0-37780 GCA_035319305.1 Methanocella sp.
CGTCGAGGTCGTGCTTGATCGCTTTGAAGGATCCGGACATGGCGAAGGCGATCGTACCTGCAGCGACAAAAAGGGTGAAAAAGAGTTCCTCGAGCATGATCAGCATCCACCTACGCGTAGTATTAACAGTTCCGATCTTCAGATTACTTTATATGCTTGATGCTTACCACATAAACTTTTTACCCGTAGTATAATACCCGCATAAAACGTGTAGTTTCGGCGTCATTCACCGCATTGCGACGATGAATATAGTTAAATGTGGCTGATAACGTCACGTGTGAGTGATCTAGATGCTTGGATTATCAGATGAAGACAAGAAGTGGATGGATTCCGAGTGCAGGTGTGCCGAATGTCCTACCCGGCCTTCTGGCGATTCTAAGGCTGTGTATTGCTACAACGACAGAAGCAAGCTGAAGCCAAACCCAGTCACGTGTATCTGTCCAACATGTGACGTTTACCGGAAGAAGGACTTCACCGGCACCAACTATTTCTGTATTAGCGGCCGACCGCTGACCAAGATCGCCGGAGCGGAGATGCATAAGGCGGTGGGCGGAGGCAAATAACTAGCCGGCGCATCGTCGTTCGTGAGCGGGTTCTTCGGCGGCAGGTTATTCTATGTCCTGATGCAATAATAAGGTAGTCAAACTATCAGGATGATCGACATGGAAAACCTATATCCGCCCGAGATCCAGGCGCTCGATCGGAAGTACCAACAGGAAGCGACGGTGCAGAACGAGCTGGCGTTGGAAAAGGCAAAGCTGAAGTACTATCAGGACCAGCAAAAGGAAAACCCCGGGGACACGGATCTGCATCGGAGGATCAGGTTTCACGAGAGCGAGGTCGCTCGGCTGGAGATGGAAATAAAAATGGCTTGAAAACCACCTATTTTTAGTTTTGAGTTATCGGGTTGAATTGGGCCTGATTACGATGACCATCGTTGGATGCGTCTTCACCGGAGGTTGCGGGAGGGAAACCGGCACGGTCACTGTCGTAGGTACCACCTTTGGGTAGGTTACGTTAATGCCCGGCTTATCCTTGCCTGGAGAGAACAGTTTCCGGTCCGGCGAGTTGCAACAGCAGCAGCATCCGGAAACCAGTATTACCGCCAGAATCACCGCAGCGAGCATCAGGAGCTTTTTGGACTTTATCAACACGATCATCCAATCACCGACTTATAATTAGCATAGCAGGAACTAAACCTGTATTGTCGTTTTCAGCGCGAACGCTGCATGCTTCCTTCATTTGTGACGCCAGCAATGTACCTATAGGGGCAATACGACAGCAGCTCAGAGCCCCTCACGATGAACGAGCTCAACGGGCCTGGTATAAGTAAGTCTATCATTCTCTTTTACGGGCCATCATACTGGCTGATGAGGGGTTATGAAGAAATAGGGGAGGGAACACCAGATCGGCGCCCTCTAAACGTTCCATATTTTAGTTATAGCCATGCCGCGTAGGTGCAGTGGCAGCCTAGCTGCCTAGGCAGCTTTGGTAGCTGGCTCAGCTCGTTCCAGGCGTACAGGAACTTGCCGTTGTGGCAGATGTGGCAATCGCTTCCATGGATGGGCAGTATCTTGATACCTTTGCCCATTTTCGAAGTTTTCAGGCTGTTGAGTTCATAGGATGACAGCGCCTCATGAATTCTGGTCGCCGCGTACTCCTTGGCTAGGGACTCTGAACTTGTCTGGTGTTCGCTGTTGCCGCAGGGGTTCGGCCTGTGGAACGCGAGCACATTGGCCCAGTCCAGCTCTGATGCAGTGTATTTCATCAGGCGTTTTCCCGCCTCCTCTGATTCTTCTCCGAGGAGCACCGATAGTGCGAGGTTTGCGCCAAGCTCCTTCCGCTGCCAGGGGGTCAGGGGAAGGTCATCGTAGGGCATCTTCAGCAGTTGTGTCGCCTCCCAGGTTACGATATCCGGCGTCGGCCGGGACCATTTCGGATCGGGCGAGTTCTGGCTTTCGAAGTACCGGGCGATGTTCGTCCACGCTTTTCGGACGTCGCCTTTGGTGAGCGTCATAATAGCATCGGACTCCATCACCTTTCTCGCCTTTTCTATACCTGCCTTGTATGCCTCGACTCTGTCCTTGCCCTCGGGAGTTAACTGAAATAAACGGACATCTGAGACCATCGACTCTGCCTGATCCGCGGTCATTGAGTTGATCAGTATCGAGATCATATCCTGCTTTTTGCCTTTTACCTTGATGCCGCGGCTGTCCAACATTTGCTTGATCTCGACGGCCTTATACTTTGAGTCCAGTCTCTCTTCTATACGGGCCTCTTCCATCAGGCCTTCGCTGATAAATCTCGCAATATTATGCTCAAGCGGCCCTGCGGCCGGGGTCCACGACTTTTCAGCTCTGACATCAATACGCTGGCTGGTAAGACACAGCAACAATTCCATTTGCGCTGTGGAAAGACTAGTATCGCCAGAGGCATGGTTACCCAATAACATGTTTATAAAACTAACCATATTCCATCCCAATCAGGTGTAATCATGCAAGCTTTTTATCCTTTGTGCTCCTGGCGAATTGAATACAGATTATAGCCATATAATCGCATGATAAGCTCATTTTCAAAGAATTTTTAAAAAAATATTTTTGATATGCTATGTCTAAACGCTTGGTATTACCATCCGCAAGTACTGATCGATCGATCCGGGCCATGATGGACGCCCCGACCATACACAGCCATCCATCGGTAAAGTAGCCATTGACTGGATAATGACAAAACCTTTATCACTTACTTATTATTACTTACTTATAATTACTTACAAAATCCGGAGTGTTAACCTTGTCATCAGTACGCTTTGCGACGTTAGCGCTGTTCATGTCTGTGGTGATCATGGTATGCATCGTCGCGCCAGGGCTGGCGCAGAGTCCCCTGCCCGACGGCATCCGATTTGCGGACCAACCCACCTTTATAAAGGTAGGCCAGAACTACACGATCGCACTTCAAGTGACGATTGGTGGAGGAGATTTTGCCCGGGACAGCATAGGTATCGTTTTGACCAGTAATAATAGCTCGGTCATTTATCTGCCCGACGGCGCCAGAACGGCCACGAACAGTAGCGGAATTGCACTGTATAATATCACAGCGGATGAGATCAACCCCGGGAAAACGACGCTGACCGCGTACCTGCTGGATGAGGGATACGGCGTCAACTCGACGAAACAATATACAGTCTCCGTGCCCGGTGATATCAACGGTACCGTAAAAGATTCCACGGGAGCGCCGATCTCCGGGGCAAACGTGACCCTATATACGTCCGACAGCAACGGCGTCAGTTTATACCCAGGCGGGGTGACCACCACTGCCGATAACACTACGGGAAAACCGGGTAGCTTTACATTTTCGGGCGTACCATACGACCGGTATTACATCGTAGCGACTATCGGCGATAATAATAGTACTGGCATCAACTATACCTTTGATGCTGAAGCCCCTCCGGTTGACCTGGTCATCGGCACGAATGCTACAAATGCTACTGCGCCCCAACCTTCGCCTTCGGCGGAGGCTACGGTCAACGCTACGGTCAACGCTACGGTCAACGCTACACCGAGAACATCCCCAACGCTGACGGCATCAGCATCTCCATCGTCGGCTGCGACGACAGTAACGGCTTCAGTATCCCCTATACCGACGGATACGACCATGGCTTCTCCGGTTGACGGGGCCAGACTGGTTACTTGGATATCATTGCTTGCACTGGTGTTTTCCATCGTGATCCTTGCGATCGTATTGTGGATACGCAAGAAGTGACTGTAAAATTAGCTTCAATGGGGAATGGGGGGAATGGGAGCGAATTTACCAGTCCCCCTCGTTTTTATCTTTAAGAGCGAAATTGGTGTTCCCGAATCCGTTTCAGCATGCGATCTTTCTTGTCTATCGCGTTTAATGCCGCCTGATCGACCTTATGCTGCATTTCTTCGAAGGTCATCGGGGTCTCTTCACCAACTACCTTTTTCACCGGCGTATACGCGGATTCCCTGAACCGCGGAGTGAAGTCCCTCTCCTCCCCATCGATCAAGATAAATGCGCCGCTGCCACGTTTGACTTCGCCAACGATGTCTATCGCGACGCCTCTGCTGCGTACTGCTTCCATGATCTCTTCCGCGTTCTCCCGAGGCGCGATTATCATCAGCGCGTCCAGGGACACGCCCAGGTAGTCGATCTTGAGGGCTTCCAGCATCCTGAGAACGGTCGGCTCTACCAGCTTTCGCAGCTTATCCTCATAGAACACCAGCTTTACCCCTGCCGTGCCTGCAATCTCGTACGCGTCGCCACGGATTCCACCGTTAGTCACATCGGTCATGGCATGTATCCTACCTATCACGTTGTGATCAAACAGGGCTTTGCACGCCTCGAGAAATTTGACGTTCAGCGTTTTATCCACGACCTCGTGCATCCCAAAGTAAAGGGCAGTGGTCGAGACCGTGCCGCCGCCCGCCCCTTCGCTGACCATGATCACATCCCCTGGGCGGGACTGGATGCGGGCGGTCAGCTCCTCTGCCACGCCTACCGCTCCTACACAGCCGGTCATACGCTCGCCGATCACCATATCACCGCCGATTCGGAGCGTGCTACCGGTGACCAGCGGTACGCCGGCCAACTCAGAGACGGTGGATATTCCGGCGGTATAGTCGAAAATTTTGGAGACGTCCCCATCGTCCGCTATATGGATGTCTGACATGAGCGCTACGGGCTCTGCGCCCATAACGTACAGGTCGCGCAGCGAAGCCCTAGTAACGTGAAAACCGGCCAGGAATGGAAAGTCGGACAGCCTCGAGTGCATCCCATCCACAGTAACGACCACATACTTTCCACCTGCCTTTACCACCCCCGAGTCGTCCATCTGGCTTGAGTCGACCACCGAATCAGTTTTGCCGATCACTTCCGCGATCTTGCGATGGGCGTAAAAATCCCCACGGCCGCGAGAGCCGACTCCAAAATCGCCCATGGTAACGCCGCAGGGCTGGAGGGCGATGACGTCGTCCTTCACATTCAGGGTCGCCCCAGCTTCGGTAATCACCGCATCTGCAAGTTCTTTCGCATGTTCCCTCGGGATATTTTTGATCTCCAGAATCCGATCGGTCAGTTTTTCGAGCAGATCAGGATCCCCTCTTCTGAGTCCCCGCTTCGCATAGCCTTCTATATCCATCGTGTCACCAGAAAAACAAAACGTCCAATGATTAATTTTTAGAAGTGCCCAAGCTACCATAAACATTTTGCCTGCTATTGCCTGCTATTATGCGAGTATTATGGACTATGGGAGTGCAGAGGTCGGGAAACCCATAGCTTGTTTCGTTGGATAGATCGGACCCTCGCACATCAATCGATGCTTATTTATTGTTAACGCTCATACCATCCTTTCAAGGTAGACTTGCCTTCTCAAGTAGCATATCGTATTCAAATGTAACCGTAATATGATTCAGGGCATCTCGATCGTTATCCGGGATGTCCTGCGGGTGATCTGATGGCGAGAGTACTTGTCGTAGATGATGAATCAGGGATCTGTGAGCTTATACAGATGGCGCTGAAGATGAAAGGCCACGATGTGCGATATGCCACGACGGGAGCCGACGGGTTGACACAGTTCAATGAGTTCAGCCCTGACCTGGTCCTGCTCGACCTAACGCTTCCGGATATGGATGGGTCGGAGCTTGCACGGCAGATCAAATCATCAGGGAAGGGAAAATCCACACCAATATTGCTGATATCAGGTCGTCTGATCTCCCAGAGCGAACTCGACCAGTCGCTGTACGCAGGTATGCTGGAAAAACCGTTCAGCATATCGAAGCTGAACACGGAAGTGGAAAAGTATCTGAAAAAGGCCTGATAGCTAATTCATTTTTTTTCATGTAGATAATTAAGGTCGTACTCGGTGATCAGGTGATTACCGACTTTATAAAACGCTGTCATTTCCACGCCTACAACATCATCGATTCTATCGACTCCCGGGCCCCCTACCAGCGATGGGGTGCTATCGCCACCGATGATGCAGGGAATCTGGATGAGCGTGATGTGGTCGATCATTTTCCTGCTGATCAGATGCCAGATGAGTGTTGGTCCTCCTTCGACCATCAGCCGCCGGATCCCCCGTGCATAGAGCGTGTCCATCATCGCCTCAAAGTTTACCCGGCCTTTCCCGCAGACCACTACTTCAGCCCCCGTCTTACGGATCGAGTCGACTCGATCGCTGTATGCTTCCTCGGAGACGCACACGATCGTCGGAGCGTCGCGATTCAGCACGTTTGCGGCCAGCGGAATGGACGCGTCGGCGCAGGGTACCACTCGGATCGGGCTTCTGCCCGGAGCAAGCCGGTTGGTCAGTATGGAATTATCGATCTTAATAGTATTGCTGCCCACCATGATCGCGTCGAACTCAGACCTTTTTTTATGTAGGAAAAAATGGCTTTCGTCATCCATTAGACCCATGATGATCTTGCTGGACAGGCCACGCTTAAGCGTCAGCTTGCCATCTACGGTCATCTCGGAAATCAACTCAACGTATGGCCGACTCATAGCCTGAACACCCCGATTTTACAATGTGTCGCTTCTATATCTCTTTAACGGCTGCCGGTGTCCTGGTTTAGATTGCCAGTGTTCCCGTGTTCGCTTGTGGTGGTTGTACCTGTGGTCGTGCTACCCGCGGAGACCATTACAAGGAGTAATACCAAACCCACGCCGCATAACATATGGGGACACTGGACTGCTTGGATCGGTGAGACAATGGTCAGAAAGTACAGCGATCGACTTCATTCCGGAACCTCGATTCGATACGTTTTTATGATGCATCATCTCTTTGAGGATAGGGGCAGTACCTGCATCTCGGGGAGTTGTCGTGGATGTCAGCAACAGTGCTATGATCGCGGTTAGGGATTGCCTGGGAGTTAAACCCGATGAGCGGGTACTGGTGGTCACCGATACGGTGAGGAAAGACATTGGTGTTCCCATCTATCAGGCCGCGCTGGATCTCGGATGTGACGCGATTTTGATGGAGATGAGGCCTCGCAGACGAAGCGGAGAGGAGCCGCCTAGGGCTATTGGCCATGCGCTGACGCATACTGATGTGTTTATCCTGGCGACTCAGTATTCACTATCCCATACCCAGGCGCGTAAAGAATCGTGTAAAAATGGGGCCAGGGGGGTATCAATTCCTATTCAGAACGAGGACCATGATCTAGTCATGAAAGTGTTTGCCACAGGGGGAATGACTGCCAATTACCGGGCGATAGGCGAGCGGATCGATCGTCTTCTATACCGGCTGAACCATTGCAGAGAAGCTCGGGTGGTGACAAATAAAGGCACTGATATCCGGTTTTCTTTCGAGCACCGGGCGTGGCATGCAGATAAGGGAGTGGCGCTGTCCCCAGGTGAATTTACCAACCTTCCTGGCGGGGAGATCTTCATTGCACCATATCACTCAAGCGGTATTGTGGTGATAGATGGATCATTTGGCGATTACGGGCTGCTCAAGCAGCCACTGAAGCTAACGATCAAGGACGGTGACTGCGTCGGGGCGGAAGGTGGGCATGCAGATGAGCTGAACCGGGTATTCGACGTGCTGGGGCGTAACGCAAGAAATGTAGCGGAACTGGGCATCGGCATGAACCCGGGTGCACGGCTGTGCGGTATCCTGCTTGAGGATGAGAAGGTTGGCAATACTGTCCATATCGCGCTCGGGGACAACACCGGTTTTGGGGGCGACGTGAGCGTTCAGATGCACTACGATGGCATAGTGACATGCCCCAGGCTCTACCTAGACGGAGAGGAGGTCGACCTCAAGGATTATCTCGTCGATAGAAAGCTGGCGGAGCAGGCATTATGATCACAATATGCTATTGTCTGGGATGCTATGGGCATGTGAGATCAATTCGTCTAATTATTAAATGGGGGGTTGAGGGCGGATAAATCCCGCAGCTTTAGCTGTGGGTATATGAAAATGCCTAATCCCGTTCAAAAGCCTTGTAGAATCTTCGAAAAAGGTGCAAAGATACCTTAATGCACGCCGATATGAATTATGCAGGGCGTGTCTCAATTTTGCTGTAAAATTCCAGTTGTCCTCTCCAGTGCCCTTGGGTTGACCTACAATTTTACAGCAAAATTGAGACACGCCTATTACGCAAAAGTCTCGAGTGTGAAGCAACTAGATCGATCCTACAAATAAATCAAAATTATTGTAATTTTTGTCTATACAGCCATGTAATACGTTTATATATACGAGTAATTACTAATTACTATTTGCAGTAGCAGGGCAAGAGACATCTTAATATGGCATGATATACGAGTAAATGTTGAAAAAAAGATAATCTTGCCTCTGATAATTTATCGATACTTAAAAAGAGGAAAAGAGATCACATATTGTTGTATCTATCTGGAGGAACCTGTATGGAAATACTGAAAACGCTGTCTTACATCGGGACAATGGACGTACTTTTCACGATCTGCAAGGGCAAAACCAAGTTCACCGACATTATGTTCGAGACGGAGCTCAACCCCGGAATACTTAATAGGCTGCTCAAGACCCTCATGACTTCTGGCATCATCAACAAGGACACTAATGGGTACCATCTTTCGGATCGAGGAGCCAAGATTGTCCTTTATACGCTTAAGATACTCGATACCGAAAGCGAGATGCCAAATAATGACTATAAGCAGCTCATCCAGCTGCTGAGCACCCAGATCGATCAGCAGGCTCAGGCTATATAATCCCCTCTTTTATACTTTTCAGAATAAGAATGCTGCGGTGGACATTCTCACTCAGAGGCTGGGATCGTGTGCCGAAGGCTGCTCAAGCTGCCGGATCGTCGACGATAATTGGGAGCTCGTTTGGACAGGAGTACAGGACGATCACATTGCCACAGATCGGGCATGTGATCGAAGCGTTGATCACATGGCCTTCAGGATCCGTCTCAACATCAGTCACTACGGCTTCCGAAAAATAGAGGGTATTTAGACAGCGGTCGCACTGTTTCTCTATGGTAAACTGGGGCTCGTTTATTGTCACATTCTTAATGTTAACCATATCATGATCACCGAATGGAAAAGCAATTAACCCTTAAAAGTAGTGATTATCGCCGGATGTCTTAAATTAATCGTTATCAAACCATAATTAACGGAAGATAATTGGAATATCCGTTTTCAGACTTCAGGGAGATCAGTAATAGCTTCCAGCATGCGGCATATTCATGGATGCTTGTACGTAGGCAACGTAGATTTATGGCCTGTAGAGATGACTATATTCTGATAATTATGATAGGTCTTATTGCAATAACGACCGATTTCGGCGACCTATACCCCGGGATCATGAAGGGAGTTATCGCGAGCATTTCGGATGATATTCGGATCATCGATATTACAAATTCGATCCCTCCGGGGGATATCGTCCAAGGAGCTTTCGTACTCCGGTATGCTTCGACATATTTTCCTAGAGGGACCACTCACCTTGCAGTCGTCGACCCTGCCGTAGGGAGCGGTCGTCGGGCTATTATCATCCTTGGCGAGCAGTATAGCTTCGTAGGTCCGGATAATGGGTTGCTGATCCTGGCCGCGCAGGCGCAGGGCCGCTACAGGGTCTATGAGATCGCTGCGCCGAACTTCTATAGGGGTGAAGTAAGCCCGGTGTTCCACGGGCGCGATATCTTTGCCCCTGCGGCGGCGTTCATCGCTTCGGGAGAGCCGGTACCGGGCCTCAGGGAGATCTTTGACCCTGTTGAACTGGATCTGGGTGTTCCGACGCAGGATGAGAATGGGGTCCGTGGCAGAACGATATATGTAGATTCCTTCGGGAACCTCGTTACAAACATCGGCAGCGAAACGGTGCTAGAGCTGCTGTCGCCTGGCGAGGCCGTTGAGGTAAACGGTGCTCAGGCCACCTTCGTCAATACGTACTCTGACGGTGAAAAAGGCGACCTTCTCATGCTTATCGGGAGCCATGGGATGGCCGAGATCGCCGTCAATGGCGACAGCGCCGCAGCCTATATTGGGATCCGGGCGGGGGATAAAATCAGGATCGTCGCACAAAAACGCTGATCGATAAATGCACGTCGATCAGGCATATCATTCCACGTCGTTGACCGGCAGCCTGTCGCCTGCACAGATCAAGGCGGTCGTCACAGTATCCGTGTCATTGTCTGCGTAGCCTACCGGATATCAGGGAAATTGCACCGGCGCCAATGGCTATGGACATTATCGTAATATAGGGGGAGAGAGTTGATGGCGCGACAGTAGGCGAAGTTGTCGGCGCAGATGTAGGAGATACGGTTGCAGAAGCTATTACCGTTGCTTTGGGGGATGCGGCGGGCGTGGCTGTCGGACCAAGATCTTCGATGAGGGATATGTTAGTCGTTTCCATGGTGTTATAATAGTGGTTGATATGATCCCATCTCAGGTAAACACCAGAGGCATTTCGATAGACTGCGAACTCCTTTTGTTCAGGCCCTCTGGAGTGAGGGTTTACTACTTCGGCGAGGTTATACTCCTCGGATGTATATTCGCGTCCCTGATCGTCGGCGAAGTGGATCCGGAACTCGTATTTGATCGAATCGTTGGTAGGGTTCGAGATATAATAATATAATGTATAGAACTTGTATTCAGTGGGCGGAAAGTTAAAAGGCGAGTATCCTATCGACGTGTCCGACAATTTGATATGATCGATCTCCACGATGATACCACTGTCCTCCTGAAGGAGTTTCTGACTAGGATAAAAGATCCTGTCCTTGGCTGCGTAAACGGTGGTGCTGAATAATAAGAAGATCAGGGCTATGGTGATGAATACTCTTAGCTTCATTCTTATCAAACCTGCCGTGAATGCCTTGGATAGGCATCAGAGGAAAAATTCATGCTAACGTCCATCTCAAGATATCACATGAGAATATTTTATATTTATCTGATTATCATTATTATAGAATACAATAAAGGGCCTGAAACGGCGGAAAATCGTTCTATTTAAGATACCCTGCGATCAAATCGGTTCAGCTATGACTGCTTATCCCTGATTAATGCGATCATGATCAATAACGTAATGATTAATAGTTATAAATCTTATTTTTTTATTTAATGATTTTGCTTTGACACCCTATGTATCATCCGAAATTTTTATTATAAATTTCAATATATAAATATAAAAAGCCGTTAATATCACTTGATTTTTGTTATTTGATGAGCAACATCTTTATCTATAAGCAATATAATTTAATCTCGGGTAAATTGTTTATCATGATTATACGTGAGGAACATCAATAAAGAGGAGGCCAGTAATGAGCAAACCACAGGTGAACCTTGTCAATACGGTCCTTGACGGTCCGACACGTGAAGCTGCTATTGAGGAGGCAGAAGAAAACCTATCCCGGTACCAAAATACTATCATGATCGACGATGAGGCGTGGATCACAATTGAAATGATCGCCACGGGAGCGCTGAGCCCCTGCAGCGGCTTCATGAACAGGGAAGACTACTCGTCAGTTCTGCACATCGGCAGGCTGGCCGATGGCACTCCATGGCCCATACCCCTATCGTTCGCAGTTGCCGGAGAAAAAAACCAGGAGATATTCAAAAGTCTGAACACCGGTGACATGGTCACACTTATCAGCCGTAACCGGCTGCCCGTGGCTAGGGTGATCTCTGAAGAGGTATTCGAGTACGATCGGGAGGAGCGGGCGCAGTGTATCTTCGGCACAACCGATAAGCGACATCCTGGAGTCCGCAGCATATACGAGCGCATGGGCGACCGGTCGCTTTCGGGCAAAGTGGAACTGCTTAACAGGGCTTATTGGGGCGCCTTCGAAAAGTACCGTATGACCCCCGCTGAGTGCTTCGAATACTTCTATAAGAAGAAGGGTGCCAAAACCGTGGTGGGGTTTATAACAGGAGCCAACCCGGTACATCGCGGTCATGAGCATATTCACCGAGCGGCCCTGGAGAATAACGACATGCTGCTGATCCAGCCCCTTGTCCAGCTGGCCAAGCCGGAATACATCCGCTCGGAGCATCGCATCCAGGCCTACGAGACGCTCATTAACCTGTATTATCCTAAAGACCGTGTGCTGATGAACCCTCTAAGGGTCACATATATCTTTGCCGGACCCCGGGAGGCCATCCTGCACGCGATCGTGTCCCGTAACTTCGGCGCCACACATTTCGCAATAGGCCGGGATCACGCGGGCGTGGGCAGCTACTACGGCGACTACGAATGCCAATCGATCTTCGACCGGCTGTACGATGGAGGCGCGAAAGAGCTTGGCATCGAACTTATGGCTTTCAGCGAGGTCTTCTACTGCTGCCGCTGTGGTACGACAGCGACCGAAAACACCTGCCCACATGGCAAACAATACCGCATCAACATCAGCGGAACCAGCATCAGGGAACTGATGAGGTACGGATATCTGCCGCCCAAGGAGGTATCTCGGCCCGAGGTATCCCGCATCGGCATGCAGGGCGTCCAGCCTAAAGGCTTGGACGAAAATGGCGGCTCGATATATCCGCCGGGCGCGATCATCAAGAAAATGTTCCCGTTCTACCTGGTAGCCAAACGCCTCGGCGGACAGATCCGGGATAAACCGATCTCATGGGAGGATCTGACAGTAGAGGATGTGGAACGAGCGCTGATGGATGTGCGGGAGAATTCAGACCGCATCCTAAGCGATATCTCCATGGAAATCGAGTATTGCATGGACGTATGCCGTGATCTGGCCCCAACCTGGAAATCTGAGGCCTCAGACCATATTCGGGAGAGACAGCTGAGCCTGATCAAGGCCCTCGAGGAGAAAGTCCGTTCCGCCGACCCTAACGCCGATAACCGTATGTTCCAGAGCAAGGCTGAGGCCGAGAAAGAGCTTGAGGTGGCAAAAGCGGTATATGGAGGTATGTCCGATGGAAAAATTGACAATGGTAAGCTGGTCTGGAATCCGATGAAGTATGACGAATACCGGTAAACAATTACTTGGCTATTGTGAGGGGATTTCGGACAGCCTGAGGTCCACCTCTTCCCTAACCGGGCCTCGCTGAACCACGACGCTCATCTTATCCCCGACTTTTTTCGACCGTACCTCTTTGCTGAGGCCGTCCATATCCTCCATATCTTTTTTATCGATCTCGACGATCAAATCCCCTGGCGAGATTCCAGCCTCGTACGCCGGACTATTGTTGAACACCCGGGTCACCAAGATGCCCTTATCCGAGGGAAGATCGTAGTACTGTGATATCTGTGGGTTGACCCCGACGCCGATGATGCCCAACCATGGTCTGACTACCCGACCATGGCGGATAAGTTCTTCGGCGATCCTCGTGGCTACCGAGATTGGTATCGAGAAGCCGATCCCCTGAGCAAACGGTATATTGGCGGAATTGATCCCGATGACCTCCCCCCGGCTATTGACCAGCGGCCCGCCGCTGTTGCCCGGGTTGATATGAGCATCCGTCTGCATCAGGTCTTCGAAGACGCCCTGCTCTGCCTGTATCGTCCGATGCAGTGCACTGATCACCCCGACTGTGACCGTCGGCCCTCGCAGCAGAAAACCGAAGGGATTGCCTATGGCGATCGAAGTGTTGCCCACCCGGATTGCATCCGAGTTTCCTATCGTGACCTGGGGAAGGGTATCCGTCTCGACTTTGACCACCGAGATGTCGCTGGTTGGATCCGTCCCGGCTAGTTTTCCATCGAACTTACGACCATCGAATAGAGTGATCTCAATGCTCTCCGATCCCTCGACTATGTGGTTATTGGTCAGTACATATCCATTCTTGCTGTCAATGACGAAACCGGAGCCCATGCCCCGCAACGGGACAACGTTCATGTAATAATCGTGGACGAGGCGGACTGTGTTGATATTGACTACGGAGGGGCTGACTTTTTCGATGATTGCAATCATATCGGCTTCGGACATTGGCATTATCAAACACCTTCATATATTATTTATAATTCAATATAAAATAGCTATCGCTGTTAAGCGCAGAGCGTTGATCCATATCCTGCAGGACGTATTCCACAGCATACAATTGTAGCGCCAGGATCGCCACGCTCAACACACAGGAATACTGGATTACATAAAAGCCTTCTATATAGTATCTGTACGAATCTAGCATCTGAGCAATCTATGTTCTGGCACAGCGCGCGATCGTGACCCTCCCCAAACTCCAATACAACATTTAAGTTCTTGGGGACGGGATGGATCCACCCCTCGAATCCCATTATCGCAGGTCTTTTAAGCTATTATTGCTATTTTCTTGCACCAAGTCATTGCGCAATTGCGCCCGGCTGGCCTATACCAGAGGAACTATACCACCCAGAACCATGTGTTGGCGGTAGTCGACAGTGCTAGAACATTGAGACTGTACTCAGGCGTCTCACGCTACATAGCACACTTCGATTGCACATAGAAGAGAACGTGCAACGGAAGCACTTATACCCCCACGGCAATAGCACGATACAACCAACCGCAGAACTACACAGACTTAGCAATGGGAGTATATCAATTAACTCCAGTACACTTTATCAAAGGGTTTATAGGCTGAAGACACCAGAAAAGTACACGATGCCCGAGATTGTTAACGACCTGGAGTTCAAATGCAAGTGCTGCGGCCAGTGCTGCCGCAGAGATCCGTATTATGCCGTTTCGCTGCTCGACATCAGGAACATCAGTATGGGCCTGAGGCTGCAGCCCCAAGCATTCTTCGAGCGGTACTGCGCTGTGATGATGACGCCCGGAGGATTCCGCTACCCGGTCATCCTAGCGCCTGACGGCTGTCCTTTTCTGAGGGATCAGCTCTGCGTCATCCACCTGGTCAAGCCCATCGGGTGCTGGGTCTTCCCAGAGTCAGCGCTGCTGACGGCCAGAGAGCTGAAAAGACACATGACAGCGATCGGCGATTGCGCCATCATGGACCTGCCGAATGACGACCGGCCGCTGCGGACTGACCATGAACTGCTGGCAGCAAGGGACCTGCAGTTCGAGCACACGAAAAAATATTTCGAAGACCACGAGGAGTTCGAGGAAACACCCTGGCAGGAGGCCACCGATCGGCTGATCGAGAAGCTGCAGGACTCTGAGGAGCTGGAAAGGCGGACCCAGGCACTCCGAGCGAGAGCGAACTCGATGGTTACACGATCCCAGAGCCTAATCTAAATACAGCCAACCCACCGAAGTCAAGCATGACGACCCTCACAAGCCGCCTCATCTCCTCCATGCAGAACTCGTCATTCTTCACGCCCAACCTGAAGCAGTATACCAGCACGCCGACCAGGCCTTTACCAGTCATAGAACATACGGAAGAGTCCCCCGGATAACCCCTCGCTCTTCACTATCTTCCGACGGAACTCTGTCGCTATGTCCACATCATAGACCTGGACAAACATGACAAGCACGAATAGGACATCGGCTATCTCATCACAGATCCGTTCCCTATTGGCCCGGGACGAGAACACCCTTATCCCATCTTTGTTCCTGAACCGGAACAGCTCCAGCAGTTCCGAAGACTCCACCACGATGCTGACAGCCAACTCCTCTACATTCATGATACCGATCCCAGCCCGAGCTTCGCAAAAAGCCTTAGCAACATCTTTTACCGTGCCGATCATTGTACCATTATCCCAGGACATCAATCACCAAGACTGACTAAAAGTGAAGTTTCTGGTATTTTAACCTATTCGCCCGTGATCGTCATCGACCTTCGACCTATAAGAGCACACATACAAATAGGCTAATAGCGTATTCCGAGCGATTCATATCAGAAGGTGGATCTATGACAACAAGAGCTATTATCGTAGTCCTGATATTGCTGACACTTATAGCCGCCGTTCTGGCACAAACTATAGCTGCTCCGGATCGTATTAAACCCTATTCGGGTATGATCGGGGCGGACTCGCCGTTTTATGGGCTGAAACTATTCGTGCAGCAGCTAGATGAGTCATTGGCAGGCAACGCAAACGCCAAACTCCAGAAGCAGATGGACCATGGCGGCGAGCGCCTCTCTGAGACGGAAGCTGCGGCGAGCACCAATAACACTGCGGCCATGAAATCAGCAATTGACGGCTATAACGCCAAGATCAACGAGATCAACGCTACCATGGAGCTTTCGGACATCGACGAAGAGCGTTATTCGGATGTAGGGCCGGAGGTCGGAGACTATCAGCAGGCGCTTCAGGATATGATCACCAACAACAGCAGCAGTATGTCGACCGATATCATGGATGATCTCGCGGATGCCTATAATAATAGCACTAAGGTCAAGACTGGCAGGCCGTTTGTCGTCTACAATAACACGACCTACTTCGTCCCCCCCGGCCACCTGAAGAACGGTAAGAATATGACATTCGTGCCTCCCGGGTTGGCGAAAAAGGGCTACCAGGGGCCGCCTCTGGAGATCGTCAATAATACCACCATATGGGGAGCGCCGTTCAACCAGACGAACTTAACGGGGGATAACTCCCGAGGAAATAGCAAAGGAAAGGATAAAGACAAGGATAAAGACAACGCCAGTGCCAGCAATAACGCTAAAGGCAACAGCGGCAAGGGTTAACTTAGTGACGGCTCCAACGATTTTAATTGTTGGCTTCTATGGTTTACACCAACGCATTACCGCCCCAACGCGACTAGGTTGGTCTCGCCCGTCACGTTCAACATTTTACGCTATACTGCCAATAGCCGACTATGTCAAGTTTAACGGCAAGTCTAACCGGCCCATAGCACTTTCAGTCGATACGACAAGGGTTAGACAGCCATCGTATAGCTACATGTTGATATATAGTTTATTAAACAAGCGGTGTGGGTAGAAAAGACAAGGGAGACTCGCCTCCCTCCATGATTAGACTCGTGGGTTTTCGCTCGCTCTCCACTCGGTCTGATCATAATACGATCGCTGCAATGTGCTTGAATACAAATTCAGCAGGGCAACTTATTCCCTTCGTAGCGACACAGCTTGCCAATGGTGCTCAGGCTGTTGTCTTTCGATCTTTCGGCGATCAGCTATCCTATTTTTGTCCATAAAGACTTTAAAATGTGAGTTTTATACTATAGCCGGCAACAAATCATTAAAGTGCCGGTATAGCGGTAGGTGGATTTCAGGGTGAAGGGAGAACGGAGATGGATAAGGAAGCACTGATACATGTTCTGAGGAGTGAAGTTAAATTATCTGTAGGCTGCACTGATCTGGGCGCTGTATGTCTAGCCGTGAACCGGGCGGTACGAGAGCTGGGCCGGAAGCCGGATCGTATCGCGGTCGAAGTCAGCCCTAACGTCTATAAAAACGGCATTAATGTAGGGGTTCCTGGTACCGGCATGCGTGGTCTGCACGTCGCGGCGGCGCTGGGAGCAGTTGTCGAAGCTGAGAACGCAAACCTGACCCTGTTGCAGCATGCCAGCGAGAAGTCGGTGCAGAAAGCGGTCGAGCTAATAACTCGAAGCGCCGTCTCGGTCGATTACATCGAAACACATCATCCGCTCTATATTAAAGCCACAGTGATGGCCGGCGATAATAGTGCCCACGCCCTAATCATAAACGACTATGCCAGCTTCGATGAAGTGGTCATCAACGATCGAATTATCGAGTGGACCGATGACCGGATTGCCATCGAAGCGCGGGACGAGCTTAAGAATTACAGCCTGAAAAAACTGTTTGAGATGGTCGAAGAGCTCAGTATCGAAGATCTGAGGTTTTTATCAGATGCGGCGGAAGTCAACCGCAGCGCCGCGATCTCCGGCCTCGCCTCTCCCGGATTGCATCTGGGCACCGCCCTCAGGGAGATCTGTTGCGGCCTGCCGGGCCCGTACGCCTCCGCCGCACTCGCCCAGATGATGACCGCCGCTGCCTGCGAAGCGAGGATGTCGGGTCTTAATGTACCGGTATCATCCGTCACCGGCAGCGGAAACCATGGCATCAGCTGTCTCCTTGGCGTGCTCGCCGTTGCCGAAAACCTTGACAGCCCGGTAGAAAGAACTGCCAGGGCGCTGGCGATCAGCACTATTGTGACGATAATGATCAAGGAGCACTCGCAAAAACTGTCCGCATTCTGTGGATGTGCTGTAGCCTCATCGGCCGGCATCGCCGCTGCCACCGTGTACCTCCTCGGAGGCGGCCACGAGGATTCAATACATGCGATACAAACCGTGATCGGGACGCTGGCTGGGATGGTGTGCGATGGCGCCAAAGAGTCCTGCGCATATAAGCTGAGCGCGTCGGCATCCCTGGCCGTCCAGTATGGGTATATGGCCATGAATGGGACGTATATACCTGCACGGATGGGGATCCTGAGCGAGACCATTGAGGGCACCTTCCATAATCTAGGACTGCTGAATTATCCTGGCATGGTGGAGACCGACCGGGTGCTGCTGAATATGATTAAAGATAATCTGGCATGATCATCCTCTAAAAAGTGTGTGTTTTCGTGGTACACGGGAGTCCCTTGGGGAGGCAACGGACTGTACGACCCTGGAAGGATTTCTCGCATGAAGGATCAAGCCATCCAAAAGTGACTATAGTCAGAGGGCTATCTGTAGTCATCAGTTGAAATTAAAATAATGAAATTTTTATAACAACTCAGAAAAATGCTGCAGTAATAAACTAACTTTTTTATATAGTACAAGCATATCCTGTATATGTGCTTAAAGGTCGCCTAGTTCGTACCTTTATCAATCGATGGGTGATACCTTGAAAATAATGCTGTATGTCAATGTAATTCTGCTATTATGTAGCGCTTGCTTTACCGCCGCTGCCACGGCACAGGATGACTATCGGACCGGTATTGGCTTGCAGCCAGACACCGTTAATATCTCATCCCTTGATGATGCCGCTGTAAATAACTGTTCAGATGAGACGAACCTATCCTGCGTCTCAGATGTCACACAGCATGGCTGCCTGACAGTCTCCGATGGGCATGCCCCGATCGGTGATACCCTTATTACACCGCCCAAAAGTAGTGGGGTAAAGTCGATCGGCTCGGCCGGATTAATAAATATCAATAGCGTTACCCCACGTGAAACTCTCCCTTACTATTCGGGCGCCAGCAGCAACTATGCAGCCACCTACATTGGTGCGTGCGGTATCTATTCCAATACCCCATACCTTCGTGCCTCATCCGTGACCGCCAAGGTCAATTCCGGCTCTGTGACAAATTTACAGCCAGGAGAGATCTTCGTATTGCACCAGTGGGGCCTGGCCAATGAATCAGGTTGGATCCCCGAAAATGACATCGTGATCGGACCAAACTCGACCAGCCCTAATAACGTGGATTTCACCATCTACATCAATTCATATGCAAACCCCTGGATAAAGACCATATCATTCTCCAAAAGACACAATTTTAAAATATCGATCAAAACCGTGAACTCCAATGACACGGAGTATTCCAGGGTGGAGTTCAGTATCTACGATTTGACGGTTAACCGTCAGTATACCAACCAGTATGCGTTGCCGGCAACTCAGACTATGGACAGTGCGGACATAGCGCTGGAAAAGGCCTATGGCACGGACGAACCTCGTCCAGGACCTGTGCTGGAGTGGCGCACTGTCTCCTCTTTTCATGTGTACGATCAGCACGGACAGATAGTGGATTTAGCCCGGTCAGGGGTTGTAATGGAATGGATGACGCCAGGTGTGCAAACGGCTTACTATCACGACTTTAAACCCCTCCACGGGGTTGAGAACGCCCAAGGTAACTTCAGCATGACCAGGTTCTCACCAGAAAGCTCGTATCCGCCGCACCCGTGATAAATGTACCTACCTTTTCATTTTTGGTCCGCAACTGGGCGACATCTACATGCGATGATGGAACGCCAACCATTTCCTGGGATTTCGATGGATTGCAGTAACATAACACGTGTCATGGCTTCCAGTTCATATCCGCCAGTAATAATACATAGGACTTTTAAAAAATCGTTATAAATGATAAGCGCTTATACCTATAATGTAAAGCAATCTTGAAACGTATAAGTTGCTTAGGTGGGAACCCTCATGAAAAAACTTCGGCAACAAACAGGCTCAAATAGACATGCGATCATCGACGAGCTCGACAAACAAAACAAGCTTTTAAAGGAAGAGCTGCGGTTGTGCCGGGCAGAGCTGTATAAACAAGAGGAAGAGCTCAAAGCTCAGGTGGACGAGCTGCGCAAATACAACGACAACATCTTCACGGTGACTAAGGCACTGCACGAGAGCGAGACAAAGTACCGGACGATCGTGGAGACTGCAAATGAAGGCATATGGGTCATGGACTCGCAGTGCAGGACCACCTACGTCAACCGACGAATGGCGGAAATGCTAGGGTATACGCCAGGAGAGGTGATCGGAAGATACTTCGGCGAGTTTCTATCCTCCCCTGAAATGTCCACCAACTGGTTCCTGAAGCTCAACGGCAAATCTGACCTGAAAGAAAAGCACGATCACAAGCTCATCAGGAAGAATGGCTCATTGCTGTGGGTGATGTCAAGCTTCGTGATGATGAGGGATGATGAGGGCCGATTTACAGGCTCAATGAGCCTAATGACAGACGTTACCGATCGTAAACGTGCGGACGAGAAGATCGCACATATTGCGTCGTTCCCCGATCTCGATCCCAATCCAGTTATAGAGGTCGATAACCATGGAGACATTACCTTTATCAATCGGGCTGCCCGGAAAATGTTCCCTGATCTGGAAGCTCTCGGAAAATCCCACCCACTAATACGGGATATCGGGCTCAGACAATACATTTTTGGGAAAGGCGGGCGGACACAACTGGTGAGGGACATTGAGGTCAACGGGGTGTTTTATCAGCAGACCCTCTTATACCTGCCCGATAGTGGGATGACCCGGGTCTATTCTATAGATATCACCAGGCGTAAACGGGCAGAGGAGGCCCTGCGGCTCAGCGAGGAGCGCTACCGGACCTTCTTCAATAACCTTCAAGAGACGGTAACGATCATCGAGGCGATCCGAGATAAGAACTGCAACGTAGTTGACTGGGTGTACCGTGACGCGAACAACCAGCATCTGAGCACCGGGGGGTGGAGTCGGGAAACCATTCTGGGAAAACGCGTTAGCGAGATTCTCACCCCGGCGATCGTCGACCTCCACATGCCTGTATATGCCCAGGTACTCGAGACAGGACACCCATATAACTACGAAACCTTTTTCAAAGGCGTATACCTGATGGCGTCGGTTTTCCGCCTGAACCCGAATACGATCGCGATCACATCTATCGACATTACCGAGCGTAAGAAAGCAGAGGAGGCGCTAAAGCTCGACGAAGCCCGCTTAGAAGCGCTCGCCGAGCTAAACAATATGGCGGACGCCAGCGATGCCGGGCTCTTCGACTATGCCCTCAATAGCGCGCTGAGGATCACCGAAAGTCGCACCGGCGTCATTATGTCGGTCAACCATGACGAAACAACCGCTTACATTCGCTCTATAACGAATAATGTTATGGATACATGCAAAATCGGAGACGGCCGCCTGGAAATGGGCATTCCCACCAGGGGTGTATGGGCCGACATATTTCGGACACGACAACCGGCACTGATCAACGAGTACTCAGCGCCGCACCCATTGAAGAGCAGCTTACCAGAAGGCCACATGCCCGTAATCACCGTAACCAGATTGATGATGGTGCCCGTAATAGAGAACGGCAGGATTGTGGCCATCAGCAAGGTTGGGAATAAAGAATCGCCATACACAGACGCCGATGTCCGACAGCTATCCCTGCTTATGAACGGCCTATGGCGTATCGTCTCGAGAAAGCGAGCCGAAAACGAGGTTCTGGAGGCTAAATCCAGAGCTGAGCTGTATCTTGACCTAATGGGCCACGACATCAACAACCTGCATCAGGTGGCGCTAGGATACCTGGAGATGATCATGGACGATTCCGATCCACAATGCGCGCAAATAGAACTGCTGAGAAAGCCGATTGAGGCACTGCAAAGGAGCTCTATGATCATCGATAACGTACGGAAGCTCCAGAAAGTTCAGACATCAGGTTTAATCACCATGAGGATTGATCTGATAACCATATTACGCGATGTGCAGACATGTTACCAGCGACCAGGCATCAACATCTTCATGGACGCCCCCGATAATACCCGCTATGAGGTGATATCAAACGAATTGCTGACCGATGTTTTCTCCAACCTGGTGGGAAATGCAGTCAAGCACTCTGAGGGGGAAAACGTGGACATCTCTATCATCATCAACAGGGTTAATGAGAGCGACAGGGCATTTTACCAGATCAGCGTGGAGGATAACGGACCTGGAATACCTGATGACATGAAGGCACGGATCTTTAACCGTATGCAGCGGGGTGATACAAAGGTAAAGGGAATCGGACTTGGCCTTTACCTAGTCAAGTCGTTGGTGGAGAGCTACTATGGCAGGGTCTGGGTGGAGGATCGCATCAGCGGCGATTATACCAAGGGCAGCCGGTTCATCGTCAGGCTTCCAGCTGCAAAATGAGAGCTATTTCAATACTATGATAACTGTTCTAACCATAATCGTTATGACAATGGCCGAGCCTACGGGTATTCGCATCTAAAGCATCCGCCCGCCGAAAACGAGGTAATCTATCACCTACTGAAACCGGGGATCATACGCAGTAACATCCCCACACATACTAGTCTTACTCCGGCGCCTGATCTTCGGGGTCAACATCCTCCTCAACGACATAGTTATACCAATGCCGTTCGAACTGAATATCCTAGGTATAAGAACGGACTAGTAGATCGATTTAACCACTCTTTGTTATCGGATGTCTGTTTATCCCTTCATCCGGTGTTTCCGGGCGCTCCGAGTTTTTTCTGCAGGTCCATGTATAGAGGAATACCCACATGTTTTACGCTTTCCGGTTTCTGGTAAGTTCCGGCTATGATTTCGTCGATCATCGTTTTATAGTCGACCTCGTTGCTTTTAAAAGGCTTGAAGCCGCGGTTGCAGTAGAAGTTCAGCGTCCTTTTTACTCCAAGAGCGTCTGCGATGACGAACCGCACTCCCAAACGCTCCCGCCGCTCGTTATTCACGTATTTTTTATCTTGAGATAGGGCGTCTCCATACCAGAATTCAGTCCCGACACGGGCCAGCGAATCCCCGATAGATAACAGTTCGACGAACATATAGTCGCTTACCTTCAACCCTGGCTCGACTTCTACGCTTTGATATTTTCGGTCCACGGCGAACCGGGAAATTTTTATTGCCGGATATGTAATACAATAAAACGAAAACCTATCGGTGAAATCCGCTCCGGTTCGTGCTTCTAATACGGACCCTGCCATAAGTGTAAAATACCCCGCAACCTCCCCGGCCACGTATGCGACAGTGGTCACTCCAAGCCCTTTTTTAAGGTCGTTTTTAGCGCCGTCTTCGTGAGATAAATATTGAGATAGGCTATGAATTTCATCCTCAGCATACTCGGGGACACCGGTGTAGCTGCAATCAAAACCGGAAAACCTATAGTAATCAGAGTCATGACTAAGCTGTTGATATGAAATACTCATAAAAACAAAACCCTCATAAAAAGTAGATTTCTGTTGTTTGCCCGATATTACCTTCTATTTTACTTACTTACCTTGTGGAAGCTTCGTTGTGCTTCGCCATTCGCTCTTCGGATACCCGTCGCGCCATTTCTAGCAACTTTGCGCCTTTAGGGGTGATATCATCAGGGTTATCCAGATAGTCGTGGAAGCGCTTTATGTCACTGATATCACTGAGCAGCCAGCACGTTTCCGGCATCTCCACGAGCGGTTCGCTGGATGGCTCCCCTCCGGAAAATCCCTTCTCCATATATTCAAGTTTCGAACCCGAAGGATGATATACCTTACTAATTGACGTAGCATAATCACGTGCCATGCTATTGCTTCCATAGGCTTAGTATTATGCTTTAACTACTTAAAGATATCGCAAAATAAAAAAGAATCGCCCAGCGTAAATGCCGATTGAAAAAAGTTTCACCAAAAAATATTACGCCTCCATTTAAAAGTGAATATCCTCATAATATCCTTCTTAATTACTCGCCCCTTCTCTATGGGATTAATTGCAATAAATCCTCTTTGGCTTTAATCGCAGATTCAAGATGAGAATCCAATTCCATAGCCTTATTGTAACATTCCAAGGCTTCCTGATACAGTCCAAGTTTTCTGAGGTAGTACCCCTTGTTATTCCATGCATAAACATCCTTTGAGTCTGATTCTAATGCTCTATCAAGAGATTCTATCGTTTCCAGATAATACCTTTCAAGCATTTTCACTGCTCGCTCGTCCTTCCGGAAATCCTCGAATATAGGACTCATCCGGATATCCTTCAACATACCGTTATAGCCCCAATAGTTGTGTTTTTTCGCCAGGTCAATGCATTCCAGCGCCTTATCATATTCGCCCATCTCCACGTACAGACAAGCCGCATTAGAATAGATCTCCGGGTTTATATGGCCGTAGGGAAGGCATTTTCCCAGGAACTTTTCGTTCATCTCCCGATCCACAGGCAGGCCCGTACTATCCTTTCGCATCACCAACAACGCATTACAGAAAAGCGACATATGAGGTGTCACAATATCCATGGCCATTTCGAACAGCCGTCTTGTCACGAGAAAATCGGCTTTCTTACTAAGTTGCCGGTCCGTATAGTGGTATATGCTATCTGTAAAGCCATCGTAAATCGGTGATGACGGGTCTGACGCGAACCTGACGATCATGTCCACTGCTTCCCGATCATTTTCCAGTATCGCCGCGTGGGCGGCGAGACAGGTCAGCTTCGACAGGCCTCTTGTCCCATACTCGCCTGGAGAATGGATGATTGACCTTATGGCGGAAAGCAAGTTCTTCCGATCGTCAGGATCCTCGACATCAATCCCATGCTTTTTGATCCCACGCTCTATCAACTCGGCGATCCTGGCTAGACAGTCCGGCTGTTGTTTGCACTGTTCGAAAAATTCCTGGACTCTTGCGGAATCGCTCCGGTGTAACATGGATAGGATCGCGTCGAGCTTCTCGGCCATTTTTTGGTCTGCCTTTTTTTGCTGATAACAAGAGAGGTAAGAATCCCACTCCTCGATGAGCTTACGAACTAGTTCACTCTGCGGCTTCAAGTCGTCCGAGATTAAGTGGTTAGAGAGAGCTCTGACATAATAGAGTTCTTCGTCATTTCTGAGCGCCTCGATTATCCTGTCCGCGGCCGCCTCAGAACCGTCCCCGGCCAGCAGTTCGAACGCCGTTACACGCACATTCCTATTCTTGGATCTGGAGTACTTGATGACAACATCGGTGGCGACCGGCACGCACCTCAGGCATTTCAGCGCGCTGACCTTCACACCCGCATATCCACGCTTAAGGGAGTCGAGGTACATGTCCTTGCCCTCCTCCTTTAGGATCCCAGCGATCAACTCCAGCCTGCGACAATCACCCACCTTACCCTTAACATTGTAGCCGCTGAGAAGCTGAGGTAGGATGATTTCGCCGTAGTCCGGGAGGATCTTCCGGCAGACCAGGTTGGCCACATCATCACTAGGGTCGTATAGCAACCCCAGGAACGTGTCCAACAGTCTCAAATCCACAAACTCCCCACCTTCACAAACCTTCTCAAAAAGCCTCATCCTTCTGACTCCGCACGCTCCTATCGCCTCTTTCACCCCGGAGATCGTCCAGTACGACGAGACGATAGGAAGATCAAGCCCGGAACTCCCCAGGACGATCAGCTCTCCTTCAACCCCGACGACACCCTGAGCATACAATAACGCATTAGCCAGTGCGGCGGCCTCCAGAAGCTTACCCGCCGAACCACCCGCCCCTGGATCTACCAGACTGTCGATCGAGTCGGCCAACCTGGCAAATACCGGTACAGTCTCACCCATTTTTCTAATGTCAAGGGCCAGACGCTTCACCCTGTTATCCCCAGAAGCA
This sequence comes from Methanocella sp., assembly GCA_035319305.1. GTDB lineage: Archaea > Halobacteriota > Methanocellia > Methanocellales > Methanocellaceae > Methanocella_A. The sequence continues at coordinate 25,848 of DATHCY010000280.1, forward strand.
ATGTCGCTACCGGCGACGGCCAGCCTCCTAATTTCGGCATGTGCATTATTTACTATAGAAACACTCATGGTGTAATCACTCGCCATCCTTCTATCCAGCCCCTTCCCCACTCAGGATAAACCGGTCGGTATCGCTCAAAACAATAATAACCATATCATTCAGCCTATTTAATTTTTTGATGAATTTATTTACGCAACTCACCGCTGTTTGCACCACAAGAAAAAATTCTACGCGTCGAACGCACAACCTTAACCATACCATCCACCAAACCATAAACGCTTATAATCAAAACGGTTATTTATTAAACGATAATATTTTTGTAGTGGAAGTATCCGGTCATTGTGCTGAAATATAATAACCCTCTAAAGTAAATTAGTTATTCCAATTTTTCAAAAGCATATAAGCCATAAGGTAAGCACAATACTGCATACTTTCCGTCATCAGAAAATGTTGCTGCAAACCAATCTCCGGACATATCATCATACCTGAATTCAAAAACCGGTTCATTTGGTATATTCCTTATGTAAAAACATTCCTTTTTAGTATCAACCACTATCTTTTCGCCTTCCTGGTTCTCTAAAATAGAAATTCCGCCGTAAAGGCCTACAATACTATAATTGATACCCTTATAGGATAAGATTTCCAAATCTTTATCATAGTGGGTTCCGCCTTCGGGAACATCATTATCATTAAATATTTCAAAAGGAGAAGACAAATCTAAAAGATGAACACATTCATAAGAAATTAATGCGACTTTACTACTTATAGGTACTGATATACCTATAAATCGCTCAGCAATATTTCCTGGTATCTCAATTTTGTGCCACATAAGGAGCCTCTCCCTTAAAAGTATTCTTGAACATAAAAATTTTTACTCGATGCTCAAGAGTTGGTTAGATTTCCCTATACTTTCCTGTATGTCCCTATGATATTCAAGATTGAAGAAAAGCCGTCATCAAAATAAAAGTTGTATCTTTGCTCACGCACATAAATGATACTGGGCAAACCGATTTGAACTCGGTAGTCTCCTGCAAGTCCCAGAGGCTTTTGACCTGTCTATCTTTATATCGCTATACCGGGAGAAGAATGCTTCCTCTGTAGTTGTGAGCAAATATAGTTCACGGATGCTGGAAGAGTGAGATATTAACTCGATCTTCTGAAGCAGTAGCGTTCCTAGCCCGTTATTGTGATAATCAGATTTTTCTGGCCTGATCGTCGGCTCCTAAAGTCGAGCGCGTTTTGGGTATGTTGCTACATATGCCATGCAGTTGATTCAGTTCGGATCTTTTCATTTCGCCGTGTTTGCCGATTTCTTCCATATGCTTCATTAATTGGGTATTCCCGGTCGCGTTTGTCGTATTCGATGTACAAGCACTCTTTGCATTTCCATCCTGTGTCACACAAGTACTGTGTGCTTGTGTAAGTTTGACGTCAATGCTTACATCTACAACCGCGCACAATCCAGCGTTGTAGCATATCGCGACTATCCATAGCCCTCGACGATGGAAGGCTGTTGCACACGCGCTATGTGGCATACCGAGCGGCATCTTCTCGAGGATTCGTCGCTCCAAATGGGGGATCGGTATAGCGTCATTCAGTTCGGGTCATGAGGGTTGGGGATGGCGTGTGCGGCGATCTTTGTCAGCGTGTTGTCGACCTCGGTCATTGAGAGTTGTGCCATGACCTCGGCGCGCGAGCGAAGGGCGTCGTGGATGTTGGCGAAGAAATTTGAATCCCATGAGCGATCGCCCAGCAGTGGCGGCCCGACTAGCACAACTGGGCGCCCCTCGTGGCGAGGAATATCGCGTGGAGAGCCCTCGCCCCAGATCGTCGATCGTAAGTCTTGGTATAGGGCGCCGTCACTGCGCAGTGCGGACCAGTTGTAGAAATGGAATCGCTGATGGTCCTTGAGCACCGATTCGCATGGCGTCTCGCCGGTGGCCACCGCTAGAATCTTGGGGTCGATGGCCTTGGCGGACAGCCAGCCCTTGGCTGGATCTCCGATGAGCGCTCCCTGTAACAGGGTAAACATATGGAAGTTAGTGCTCACTGCCTCCAATCGGACGCGAAAGCCTTTGTGCTGGCCGGGTGCCAGCACCAGAATCTCGAGATCGTCGACGAGGTCGAGAACTTGGAGCACGAATCTGGCTTCAGGCAGCTGCTCTCTCCAGCGCTCAAGATTCATCTCGAGTTCTGGCATGCGCCGTGCATCCTGGCGCATGGCGATGCCTCGGCATAGGTGGGCCATAGCGGCAATCGAGAGAAAGCGCATGGCCTCGCAATCTGCGGTGTGCGCCGCAGCTTCCTTGGCCAGTCGGGCCGCTATCGCCGCCGACGCTAGGGTGGGGTCCCCGCCCCACTCGACGAGCGTTCCACACGTGGCCGCGATACACCCCGCTTGGAACGCATCGGGGACTTCGAGCCCTACTATGAGCTCGCTAATGAGGTTGCTACGCTGGGCGTTAGTGATACTTCTCGAACGATCGAAGAAATTGCGGAACGCAGGCGTATTAAATGGATTCCCTAGAACCCTGGGCCCGCGAGCGAATGCCAGAACTGCTTTGACCTCGTCTCTCATAAACATGCCTCCATTCCCAACGACTTAGACATTTTTATCAACGTCCCTATTAACCATCTTTTCTGTAGTGAACTACCATGCCCTGAATGGGCTATGGTTTCCTGTTTTATAGAAAAACGCTTACCATCCATGAATGGTAGAGGCGTGATTCTCCTTTAGGTTAAGGCCAGTTCTCTGACCTTTGTTGTATAGCCGCCAGCATTTTCAGCCCTTGCGAAAGACGCCCAAAGGCATCGTTGTAACCTGATATTTTTCCCTTTTCTAACCAGCCTGGATTAGGTTGTTTGGGGTATATTGTTGAGACTTAATATTGTTTGAATTTAGCTGTGCGGCGGGAAAGCCTACCACCAGCCTTAGCGATGGGGGGCGGTCACGAAGTATTGATAAAATTCATCTGATGTGATTATATCATATAACTCGCCCAGATCTTCAACGAATTTTTTCGAGTACGAATTCAACTCCTGCACTTCATTTCTCGAATAATTAGCGTATGACTTGCAAGCTAGAAGGTTATCCACTTCATGCATTTGTTGACAAAATGCAACTGCATTATCAATCATATAGAAGTGTTGTTGTATAAGTTGGAACCTATCTCTCAGTTTATTACGAATAAAGTTTAACTGTTCCTCATTAAATGTTTGATCATTCACCATAATACCCAGACTCTCCCGTTTACTCAAATGATGAGATACAGTATTTTGATGATGCATATTAAGCGTTTCCTTCGCTTTTCTGTAATATAGTGCTAAATTTATTTTAGTACTATACGGTATGGGTGTGCGGCTCGGCACTAGCCTTGTTTGGGTAATATAACTTTCTAATTTTACTATAAATTCCTACGGTGTTAATGATCTTCGTCGTTTCAGCCCTGTATCGACTCAATCATCTGCTTCATCTTCAGTCCATCCTCCTCAAGTAGTGGCGACTCGCAGATGATCATCGCGTCGCAGTCCCGTTCGAGCAACACTTTGGATAATACGGAGAAATCCGGCCCGTTACCCAGGGGAAGATGTCGAACCTCCTTCGAATTTTTGTATTCGATCCCGGAAAAATGGATGTGGTAATTATTTTTCTTTACTTTTGCTACGTGATCGAATACGGCGGTAAAATCTTCGGCTGTTTTGAGCCCGCCGTTGGTTCGGGCATGGATATGAGCGAAGTCCAGTACGATATCTGTACCCTTCGCTTTCTTCATGACCTCCAGTACATCACTAACGCTTCCGAACTCGCCTTGGTCGCCCATCGTCTCAACGCCAAGCGGTACTGAGATCCCCTCGTCTTTCAAGATTTTGGTGATGTCTTTAAAGCTCTCGGCAACCGTGTCGATGTCCACCTCCCGGGCTGCATGGATGGTTACCATCGATGCATCTAGCGCATTGGCTATCCGGGCCGACATTAGAATCCATTCCCGGCTCTTTTCCCGGGTCTTCTCGCTCTTGCTGGTCAGGTTCACATAATAAGGTGCGTGAACCGATAGATCTACACCCTCTTTCTCAGCTACAGATGCAATCTTCCGGGCGGAATCTGCTGACATGTATACGTTGCGGCCGAACTGTATTTCCATGGCGTCCAGGCCGATCTCATGCAGGTGTCTAATGCCTGCGTCTGTGCCTTTGCCCTTCGTTCCGTGTGGTATTCCTGCGATGCCGATCTGGATCTTGCCTGTCATGCTGCTCCCTCATAATAAAATAGCGCTCATCAGTATTATATCAGCTGCTATGCTTACTTGATGTGGTGTGAAGAGAGGTTGATTCCGAGCTTGGGTAGGAAATGGATATGCCCGGTTAAAACCCGAGGGCGCTGCGAAGACATAGATCATGTTGGACGGGCCGAATGATTCAACATAGCAGTATAAGTTGCCGTACCAACTCGTCAGTATCTTTAACCTTGACCGCACCCCTCTTCACGATCTCCTCGATCATACAGGTCGCCTTTCCGCCTGTGAAGTCCTGCTCTCTGCCGCTATCCAGCAGCAGCACCGGCTTTGTCCCAGCGATCTCGAGCAGTGCTTCGAGGTTCATTAGATTGCCGAACCCGAATGGCACGTCGCTGACGACCACGCAGTCAGCGGCCTTCATGGCTGTGAGGTTGTGCGCGTACGATTCGGGAGTGATCGGTGAAAATGGGGCCTCGCTGATCGATTTGATGTTCAACTGGGCTGCTGTATCATGATCGGTATCCAGGACATTTAGTACGCCTGCAGTTACGTCGAAGCCCTTGGAAACAAGTTGGTACATCAACTGGGTACCCGTTCCAGCGCCCGACACGACATGTACGATCTTGCCGCTATGGGCTTTAGGGGGCTGTACCGAATCAAGCAGTGTGATATAGATCGTGCCGGTCATGGGGTGGCGTCGGACCAGCACTTCAGCGTGAAAGGACCTGCGAATATGATCCCGGGTCAGCACTTCGCAGGGGGTGCCCGCCGCCTGGATCGTTTTTTCGTTTAGCATGATCAGCCGATCGCAGTACCTGGCTGCCAGGTTTAGATCGTGGATGACGATGATGATCAGCATTCTCTGATCCTTTTTCATTCGGTCGATCAGGTCCATGATCTCGATCTGGTGGTTGATGTCAAGGTGCGATACCGGTTCATCGAGCAGCAGGACCGATGGCTCCTGGGTCAATGCTCTGGCGATGATAACCCGCTGTCGCTCGCCGCCACTGAGCCCGGCGATGGGGCGGTCCTTTAGGTGCCATATGTTGGTCAGCTCCATCGATCTGCGGGCGATCTCGTAATCCTTCTTCCCCTCAACTGCAAACCGGCCCATATGGGGGTTTCTGCCCATTAGCACGATCTCCTGGCAGGTAAAGCTGAACTCTACGTTGGTTTCCTGCGGAACCACCGCCATTTTGCGGGCCAGCTCGATCATTGGAGTGTCTTTTAAGTCCCTGCCGCATAGCACAATTGAGCCCGTTGACGGCTTCATGACTTTGCTCAGGGTCTTCAGCAGGGTCGACTTGCCCGATCCGTTCGGTCCTATAATACCGACACACTCGCCTTTGCGGGTGCTGAAAAAGATGTTCTCCAGTACTTTTGCGTTGCCATATCCACAGGAGAGATCGTTCACGTCAAGCATCGGTAATCACATCTATGTATCTATGTCAGAGATTTTTTCTGTCGCAACAGGAGGTAAACGAAGAATGGTGCTCCGATCACAGCCGTAACAATGCCTACGGGCATCTCGGTCGGCTGGACGATCATTCGGGAAAACGTGTCGGCGACGGTGAGGAACATAGCCCCGACCAGAATCGACGATGGGATCAACACACGATGATCGGGACCAACGATCAGGCGCATCATATGTGGTATGATCAGCCCCACGAAGCCGATGATCCCGCTCACTGACACCGCTGCAGCGGCTAGCAGCGAGGAGACCACGAGAAGGATCGTCTTCACCCTGCTGACATCCGTGCCCAGGTGCGCCGCGCTTTCGTCGCCCAGCTGGATCAGGTTCAGGTCCCGGGCAAAAGCGAAGATTATCAGGCCGCCGGCGATGAAAAACGGTATCAGGATCAATATCCGATCCCACCCACCGCTCTGGAGCCCGCCCATGATCCAGAACACGATCTTGCTCAGGCTATTGCCGGAGATATACATCAAAAACGAAGTTATGGCAGAAAAGAACGCCGAAACCGCGATGCCTGAGAGCAGCAGTGTCTCCACGGGCACCCGATAGTGCGTACGCGCGATGTTGAACACTAGGAACGACGCGATCAGCGCTCCCGCAAAAGCGCCTAGCATGATATTAATGGTCATCATGCCGATCGTGATGCCGATCACCATGGAGACGGCAACGCCGAATGCAGCTCCTGAGGATACGCCCAGGATATACGGATCCGCCATAGGGTTCTTGAATATGCCCTGCGTGGTGACGCCGGCCAACGCCAGCGACGCTCCTACCAGTAGTCCGAGAATGACCCTAGGCAATCTGACCTGGATAACGATCGCTTCGTCTCCAGCGGTCCAGGTTTTTGCGATGTGATCCTGGACAAAAGGAATCCGTGAAAGGATGATCTGGGTGACCTTGTCCGGACTGAGGTTCGCAGGGCCGGTGGCAATTGAGATTATAGCTACAGCCGTCGTGAGTATCATCAGACAGATTGTGATGAGAACCCACCGTCGTACGCTGTATTCCATCCAATCACCACAAGTAAAATTGATCTTGATCAAATTTTATTTATAAGATGAGCTTTTACGTATTTAAGCTACACGGTTGAAACACTCATTTTCGCCTGACGTAGACAAAACGAGTGAAAGACTCGCAAATAGAACACTTCATCCCTGACCTCCCGATAGTATCTACACCGTGATAAGCCATCAGCAATCAATGGCTTGGAATAAGACTGGTCGAAATCCAATTATGCTTTTGTACATTTAAGTATTATGTTAAGCAAATCATTACTGGTTAACAAAATGTATAAATTAGATTAGCGGTTAAAGAACAACATAGATTAACATTCCCAATGTTACAGACGGAGAGGTATTTGTGGTAGAGAGAAAGAATAATCCGTATATTTTGTATGCTGCTATTGCGACAGTGGCGATATTGCTTCTGGCAGGGGCAGTAATCGTCTATGATAATAATGCCGGTAAGACGACAGCTTCTAATACATCGCAGACAAGGCAGATCACGGACATGGTCGGGAGAACGCTGGCAGTCCCGTCCTCCGTTGATCGGGTGGCCAGTACGTCACCGCCCGTCACAAATCTGGTATATATGCTCGATCCTGACAAGCTTATCGGCTGGAACTCGGCCACGAATACGACCATGTACATGCCGGATAAATACAAAAATTTGCCCGTCATCGGCGGGTGGTTCGGCACGTTTACAGGTAACTATGAGACCTTTATATCTATGAATCCGGACCTAGTCTTCGAAGCATATGCCGCAAATGGCATGAACATGCAGGGCACGGACGCCAACTCGTCGATCGCAGTCCGACAGAAGAACATGGGAAGCATACCGGTAGTAGGGATAAGCGATTCGACCGATGCGACCAAATACACTCCAGAAATCCGGTACGTCGGCGACCTGCTGGGTGGAGAAGCCAGGACCAACGCGGATAAGATGATCGAGTTCTATACGGACGCCCTCAACAAGGTGAATAATACCACGACAACCATCCCGAACGGTGAGAAAAAGCGAGTGTATTACGCCGAAGGCCCCAAAGGCTTGCAGACTGAGCCTAAAGGCTCCGCACACGCCCAGCTCATCGATGTTTGCGGTGGCGATAACGTTTGCAACCTCCCGATCACCCTCGGGAATGGCATGGGCATGACCGCAGTTTCTATGGAGCAGGTGATCCAGTGGAACCCCGATGTGATTATCTGTGCCGACCCCACATTCTACGCGAGCGTTTATAACGATTCCCTGTGGCAGAACATCCCAGCAGTAAAGAATAAGCAGGTATATATGGTGCCTAAAGCGCCCGAAAGCTGGATGGACCGACCGCCAGGGGTAAACCAGATCATCGGCATCCCATGGATGGCCAAAGTCCTGTACCCGGAGAAGTTTAAGGACATTGATATGAAAAGCATGACGAAGGAATTCTACACGGATTTCTACCATTATAACCTCACGGACGATGAAACGACGAAAATACTCGCCTCGTCCGGGCTTAAAGACTTCTAACCGGCGGCCGGTGTAGATTTGCTAGAATCAGAAAAAATCGAAAAATATAGCGAGAAGAATGATACGGTGAAACAATCTATGCTCATCGTATTATTCTTAATTTTACCCGTCGTCCTGTTCTTTGTTTCGATACTTATAGGCAGGTATGCTATGTCAGTATCTGAGGTGGTAGAGGGTTTTCTGTCCACTATCTTTCCGAACAGTTTCCACGCGGGTAACAATATTCAGACCGTCCTGTTTCAGCTTCGAATACCACGGATCCTGGCAGCAATGCTGGTAGGCGCCGCGCTATCGATATCCGGTGCCGCATTTCAGGGGATTTTCAAGAATCCGCTGGTATCTCCGGACATCCTCGGGGTCTCTGCAGGAGCGGGGTTTGGAGCCGCGTTAGCACTTTTAATATCGGGCAGCCCTCTGCTGGTACAGGCTTCCGCACTATTTTTCGGCCTTTCTGCTGTAGCAATTACGTACTCGATCAGCAGGTTTTTTAAGATGAACTCGACGCTGAATCTCGTGCTTGGAGGTATCGCTGTGAGCGCAGTATTTTCAGCGCTGATCTCAATGGTTAAATACATTGCAGATCCAAACAGCAAGCTCCCCGCAATCACCTACTGGCTTATGGGCGGCCTATCGTCGATCAGCCTTTCAGACCTATCCATAGTTGTATTGCCGATCTTGATCTGTATGGCAGTTCTGTATCTATTAAGGTGGAGGCTGAATGTATTGTCTCTGGGGGAATCTGAGGCGGAAACCCTGGGCGTTGACACAAAAAAGTACCAGCTCATCATCATTGTCTGCTGTACATTGATGACGGCGGCCGCCGTATCTATCAGCGGTATCGTGGGGTGGGCGGGCCTGGTCATCCCGCATGTCTGTCGTATGATCGTGGGTCCAAATTACCGAAGGCTGCTTCCTGCAACTATATCGCTGGGCGCGTTGTTTATGTTGTTTGTAGATGATATTGCGAGGAATATTGCAACCATTGAGCTGCCTCTAGGGGTTTTAACTGCCCTGGTGGGCGCCCCGTTCTTTATATATCTGCTGACTAGGAATTACGAGGGATGGTCATGAGCCCGTTGATGGATGTGAAGAAGGCTTCTTTTTCCTACAACGGTAAAAACAATATTTTCGAGGACGTTAGCTTCTCCGTCGAAAAGGGAGACGTAGTGTGTATCCTCGGTCCGAACGGATCCGGTAAAACAACCCTGATCAAGTGTATGAATGGCCTGCAAAGGATCAATTGTGGAGATATACTCCTTGGCGACAGGAGCATATATTCTATGAGCAAGACCGAAAAGTCCCGCTATATCGGCTATATCCCTCAGGGCCACCAGATCACCTTTCCGTTCAAATCGCTCGATATTGTGCTGATGGGAAGAACGCCGTTTATCGGAGCGATCTCTTCAGCTTCGAAGAGGGATGTGCAGATTGCTGAAAATGCTATGGAACAGCTGGGCATACTTCACTTGGCGAATAAACCCTACACGGCGATCAGTGGCGGAGAGCGGCAGATGGTATTCATGGCGAGGGTGCTCGCCCAGGGACCTAAAATTTTGATCCTTGATGAGCCGACGTCACACCTGGACTTTGGGAACCAGATGAAAACACTGTCCGTTATCAGTGCGCTGGCTAAGCAGGGTATGGCGGTAATTATGTCGTCGCATTTCCCGGATCATGCGTTTATCACCTCGAATAAGGCGGCGATCATGAGGGAAAAAAGAATGGTTAGTTTTGGCGCTCCAGAACATGTAGTTACTGAGGACAACATGAAAAAAGCCTATGGCGTACCGGTCAAGATCGTAGAGATCAGCAAGCGAAAAGCCTGCGTACCCATGGAAGATTCGACTGAAATAAGTCTGCCAGGAATCAATATAACAGAGAACGCCTGAATTACGTGGATTTCATATGTGTGGTCAAAAGCAAAAAGGAGGTGGGGCCGTCAGATGGGATCGAGCCTGGCAGCGAGCCGATGCTGCGCTGATCCATAATCGGTATAGCATCAGCCTCGCGAGTTGGGTCGAATTCTGGGATGTGAAAGCGGCAGCCTACGAAGACCATGAAACCAGACAGGAGTCAGTCAGGGCGGACGTCATCAGGTACCTTGCCAGGGCCGGTCTTCTGGTACCAGGTGATCGAGTGCTCGACGTCGGCTGCGGCCCAGGAACCTACACGGTCCATCTGGCGAGGATATGTGGGGAGACGACAGGGCTCGATATATCCTCGGAAATGCTGAACCGGATGTCAGAGAAGTCAGCAGCTTCGGGGTTTGTGGATATTCGCAGTGTCCGGTCTCCATGGGAATCGTTCTCTACTGGCGATATATACGATCTGGTCTTCTCGGCCTTCTGTCCCGCCATCCGCAGCCGGGAGACGCTGCTGAAGATGGCACTTCATTCCCGCAGGGGCTGCTGTTATCTCACCGGAGGCTCGATCTGCCAGCCAGGAGCAATGACGGAGCTGCATGAGTCGCTGACCGGCAGGCGCTACGAGCCAGACAGAAACTGGGAGTTCTTCTCCTTCAATGTATTGTATGAGATGGGGTTGCGACCAGACGTTAGGCCATTCAGGCTCTACTACAGTCATCCGCCGGATCCGTCCTGGCTAGAAAAGACTTACTTGGACTACTTCAGCATGTTCCTCGAAATCGGTGACAAAGAGGCCAGCATCATCCGCCAGTATGTCCAAAGACATGAGAAGGAAGAGGAACCGGATCCACCCAGTGGATATGGCACCTTTTATGTAGTGACATGGCAAGTGCCTAGTGCTGAAAGGAACGGTGAAAGCCTTGCCCGATTCATGGCTAGAGAGGGCTTGGTCCGCAGCGGAGATCGCGTGCTGAACGCTTCCGGACTGGATGTCGTGGCAGAGATCGATGAGTGTTCTATTATTACAGGCAAGATCAATGCCGCATTGCCTCTCGAAGCTGAGACGGTAATCTCCATGCCTTTCCATGGATCAGGAGGAATCGATAGTGCCGAGCAGGCTGCTTCCAGAACCTGTTGTGTCTTGTGTACTGAGACGGAGGCCCGATACCTGTTCAATCTGCTCTACGACGACGATCGGGCCCCCGGCATTAAGTTCGGGTTGCATGAGGGTACTCTGGTATGGTGGCAAAAATCCGGCCGCGGCGAGGAAGAATAAGGAAATGTTTTTGGTTGATTATACCCCTCAGTTGCGACTATATCCATCTTCTGTAGATAAAACTTATGTGAAAGAGCGAGTTAAAAAATATAATTAATCATTTGGCTGTTGTTTATCGTAAGTATTAAATACGATTGCTTGTTAATCCTCCGTTGCCTGTAATGGCTGGTACTGTTGACCGCTCTAATGATCGACGGTATTCTAGATGATGAGAATGTCTATCCATTCCGCAATGTTTGTTCACCTCAAGCGATTCATGTCCCCGCACATTAGATGGTCGAAAGATAGAGCGGTCTAAAACGCATCAATTGCCTAAGATGGCTATTGGTGTTCGTCTAGTCTAATAAACAGACGACAGCCACTTTTCAGGCCAGTGGGAAGATCGATCCCAGATCAAAATCTGAGTATCGTCAGTGTTACTGGTGGTGTTAAATAAAGGATCTCAAAAAGCATAGAGTCAATAACCCCGATCTTGCGGATGGATCCAGCAGTAAAAAATCCAAGGATGATAAGGATAAAGAGGCTAAAGCTTCCAAAAAAAATAAAACGATATTATTTTTTATTTTTTCTTGATTTAT
>DATHCY010000281.1:0-5417 GCA_035319305.1 Methanocella sp.
AACCGCCAGCATCAAACCATCATCGCCATCGGTTTTCAATGCGATCGATATAAAAGCATAGTCAGGGCTCGCAGTACTCGGATTTGCCTGGCTGAAGACCGCTCTAATACGTCCTTTCGTACTCAAATCATAAATCAATCGAGCATCCTCGGCGTCCACGATCACATAGATTTTGCCGGGATCAACATCCACGCCATGATGAGTGATCAGGAAGGGTACCTTCTTCCATTCAGCAACCTGACACAACGCCTGCATCTCGAACATCGCCTGCTCAAACACCAGTCCACTCTCAACATTCCCGTTGAACAAGTAGTCCGCGACCACTGCCCGTAGCTGTTCCCGGTTTAAAGCTTTTAGCAGCGAACGGACGAATTTCATATCTTTTCGCTGCAGGTTCGAATAGTAGATCGTCTCGATCGAATCGTAAATGATCGAGGTGATCATCGCCTCCCGATCGACCGCTATGCTCATATCATCAGGAAGCGTAAGCATCCTGCACAAAAGCACGCCGTCATTACGGGAGTACTTCCTGATAAATGCTTTGATCTCACCAGCGGTCTGACCCGGTTTCAGCACCGGGAAAAGGCTGCACATGAGCGGCTTAATAGAGTGAATGCTGCACCCTTTACTAAAAAACGGGCAGGTGTCACCAGCGATCTGCAGATATAAACGGGGTGTTATATTTGTACTGGTGGTGGTAAATACCACCCCGTACTTCTCCATAAACAGGGATAAGGGCATATCAAAATGCTCCGCTATCCTGAACACATCCTCAGTATTCAGCAGGATCAGCCGCTGGGAGCAGCACCGCCCACACATCGCACATTCGAAAGGCATCCCATCGCTCATTACAAATACCATTGCAGGCAAAGGCTATGTCCCACCCGACATATAACCTTTCCCGGTGACTGTTTCAATGACTATTGATTTCTATACCTTCACGTATCCAGTGTATAGTATAGTGGCTTTCTGAGCTTTAACGTTCCCTATTGGTTCTCCCGTGGTATCACGAAAACACAAACATTTTTAGAGGAACACGAAGAACTCGAATGACTCCAGGTTCACTATCAAACCACTAACTGCACTAAAGGGCGATCAACTCTCTAACGGCACTAACTCACGGTCTCAAAACACGAACAAGTTCCCCTAACACACAAAGGCACAAACCAAAACACGGCTGACAAAATAGTGGGAGTGATGATCCCATTCTTGTAAAATGAGCCGACTATTTCCCCCCTTCCTCGAGCAACTTGTCGATTGCCACTGGGTCGAAGCCAACGAGCTTTCTATCGCCCATAATTAGGAGTGGTGTAACCCGCACTTTGTGGACCTTAATCATCTCGTTTAACGCTTCCCTGTTCGTGGTGATGTCTATCTCATCAAACTCGACGCCCCTCTTCTTCAAATATTCCTTCATTTCGTTGCACGCAGAGCATGTCGGTTGAGAGTATACTTTTATTTTTGGCATGGCTGGTAATCTCCCATACTACATGTTATCTATGTTACATCTTTATTATCTCGCTCCCTGAGCTCAGTGGCCAGCCTGGAGCGCTCGAGGGCGATGCCCAGCTGGAGGCCGACGGTAGCGACATTTTCTAGGCTCATTTGGGAGTACGGTTTATCGGATCGGCTACCCATATTCAGGATTCCTGCAACCTCGTCGCCTGACTTGATTGGAAGCATCAGGATCGTCCGCACCTCATTCTCTCTGATCTCAGGATCGAGTTCTGCATACTCTGGCGATTCGCGGGTAATGTAGATAACCCGTCGTTCTTGGAATGCCCGGTTGAAAAGGCCTTTGAATTTGCTGGAGATGCACATGTTCCGCAGGCTTTCCGGCATGTTCTTTTGCACCCGGAGCGCCATATTATCACTATTTTGATCTTTGAGGTATACGCATCCCATATCGAAGCCTAGGGCTTCCATCGTAGAAGTGATCGAGCGCTCCAACATGGCGGTCTCGTCCCAGGTTTCATTGAGCACGGCCGAAACTTTGTTTACCGCCAGCAGGGAATTGGCGTACTCCGATTTTTCCCGATCTAGTCGCAGCGTCTTCAGTACTGTGGATACTTCATCGGCCACGATCTCCACGTTCTCGATATCGGAAGAACTTACGGGCGAGCCTATCACAAGCAGGATAGCTCCATAGGACCGTTCATCGCTTATGATGGGCACTGCGATATGGCATGTACCTTTTTCGCCTGTCGGATGCGCATCATTCGATATCATCGATACTGTCTCCAGCGATGCCATTGATCGTTCGATCAGTTGCCTGCAGCTTCTCAGGGTCTCGTGGGGCATTCCCGGGGACTGATAGGCAATGAAGCCTCCGTTCAGTATCACAGCGCCATGCATGTATGGCAGCAACCTGGCTTTTATGCCCTGCATTGTCCCTTCCAGCAGCCAGCTTTCGGTGCGGGCTTCACCTGCAGTGCGTATGATATACAGGATGCTTTCCAGGTCCTGCTTCGAGCGCTTGATGGCTGTGTGGTCTTCGCCTATCACGATTATTGCGGATGATCTCTTATCCTGATAAACCGGCATCATTGTCAGGTGGTATGTCCGGTAAATGCCGGCGGTTTCGGCTAGATCTGCCTCGGTGGATTCAATCCCTCTCGATCGGACCTCTGACATGGCCATAGTTAGTGAGGCGACATCCTCTGGGCGGAGAAGGCTTGTGACATCTCTGGCGCCAGGGAATCTGGATTCGAACGTGCGATTGGCGAGGATCAATCTCATTTCCGGATCCACCAAGAATACGATAATGTCGGGCGTGTCCAGTTCGATAGTCAGCTTTTTTTCTCGGGCCTTCAGGTTGAATAGCTCCTGTGCTGAAGCTGCTATCCTGCCGATCTCCGGTGGTAGCTGGCCGACCACTTTTTCCTGTATAGCAGTCTTCGTAGGCTCCGGAACCTTCTTGAGCATCCATAGCTTACTCCGACCGATGATCTTGAAGTCGAGAATACTCTTTACGTACAGGGATTCCAGGTATTTCAGCACGGTAGCCCGGCTCTTGCCAGTCCCGGTCGAAATCTTGTCTAACATGCAATCCTCGGGCGTATGGGAACGTACGTAGGAGACGATCAAGCGTTCTGTGTCCGATAGGTTGTCCATAGCATCACACGTGTTTAGACTATATAGTCTATCGTTCAATGGTTATTCTGTCGCTTCGGATATATATCTTCTTCCCATATACGTACGCATTTTTTATATAAGTCCAGGCTCAGGTAATCGAAAGCTATTTATACCAATATTTATACTATACGATATAGTAATACTAAATAGTATAATGCCGTGTGATCGGTCCCAACCGACCGACGGCTTCAGGTATCACCGGAGGAACACCAATGTCATACGAGTCAGAGGGCAAAGAACTGAAGGAGCTGCTAGGGCTGAAAGGCAGCCCTGTGGCCGTAAAGTTGGCAAAGACCGTGGCTGACGTGCCGGCCGGCATCCCCAAGATGTCCGAAAAGACCCGGCACTGCCAGTTCGTACAGAACGCAAGACTCAAGGGCGTGAAAGGCTACGCAACCCGCGAGGAGCACCAATGCAAAGGAGGAGCGGGCGTCATGGGAATCGAGACGCTACCCCAAGCCGTAGCCAGCGGCGACATGTACTATAAGCTCGGCAACTTCAAGACCGCCGAGGGCGCGCTGGAAACAGTGACAGCGATGCCGAAAAGCACCGAGAACTACTATGCATCAATATACGCTCCGCTCGAAGCTGGCGGATTCGAGCCTGACGTCGTGGTCGTCGTCGTAAACCCCAAACAGGCGCTACGGATCACCCAAGCTTACCTACATGCCACCGGCGGGCGCGTCTCCAGCGACTACTCAGGCATCCAGTCGATCTGTGCAGATGCCGTTATAGCGGTCAAAGAGCGCAACGTCCCCAATATGACCTTTGGGTGTAACGGCTCGAGAAAAAATTCGGGCATCGCCGATGACGAAGTCATCATCGGAATTCCACCTAAATCATTGGCGAGCATCGTAGAGGCGTTAAAGACGTTCAAAGAGAAGTGGGGATAACAGAACGAGGGTGAGAGAAACGACAAAGACCATCGTCCTAACGGGCGTCAAAGCCCCGAACGCCGCCATAACGATCGAGAACATAATTAAGGGTGCAGAAGATCGCAACGATATCATATTCATGATAAGCCCCGGCTCAGAAACTGGCATTGACGCAATTGCAAAGAAGTATGGCTACCATATGGAAATAAACGCGGATGGAAAAAACATAGGAGCACGCTTCGCGCCCGTAAGCAAAGCGATGAAAGAGATCGACGTTACCGGGGACACATGCCCAGGACCCGCAATAACCGTAGGCAACCACCTGTCATCCATGACAGCCGGCGATCGAGTCAAAGTCAAAAGCGGCTGTTCCGATTCGATTGAAGATATCGCGATGGCCGTGAAAGCGGCCGGCTCTAAAGTGGTCGAAACCGGCAATGAGGATGGTAAACACTTCCTGATCGCAGAGAAGGCGATCAAGGCCGCCGCACAGGCCGGCGCTCCAGTCGAGAAGGATAAACTGCTGATCGTGCAGAGCAATGGCATAGGTAACGCGGAAAGAGCATATGCAACCTTTATCTTTTCCAAAGTGGCGCTCAGCATGGGGAAAACGGTGACCATATTCCTGCTCATGGATGGGTCCAGCATCGCCCGCAAAGGCACCGCCGCCGGAGTAAAGCACCCGGCGTTCGAGCGTCTGGATAAGATGATGGATGATGTGATCAAGGCGGGAGCGAAGATCTACGTCTGTGAACTCAGCGCCCAGTTCAGAGGAATCAAATCCACTGACCTAGTCCCAGGAGCAAAGCTAGCAGGCGCCGCAACGTACCTAGAGCTGCTGAGCGATCCATCATATACAATAGCAAATTTCTGAGGTGATCCGAATGGACATGACATATCAGATCATAGCGCTGACAATTATGCTCAGCGCCATGATAAGCGGATTCATTACGTTTCGGATGATTGGCATGAAGCTGGCAGTACACTTTGGAGCGCTAGCGCTAGCGCTGATCGTAACCCTCGCCGCCATAGCCACCGGCACCACCCCGATCGTCTACGCAGCTGCAGCTCTGCAAATCATTGCCACCCTGACCGCCTATACCCAGACCTGGAAGATACTCCAATATAACTTCCAGACCTCCCCCGGATACGCGCCACACCTGGCTTTGGTAACCATGCTCCCGGTGCTAGCTATAGCTTCACTGCTGGTTTAAGCAGCACATCCGTTCGATATGCAGAGAGGAAGTCGTCCCCTCCCCATCTGCGATTCTTTTTACTAGGAGCGATTCTTTTTACTAGGAGCGATTCTTTTTACTAGGAGCGATTCTTTTTACTAGGAGCGATTCTTTTTACTAGGAGCGATTCTTTTTACTAGGAGCGATTCTTTTTACTAGGAGCGATTCTTTT
>DATHCY010000282.1:0-2217 GCA_035319305.1 Methanocella sp.
CGCCAGCAATCCGGATGATACTGACAGCAAGATCATAGGACTTGAGCTTAAACTGGTGCTACTCGCCCGGCTGCTAAACGCGGCGGTCGATGTGCTGCCACAGAACGGCATTTCACAGTCAACAGAGCACGCGAGC
This sequence comes from Methanocella sp., assembly GCA_035319305.1. Classification (GTDB taxonomy): domain Archaea; phylum Halobacteriota; class Methanocellia; order Methanocellales; family Methanocellaceae; genus Methanocella_A. The sequence continues at coordinate 137 of DATHCY010000282.1, forward strand.
AAACCAGCGCCAACAACTGCAGCACAGGTCCCAGCGCCAAAGAAGAAGAGGCTCAGGCAGAACCCGGCAACAGGCGTCATCGAGGAGATCGAGGACACAGATAACGGCGGAGTGATGATCGTTGCAGACGGGCGCGGTAACTTCAAGGGTGGCGTCTCCCGCGGTAGCAAAGCCGACAAGAAGTGCATCTTCATCGCCGCAACGGACGACGAATCGGTGAGGGTCTCGGAAAAGAAGCGATAAGCAGAACTAGACAGTCTGCTTGCCTGCAGATCGGTCGATCGATTACAATGATCAAATGATGGCTGTGATGTAGCCACAGCCATCTCCCCTATTTGAAGTTCACAAATAGGAAAAAGCCGGGCCGGCTATATGAATATGTTGCTAATCAGCGTAATAACCGTAACCACCAGATCTCAAGGTACTATATCAACAACTATAATATTATAGCAGTCGAAGACCTCGACATACTTGGAATGCTCAGAAACAACAACTACAAGAACTCCAAATTATCACTTAAGGCTCGTAAAACTCTTAAGCGTAATATTACGGATGCTGGATGGCGGGACTTCTTTGACAAGCTTGTTTACAAGGCTGAAAGCGCTGGCAAACACCTCGTCAAAGTTAATCCCGGGAACACCACCCAGAAATGCTCAGAGTGCGGGAACATGGTCAAGAAGGACTTGGGGGATAGAATGCACGTTTGTCCGTATTGTAATGTTCAACTGGACAGGGATTTCAACGCGGCACTGAACATTAAAAGTGCTGGATTGAATCTCTGGCTGGAAGGCGTGGAACATGCCGGTTCGCCTGCCGAGCAGACAGCCAATACAATCGGCTCTCGCCGGTTGCAAACTGTCAGCCGTGAAGTAGGAAGCCTCGCCTTTTAGAGCGGGGCAGTTCACAGAAAGTTATATCCGGCCCCAGACAAAAACATTGACCGGTGATTAATCTGATCAATGCCGTAGGCCAGGTGCTCGAAGGACGTGCGGACTACTATGATATCCGGGTGCTCGACGTGACGAGCACTGTGATAGAGACACGAAAGGGGGAGGTCACGAAGGCGATCTCTGGCAAGGAGTCGGGGGCCTGTGTCCGGGTGCTGTTCGGCGGTGCGTGGGGTTTTGCCACGACCCCGGATATCTCAGAACCGGCCATCGGCAAAGCAGCCGATCGGGCGGCGAAGGTGGCAAAAGGTATCAGCGAGGGAATCAGGGATAGGGCTAGGCTGGCGCCGGTCAAGGCGATGAGGGATGAGGCGGCCATACCGATGAAGCGCAGCTTTATTGACGCTCCGGTGGAGGAGAAGCTCGATTTTCTCACCTCAGCGTATGATGCAGTGAAAAAATATGACTTTATCGTCAACGCTATGGTCAACTACAAAGATGTGTATATTGAGCAGCAATTCCACTCGTCCGAAGGATCGTCTGTGGTGACCCGTATCCCTCGCATCCTCTGGACGATCGAGATCGTCGGCAAAAAGGACGACCGGATCCAGTCTGTCCGGCGCAGGATTGGGAAGACCATGGGACTGGAGGCGTTTGATGGGGAGCAGCATCTTAAGGAGGCCGATGCTGCGGTCGCATCGGTTGTAGCTCTGCTGAGTGGCAGGGCTCCTCCTTCAGGCGCGATGCCGGTGATCGCGGACCCCGGGCTGGTTGGGGTATTCGCCCACGAGGCGGTCGGTCACGCGTCCGAAGGCGACTTGGTGTCCACGGGCAATTCCTGTTTCGAAGGCATGATCGGCAAGGAGATCGGCAGCAATACTATCACCATCATGGATGATGCAACCGTGCCCGGCCAGTTCGGCAGCTACATCTACGACGACGAAGGCGTTAGGACCAGGCCAAAAGTACTGATCAACAAAGGCATTTTGAGCGATTACATCCTGAACCGGGAGTCAGCAGCCAGATTGGATATGGACCCCAATGGTGGTGCTAGGGCGGAATCGTACCACGGCCGGCCGTTGGTGCGGATGAGCAATACCTTTATAGAGTCGGGAGACGCCGCCTTTTCCGAGATGCTGGAAGGTATCAAGTCAGGCGTTTACGTTAAGGGATCCCGTGGTGGACAGGTCAACA
>DATHCY010000283.1:0-2716 GCA_035319305.1 Methanocella sp.
AACGCCTTCGGCCATAACAGATAGGCAGGCCGCCGATCTTTTTAGTGTTGTTTCTTAGTGTTGTCAGGTGCCCGACGCAGATGATCAGCATCCTCGCGGTGAAGTCTCCGCTTCACTTGGGCGCCCGGTCTCGCTCGCCGGCAGCCCATCCCTGACGCTCCAGTTCTCCCGCCCCGACTCCTGGAGTAAAATGACTAGATCGCTGCCTCTTATCCCTGGCGACTTTTGCAAGTTTTCGGCGATGGCTTTGTACAGCCGCTTTTTTATCTCGAGAGGCCTGCCCGCGAAAAGGTTGATTTCGATCAGCGTGAAGTTTTCCGACGGCTGTCCGGCCCTTCTGAATTTCCCGGGCTCCATCTCGGTCAGCGCCTGGAATACGTTCGGACCGGAGATAGATAACGCCTCGATGATGGCCGACTCGACGCCGTCCAGCACGGCATGTCTGTACTCGTCGCTTTTCCCGCTGTAAATCCAAATCTGCGCAAAGGGCATGGTATCTGCTCCTACCGTTTGGTTATGGGTGCTATGAATAAATAGTTGGTCGCCAGCCTGGCCAGGACTGCATACATAGCCCCCCACAGAGCCTAATCGTTGATAATGCTCTCCTCAGTATCGGAGGTCGCGTTTGCATGACTTCGCAGCTGCCCTTCGTTCTAGTCACGCTTCTATCTACATTACTTTCGCCGGCCTCATCCTCAGTCTTCATGATCGACGATGCGGCAATGCCGTACGTATTGGGTCTTCGGTCGGATCGAAGCCACAGTGTACCGTCCTGCTTCCTGAACCGGGCCCGGTATGGTCGCCTAGTCTGGGAATGTGTGGACGATGTCGTTCCAGCCTCGCTCGTTGCTGTTGGCAAGAGTGTCAGGATGTCAGGCTTAGATACCGCTGGATAGGCAGCGATTTGGTTTTCCAGCCCATAATGATTGTTTTGTGTAATCCGAGTTTTTCGCCGCTCAGTTAATTCATGTCGTCCGGCCAGATCAGTATGGTGAGTGGTGGATGGGATCGATGCAGCAGAAAAGCCAAAGGAAGGAGAAGGGCAAGGTCAATGGCAGGGTCAATGATGAGGCGGCAAGGCTGAAAGGTAATAAGGCGCTCGTCCAGCAGTTTGTCGATGGGTTTTTTAACCGTCGAAACTTAGGGGTAGTCGACGAGCTATTTTCGCCGGAGTACGTGCATCATACGCCGGATGTGCCGAGCTATGCCATGAACTTCCAGGATTACCGCAAACGGGAACTCCAGATGGCCAATGCGTTTCCTGATTTCTGTTGCAGGGTGGAGGATCAGATCGCAGAGGGGGACAGGGTCACCACCCGTCTGGTCATGGAGGGGACCCAGACTGGAAACCTTCCGAATATACCGGCCACCGGTCGGAAGATCGAGGTGAGGTCGATCGTCGTCCACAGGATAGAAAATGGAAAATTCAAGGAGGGCTGGGAAGCCTATGATTCTCTGGGTATGATGATGCAACTCGACGTCATCCACATGGTGACCACGTTGAGCAAGGAGAGGCATGAAAGGGGCTGGTTCCCTGCCAGCTACTACTAAAATGAAGGTTGGAAATCCAACCAGTGATGTCATAGAGAGCTAATAGCCGTGTTTGAAGAGGGAAAAGGAAGGGATCGGCGTCAGGCTTTTTATTTCTTTTTCCCTGGAGTCTTCTTCACGATCTTGACTTTTTCCCCGTGCTCGACCTTGATCGACTCTTTTTCCCCGTGCTCGACCTTGATCGACTCGTTATTGATCGGGGCTTTCTGATGAGCCTGGGGTAGGTTCTGCTGCGGCGACGGCTTATGCTCGGAGGATTCTTGGTCATCGCTTTCGATCATCTCGCCGTCCACGTGGAATACGAAGTATTTGCGCACGAAGTCGTGGATCTCCTCGTCCGAGACCGGGGACCTACGATCGTCAGCATCGTACATCTTTGTGATTTCCTTGTGGATGCATTTGATGCGCTGGTCGTGCTTGTCGACCTGGGCGTTGATACCTAGCAGTTCTGATAGGGCCTCCTCCACTTTGAGGCGAATGACCTCGGTGCCAGATGTATCGCCGATCATAAGGTTGCGCTTGCCTCCGACTACCTCAGGCGGGAATGGTTCGTAGGTGAACGGGTTTTTGATGATCCCGGCTGTATGAATTCCGGACTCGTGGGAGAAGATGTTTTTTCCGACGATGGCCTTATTCCTCGGGATCCTGATGCCGATCTCCTGTTCCATATAATCCGCGAACTTGGTAATCTTGTGCAGGTCGTATTTCTCGAATCCTTCGACTCGGGTGATGAGGAAGGCCAGGATCTTCTCCAGTTCCGTGTTGCCGGCGCGCTCGCCGACTCCCAGGAAGGTGAGGCTGGCCCAGTCTGCGCCGTACCAGAAACCGGCCATAGTATTCGCCACGCCCATGCCGAAATCATCGTGAACGTGCAACTCTATGTGTTTCACGCCCATGGCCTTGAACTTCTTGACCGTAATCGGAATTCCATACGGCTCCCCGCACTCCGGGAATGGCATGCCATAGCCTAGCGTATCGCAGATCCTCAGGATCGTGTCGGGGTCGATCTCGAGGAGCTTCTCCACAAAGGGATACACGAAATCATAGTTTGCCCGTGAGGTATCCTCGATATGGCACCGCGTCCTCAGCCCGTGGTCCACCGCATACTGCAACGTCGTCAAATACTTTTTCTCGGCTTCTGCGTAGCTTTTCAGGCCCATCTTAT
>DATHCY010000284.1:0-8617 GCA_035319305.1 Methanocella sp.
AGACCGTACACACGAATGTCCGACATGCGGGCTGGTCATGGATAGAGACCAGAATGCAGCGGTGAACATTCTCAGACTGGGACTGCAGTCTGTTGCCGTTAAGGCATAGAAGCCCACGACTTTAGTCGTGGGAGCAGTCACAATGAGAAAATGGTAATGTTTCGTTGTACGGTTTCGTTGTACGTTATCCTGCATAGTTCCAGTATACGCTCTGTTGTTTTCTCCTGTGTCTTAGTAGGATGGAGCTATACCTATACACCTTATATATCAACCACTTAATACACGTGTTTGCATAAGTTTTGGGGTGGTGAAAGGACAAGGGAGGCCCGCTTCTCTCCACGGCTAAAACCGTAGGTTTTCGCTCGCTCCACGCTCGGCCTGATCAAATCGCGGGGACGTTATTTAACGTCGGAGTATCAATTTCAGTTGATCACGTATGTACCGGATGACATTGAGGCTGGACGTGGGGATCCAGGCGGAAAATTTTAGGCTTAAAGATGGAGAAGGCCGGGAGGTAGCGTTGGAGGATTATCGTGGTAGGGATAATGTATTGCTTTTATTCTTTCTTGGGGGTTTTGACCTATTTGCGATGCGCGGTCTCCGGGAACTTGCTAGGATGTACTCGGATATAAAAAGCCTTGATACAGAGGTATTGGCTATCACTCCAGAGCTCCAAGGCAAAGTGAAAACGCTGACTGACAACCTTAAGCCGCCATTCAGAGTATTAAGCGATCCTGAGTTGAAGACTGTGAAAATGTACGACGTTTACGATCCCATGAAGAATTGGACTTGGCCCGCGGCGTTTATCATCGATAGAAACGGTATCGTCCAATATTCTTTCCGGGGTGCTAGCCCGCCAAACACTCCGGAACTGCAGTATATTATTTCCAAGCTCCGTCAGATGAAGGAGGGTAAATCCGAAGGTCAGGCGGCCCAACAGTCTGCGGCAGCGGCGAAGAAAAAATGATCGGCGTCAAATGAAGCTTATAAGGCTTCGCACATACCCTAGATATGGTATTCGGAACTTGGCCACTCCGAGGATCCAGTCTGTTTTTACCGGTGTGTTAGGGCAGATGCCGCTGCTCTGGTCGTATAGGTAGTTATTGTCGCCTTGTGTTACGAAGCCGTCGTTCGGCGCGGGCACACTACCTTGCCACATGGGCTGGGAAGCGCTCACTCTAGTCATGGCACGGTGAATGACCGGTGTCATATCAGTCCGTCCGAAAGGCCTATACACTAGCACGTCGCCGTACCCGTTAAATGTCGTGTAGCCGGCCTGTTTTGCTTCAGCATACGTTTGGATCTGGTCCGGACTCAGCTTCTGGATGAGTATGAGATCTCCATTCTGCATGTTCGGGAACATGCTCAGGCCGTCGACGCTTACCAGCGGGGGCCATACGCCTGAGTAGGCGAAAAGCACCCCGGCTACGACCGCGATTGCGGCGATGGCAAATAAAAACTCCCTCGCGGTAGAAACCCAGAAATTTTTACTGGTCATAAATTTTTTTAAAAGGTCCACCCTATCCGCTCCAGCTTTAAATATCAACATTTATATAATATAAGCATTGCTATAAACATTGCTGTCGAACCCTAACGGAAAACCCTCAAACCAACACCTATAAAAACTACATCGATGACCATATAATACCCATGTCAGAGAAGGAGATCATCCACAAGCTTGCCCACAGGGGTTTCGTGGTCGAACCCGGAGCTCTGGAGACGCTAGGAACCCGCAGCGACGCAGAGGTAGATCGGCTTATCCGCGGTATGGATCCCTCCGCATTCATCGTCACACTAGACGACGTAACCCGGATCCTCTCCATATCAGCCCAGATCAAGACTCCAACCACACCACCAGTTTACAATCCCAAGACCGTATCAAAGATCATACCCCCGACCAGGACTAAAGAAATCAAGATAATCCAAGACATCACCAATAACTCTACCTGCATCGGTAATTACGACGAATTTGTAGGCTACTTTCGCTACCGATATTCGGCGCTAGGTGACATGATCCGCAACCGCATAAGCGCCCGCCCAATCGAAAGCCTGAAACGGGGCGCTCGCAGAGGAGAGAAAAACGAACTGTCGATCATCGGCATGGTCAGCGACCTCCGTACAACATCAGGAGGCCACCGAATGATAGAGATAGAGGATCCTACCAGCTCAATCAATGTACTGATCATGAAGGATAGCGAGATCTTCGGCACCCACCTCATCCTAGATGAGGTGGTCGGCGTTACCGGCACCCTCTCCGGAGATGGCGGCCTGCTGATCGCGAAATCGATCATATACCCCGACGTGCCACATACCAACATCCCAGGGCGTTCAGACGAACCATCCGTGACAGCGCTAATATCCGACGTGCACGTAGGTAGCGACACGTTTCTGGAGGACAGCTGGCTGAGCTTTATCGACTGGATCAGCGGCAACTCTGCCACCGAGCATGACGCAGACCTGCTGTCCCGGCTACGTTATCTCGTAGTCGCAGGAGATCTAGTCGACGGTGTCGGCATATACCCAGGCCAAGAGAAGGAACTCCGCATCATGGACGTGTACGACCAATATCGCAAAGCCGCAGAATACTTCGACATGATCCCCCAGCACATCAAGGTGATCATCTCCCCAGGCAACCATGATGCCGTCAGACAAGCCGAACCCCAGCCAGCGCTGCCGCCTGAAATCCAAGATATGTTCACCCGAAGCAACATCACCTTTGTCGGCAACCCATCTGCAGTGGAAATAGAGGGGGTCAGATTCCTTGTTTATCACGGCCGATCCATCGACGATCTGGTCTCCAACCTCCCAGGCGCTTCCTATGCTAAACCGGAACTTGCCGTAGCCGAATTATTAAAACGCCGCCATCTATCCCCTATCTATGGAGGCCGCGTTATGATCGCGCCAGAATCCAAGGATCACTTCGTCATCGACCCCCTGCCCGACGTCATCCACACCGGCCACGTCCACACCGTGGGAGTCTGCCGCCACCGCGGAGTCATCCTAGCAAATTCCGGCACCTGGCAAGGACAAACCGAGTTCCAGAAAAGGATGAATATAAACCCAGATCCAGCTCGCATCCCCCTCATGGATCTCAGCAACGGGGAAATTTCGATCGTCAAATTCGGAGAATAACACAACCCACCCGACTCATCGTAGCGTACGCCAATTACTAGCAGGATCCGCCTGATAAAAGCCAAATCTTGCCTTCGCAAGCCTGAAGTAATAAACGCACGTTCTTTGGGGCTGTATAATAGACAAAGGCCGGCGACTTTAGCCAATTAGTTACTGACTGTTACTCTTCTCCCGCTCACTCAGATCAATAAGGCAACTCGAACGCTACAATGCCACACAGAGGCGAGGTATTGATACGACCTCACCCCACAAACCATTCGAGAACGACTATAAATATCCGGAAGACAATTCTATACTATTATGGCCCCGCCAAACAAGCTTAAGCTATATCTGGACACGAACGTGATCCTCAGCCTTCTGATCGACGAGGAAGCGAACGGCGTTAAGCTGGGTGAGAATATAGCGAAGCTACTCTACCAAGCTGCCGAGGGAAAGTATCAGGTGATGGCATCAGAGCATACTGCTGCCGAACTCCGGGCTATTGGCGTGCCAGCTGAATATATCGATCAGATACTCAGGCCGATGCTGCTACTGAACGGCAGCGATCTGCTCGTGATAAACGAGGACATTCTCCGGGGAGCAACCAAAATCTCCAACACCTACGATGTGCCCTTTATGAGGGCATTGCATGTCGTCTTTGCCCAGCGCAACAATGCACTATTCGTCACCAGGGATATTAATACCATGACCACCATCAGGACTCTGGCAGGCGTCATGACGCCTGAGGACCTGCTAATCATCGGTTAAAATAGCTAATGGTGTTAATGGTTATTTAGACGCCCGATTTTTTGATTTCATCGGCGTACATTTTCATCGCCTTATTTTCGTCACCGCCGGCCTGCTGCAGCATGGAGGTCCAATTCTCGACACGGGAGTTTTCCACAACTACCACCGGATTTCCAACGATCCGGCCTTTCAGCATGCCCTTCTGGACATCGATCAGCCCCTTCGTCAGCTCCTCTACAGCGGTCTTTTTATCGGGATAATCCCCACGGGTAACTGCTTCATCTACCTTCTCCTTTATATTCGGATCGGCCATTTGATCACAACGATATCAGTCTATATGGGAGAAAATAAAAAGCTGTCGCCTACTGTACGCGTAATCCGCGTTGGAGAGGTACTATGCTTATAAATATCGGCGGTTGCAATAAAATCCCTCCCCTTTACCGCCCACAAATTTTAAATATTATCTAAGATAGGATTCATGCTGGAGTTCATATGACATACGTTGATGACGACGACTTCGACGAGATTGAGGCAGAAGACAGGATAGATGACGACCTCGAGGAGGACGAGGCCGGCCGCTGCGATGAGTGCGGCCTGAGAGTCAAGAAGGACGACGCCATCGTATGCCCGGCATGTACCGCCCGGTATCATCGGTGGTGTGTTACAGAGTGCAACCGCTGTAACACCCCGCTAAACACGGCCGAGCAGCAGGAAAAGGGCGCGGTCCCGGTAAAGGCTTCTTCCAGAAAGGTAACAGCGAAGGCAGCTCCGAAGAAAAAGGCCGTCAGAACAGCCACTTCGATGAGGGCGCCAAGGGCTCGCTGAGCCCTTCATTTATACCAAATATATTTTGATAGGGTGAGCCTGCGTCACAGCTCAATTTTTTTCTATCAGACTACTTGGATCTTCTCAATAACCATGCCCTCGACGTACATGAGCGGATCCCGCAGCGACTCTTTGATGGCGGCGTCAAGCTTCCACTCCTTGTCGGCGTACAGCGTGAACAACCCGTCTCCTTTATGGACGTAATCGCCCTTCTTCTTGTGCAGCAGGATGCCTACGCCTTTATCGTGAGGGGCGCCGGCGATCCGGCATACGCTGACCAGTCTCTTATTGGAGATCTCCAGGACATACCCATCCTGTGGAGACAGCACTGTCGCCACCTTATCCCCGATCGGCACCATATCTGAGGTTACTTTGGGGTCGCCGCCCTGCACCTCGACGATCTCCTTGAACTTCTGTAGGGCTTTGCCGCTCTTCACCAGTTCTGTGGCCATCTTCGCGCCTTCACCCTTGGCAGAGACTCCGCCCATTTCCAGCATCATGCCCGATAGGGAGATGGTCTTTTCCAGGAAGCTCCGCGGTCCCTCGAACTTCTCGAGCATGACCATTGCCTCACGGACCTCAATGCCGCCGCCGATCGCCCGTCCTAACGGCGTGCCACCATAAGTCAGCGCGCACTCGATCTTCATTCCAAGACGATCGCCCAGCTCCATGAAGTCTCGGGCCATTTTGCGCCCGTCTTGCACCGTTTTGATCTTGGTCTCGTTTCCTGTGGGGATATCGAGCACCATGGTATCGGCGCCCACCGCGAACTTTTTGGCCATAACCGAGGAGAGCAGCTGGCTGCGAGGGTCTATGGACAGGGGGTACTCGACCCCAATAATCTTATCGTCGGCAGGAGCGATGTTGGTAGCGCCGCCCCAGACTAGGCATCCGCCTACCTTGGTCGTCATCTTCTTGATCTCATCCGCCCTGAAGCTAACCGGGCACAGGATCTCGAATAGGTCCGCGCTGCCGCCGGCGCCAGTGATCGCCCTGCTGCTAGTCTTAGGTATGAGCAGCCCCGCGGCGGCCACGATGGGAACGATGCATAGAGAGATCTTGTTGCCAGGAACTCCTCCTATGCTGTGGTGGTCCATGACCGGATGGACGTCGAAGGAGATCTGGTCCCCTGTCTTCACCATGGCACGAGTCATCCATTCGACCTCGTCAGCGTCCATATTGTAGATGTACGACGCGGTCACGAATGCGGTCAGCTCGACTTCGGTCAGGTTTCCCTCTACGATATCCTCGATGATGGCATGCAACTCGTCCGCAGACAGCTTCTGCCTGTCCATCTTCTTTTTGATGAACATGATCGACTTCGGCTTTGTCGCCGGCAGAACTTCCACCACCTCGTCGGGGACAGCCTTCATGGACTCCCACGCCTCTCGGTAGATACCAATCTTACCCAGGCTCACGATGGCATCAGTTGTTTCCACGACCGCTGTGATGGTATCTTTATCCTTTACCTGGACACGGTCGCCCGCCAGCACGCCTAGTTCGTCTGCATCAGCGGAGTTGATGATAACTTCATATCTGCCCACCTCTATATCGTAGGGCTGTGCTCTGAGCTTCATTCGCTAACCTCACTGAGATACTTATTAGAGTAGCTTATTAGAGTAGCCCTGATGGCAAATATACTTTCTTGGGAAAAAGAGCCGATGGATCTAGATCAGCGATGGCAAAGATCGGCATCGTTAAGGCCTGTGATCTGATTTATGATCTAGTTTTCGTCCCAGACAGCTATGTTGGGTGGTTTCGGTTCTGTTTGAGCGACTGTAAGGTAACCGATCGTTAACAGAAAGTATTTTTCCTCACTTACCGAGGATTTACCGCTAAAAGACAAAATAGCTCCGTATTATCGGCGGTTTTTAATAAAAGGTGAGGATTTGACGGCGAAACTCCGTGTGATGGTGATAGCCATGCTGATTCTATCAGCATACCTCCTGTTTTTTACGGGCCCCGTGTCCGCGGAGATCGTCGATACCGGGTACAGACCGTGGATCAACGGGTTCTCTTTTACTAATCAGGGAGACCCGGAGTCATTTCTGGGCGTTGACGCGAGCACTCTGCTCGGGATGGATTTCCATGATGAGATCTTCTGCCATACCGGCCATTGCTACGGGATGGCTTCGGCCAGCGTGGAGGACTTCGAGACGAACGTTACCTCGATCGATCGGACCATAGCCGAAGCCATGCCCCATATCGATCAGATTCAGACCGAGCAGTCCTTCTACTACATAACGGATTACATCCGATCCACCTTTGATAATAGCTCCATAGATAACCGAGCGGAATACCGGAAGATCATCGACCGCCTCTCCTCAGGTCGGCCTGCCGTGATCGGCATATATTATTCAGGCGGAGGTCACCCGGGACACGCTATTGTCGCCTACCGGGCTGAGGTCGACGGTAACCGGACCCTGCTCTACGTCTACGACCCAAACCTATCCCCGGCGGCGTACGACTACGAAGCCAGTCCGGCCGCAGCCCTTTACGACGATGAAACCGGGACTTTTTCCTACGATAACGGCCAGACCTTCGATCAGGTCCGGCTGGACGATATCAACTCGGACGGCGTGGCAGGAGGTAAAGCGATCATCGTGAGCCTGACCTCCTTTCCGGCGGCCGCCCTCTTTATCTTCGCAGTCCTCCGATCTCCACCACGACCTTAACGTCATCCCGATCATGCTGCAGAGCATCCCGGGCTTCCTCCAGGCGAACCCGACGAGTGATCATCCTCTCCAACAGGCCCGGACATCGGCGTTCGATCGACTCCATCCGTGCCAAGCCTCGCTCGAAGTGTAACCGGTTGCTGCTAACCGTGCCGAACACGGCCTTATTGCCCATGACCAGATCCATGTTTATACAATCAGTGCAGATCACGTGAGCAGCCCTTTTCGGCGACAGCCCTTCCAGACAGACGACTCCCCCGTTGCCGACCATTCCGATCGCCTTAAAGGCGATCTCACTGGAGCCAGTGGCCTCTACGACCATATCGAACGGCCCGTAATCTTTAGAGATGCGCTCCAACGACACCTCCTTTACGTTGACATAGTGGGCGCCGGCCGCCTCGGCGATCTGCGCCTTCGGGCTATCCCGCCCCCTGGTTGCGAACGTCCAGACTTCCAGCCCCATATCTAGCAGGATGAACCCGGCCAGCAGCCCGATCGTGCCGGCGCCCGCCACTAGCGCTTTTCGAGGATTCCAAATGTGCCGTTCCTGTATTTTAAAGGCCTGTTCGACGCCTTTTTCTACCACGCTGAGAGGCTCCAGCAGCACCGCCGTCTTACGTAGCTCCAAAGGCACTCGGATCAGGTTCTCCGGCCGCTCGGCGTAATACTCGGCCATGTAACCGTGCATGCCCTTGATCCCCCGCTCAAAATAGTCGGTAGAGGCACAAATATCCGGCTCCCCATTCCTGCAGGCAAAGCACAGCCCCCTACAAGGGCGCCGGACCGTAGCGACCACCAGATCGCCCTTCCGCAGCCCGTCGGGACTTTTCCCCGCCTCTTCCACAATCCCAAGGTTCTCGTGGCCGATGATTAAAAACTCGCCGTCGGCCGGAGATTCCCCCACGACGCCCGAATTAAGTTCCTGATCCGTGCCGCAGACGCCAGCCTCCAGCACCCGGACCAGCACATCCCCCTCGTCCAGCTCCGGCCTGCCGACATCGATCACCCGCAGAGTGTCCTTTTTCCCTGGTGTTATAACTGCCGCTTTCATACTACCAAAGCGAGTTGAATTATACCTGTAAGCGCCGATTTCATCTAAACCTCCGGGGCGGAGATCTCATCCTTTAGGGTGGGGAGGAGCTCGTACGCTTGTCCAAAAACTATTTGCTTAATATCCATCATGATGACCTCTTGATACAGTTATACGCCCTTTGGGTGTGGCACTCCCTGGAAAGGGGGATAACGGTAGAAGCTTGTAA
>DATHCY010000285.1:0-2263 GCA_035319305.1 Methanocella sp.
AAAACACCCTCAGTCACCTCGTTGAGCTCCCTGGTAAGCTCGTAGCCGTACATATCGCGTTTTTCCAGAAGCGAAAGCATGGCGAGCTTGGTGCTGCCCTTCCTCAATTCCTTGATCCACTTCTCCAGCTCCGACTGCATACCGACCACTTTAGTTTCAATAGATATTAGAAATATACATTGGTTAGTAAAGTATACCTATTAGTAATATATATAGGTTGTCACTGTCGGCATCGGAAGAACTTACATAAGGGTGGTTTTGCGGAAATCAAAGGTATAAACCTGAAATTGCCGCGTGCTCATTGGATAAGGTGTGAGCGCACGATGGTTCGTTGCCCCGCGTTCGCACGCTGTTGGCGTCTATCCACCACAGCGAAAACTTCAGTATGTGGTAAGGCGGCTGATGACGTCCATACGGGTGATCATGCCCTTGGGTCTGCCGTCCTCGGTGACCAGTAGTCTTCCGATCTTGTTTTTATTCATAAGGGTGACCGCCTCGTACATGGGCCGGTCAGATTCGATGGAGATCACATCGGATGTCATGAACTCCGCGACTTTGCTTCCTCCCCTGTCCGCAGAGATGGCGCGGCCGATGTCAGTATAGGTGATCATGCCCGTTATCATCCCGTCGTCCTCGACAGGGACACCGTGGATGTTGTTCCGGGCGAGCACGACCAGCGCCTCCCGGATGGTCGCCGCGACCGGCACGGTGATAAGGCGATGGCTGATGTAGTCCTTAACTGGCTTCTTGGGTATCGAGATGATCTCAGTGATGCTCAATAGTATGATGCCGTTGATATCGTCCCGCCCTACAACATCACCTCGGATGATCATCCGGTTCACCGGAGTGGGCCCGATCTGCACGGAATCGCCCACATTAAAGTTCCTGATGTCACCTAGAATTTTGATGCTTGCCCGGCACATATCCGGGTGCCTGACGGTGTTCAGGTCGATATCCGCGACGTTCGTATTGAGCACTCGCTCTCCGTTGCGGTAAATGGCGACTTCGGCCTCGTGTTCCACCGCCGACAGGTTCAGCGCCTGGTAGGCAAAACTGGTGGCCTTATAGCCGCCCTTGGGGCCAGGGACGCCCTCTACCAAGCCCAACGCCTTCAATGATTGCATCTGGTTGCGTACGGTTCCCGGATTACGGTCGATCCGCTCGGAGATCTCCTCTCCCTTGATCGCCCGGCCTTTCTCCCTGAATAAGTTAATTAATGAAGATAAAATTTCTCTCTGGATTACCGTTAGTTCTACCATCGCCCTCATGCCTGCCGATTGACTTAATTTGTGACTATAATGATCCGTCAACGTATTTTACCGTTGGACCCAATGGTATCTATAACTTTCCATATTATAATGTTTTTTCATTATATACTTTATCTGCGTCGAAAATACCGCCATGCATCGCTCGACTAAGCCTTTATATATAATATGTATGATACTATGACCAGATGATCGATAATGTATGGCCCTAACGACCAGGAACATCGTGTAGGAATTCTCCCCTTCTCCAGCGCCGTCAGATTTCACGGCCATATCTGTCCAGGACTAGCCATCGGTTACTACGCTTCCTACATTGCCATGCGATGGCTGTACGCCGAACAAGCCAAAGGGATGGAGGTAGCGGTCATCACAGAAACGGCTGGCTGCCCCCTGGACGCGATCCAAGTGATCACCGGTTGCACGCTGGGCAAAGGTAACCTGATCATCCACGACCATGGAAAACTGACTTTCACCTTCGTATCCAGGGAAAGCGGAAGAGGCGTCCGCGTATCACTGAAAGCCGGGTTGTACCCGGAGAAGCTCGACCCAGGGCTTCACGACCTGCAGGAAAAAACCAAGAAAGGCATAGCTACCCCCGAAGAATCCGTCGATCTGCAACACCGTATCGAACGCATCTGTCGCACGATCCTGGAGAGCCCGGGCGAGCAGATGTTCAATATACGAGAAGTGACCATTCGGCTACCTGTATGTTAACCCCTGTCAGAAGCGGTCACATGCTATAGATGCAGAAAGCCAGCGTACCATTCCCAGACAAAAAAGCCGAAGAAAAACACATCTACAAGCTATCCACCAGAACGAGGAGCGAGTAAGTGAGTCAACTACCCCGCCCTTTAGGGCGGGGCTTGAAGAGAAGTTTGCTCTCGTAAGAGAGCCTTTTTCTCTCTGGTCTATTGACGAGGCCGCTACCAATTATCCGTCTTACGAGGGATTCATTGGCTACTTTTCTTAGGATGTTCAGACTGCCGTTCACATCTGCA
>DATHCY010000286.1:0-9159 GCA_035319305.1 Methanocella sp.
ATCAGCTTGATCATGGTCGTCTTACCGGCACCGTTCGGGCCGAGGAACCCGAAGATCGAGTTATGCGGCACCTTCAGGCTGATTGAGTCTAGCACCTTCCTACCGCCATAGATCTTGGTCAGGTTCTCCGTAGAGATCACAAGGCCTGCGTCATTATCTCCGCCCATAAAGCACCCGTCGGAGCGGCTCACCTCTATTGCCGTCTCCGGGAATAGTTAATGAGCGGATTTCCCTGTCGAATTAAAATGCTTGATCAATTTAAAATCCGAAAAGAAGCAAAATTAGAGAATTGAGCCCAGCCACCCGGACACCGTATGGTACCCGTGAGAGAGCCCGGTTTGCAGCAGCCCGACCGGATCGTGCAGGTTGAAGAAGTACGCCAGCAGGAAGATGCCCACGAAGGTTCCCAGTGTACTGCCAATATTTGCTACAGCTGCCACAAGGATCGCTTTGGAGAGCCTGTTTCTGAACATCCCCCGGATCATGTCGATAATGCCGTCGTCTTCCTTGCCCATGATGGTATTGAGATCCTCCATCGTCGGCGGGCGCTGCGTGGCCTCTACTACGCCGGCCAGCCATCCGATCGCCAGGACGGGGTTGAGGAAACCGTACCAAGCAAGGCTGAAGGCGGTCGCAACCGACTTCCAGTGGCCGCCGATGGCTGCGACGAACAGGCCCGAGAGGATGCCTTGAGCGATGAACAGGACCAGGATGGCGAGCAGCAGCTGGGTCAGCGATATACCCGAGAGGAGCAGCAGCCCCATGACGGCCACGACGGACAGCACGATTAGGGCGCTGAAGATCTTGAGGATCGGGATCCTGCGCTTTTTCGGTATCTCGGTCAACGTCCGGATCGGCGGTATCGTTTCAGGGCGATCGATGTACTTGCGGATGCCCTCCCGATGTCCTGCCCCGACCACGCCGATAACCCTCTGACCGCGGCCGATCTGCACTAGGTTGTGGGCTAGGTAGGCGTCGCGCTCGTCAATAAGGACGGTCGCAGCGCTCGGAGTAAACTTCCGCAACTCCTCGATCAGGTCGGAGACCACATCCTCTTTGGTGATCTCTTCCAGGTTAATGTTATCCGTGCCGAAGCCCACCATGGCCAAGGCGAGGGAATAGAACATTCGGAATTTCTCGCGCAGGGTCATCTTCGCCCAGAAGCGGGTTAATGTAACGCCGATATCCCGGTCGATGAGCGCGATGGCGATGCCCTTCTTCCTAGCCGCCTCCACCGCTGCCATCATCTCTGCCCCTGGCTTAACCCCGACCTCGGTGCCGACCTTGCGCTGCACGAAGGCCAGCATATATTGCATCATAAATACCATTAGATTATTACCCTTGAGGAGCTCGCGGATCTCGATGTTCTTCTTCTGCTCATCGGGTTGCTGCAGCGCCTTAAATCGTCGCTCATCAAGCTCCACTGCGACCACATCGGGCGCGTATCGATCAATGGCCTCCTCCACCTCTCGAATGCTCTTTTCCGAGACGTGGGCTGTGCCCACCAGCACGATGTTGTCACGAGGGTTTGAGGAGACCGGCTGGCCAACCGGTATATTGAAATTGAGCGACGCCCTGGCATCGGTCGAAACGCACTCTTCTCTCTGAGGCTGGTTATTATTGTCGTCTGTCAATTCCCTCACGATCCTGGTCCGCCGCTTACTAACACGCCATGAAGCTCTAAAGCTCGCACGATATCCGATCTCGACACGATGCCAGTGATGCGATCGCCATCCATAACTACGATGCGGCCCACCTTGAACTGCGAGATCTTCTGAAGCGCAACCACCGCGTCATCATCGGGCTTCAGCGTAATAACGTTTCTGGTCATAACACCCCGGACTAAGGTATGGTCCCGAGCCGTTTCCGGCACCCTGGAAACATCGGCGAGCGTTATGATACCGATCATTTTCCCCCCATCCAGCACTGGATAACCCAGATGTTTCCTCTCAAACATGGTATGGAGGCATGATGAGACAGTAGAGCCAGCATCAACTGTATCCACATTTTTCGACATAATGTCCCGGACCTTCATGCCCTCCAGCATGACAGAGGTGACCGTGCTCCGCTCTTCCTCCCCTGCGGCCACGTAAATAAAAAAGGCGATGATGATGAGCCAGATACCTGACAGGCCCATGAACAGGCCTATAATACCGAGCAAGTACGCGAACATCTTGCCCGTGAAAACCGCCCAGCGAGTCGCCGCGATGTATGGCATGCGCATGGCCAGCAGGGCGCGGAACACCCTGCCGCCATCCATAGGAAAAGCCGGGATGATATTAAAGATTCCCAGCATCAGATTCATATATGCCAGCAGATAGACCGTGATACCGATGGCGGGGCTGGCCATCAGTCCCGGAAGCCCGAGGTAAGCAACACCGCAGATCACGCCGAGCACAATGCTGGTGAGCGGCCCTACGATGGCCATTCTCATCTCGACGGACGGGTTCCTGGGCACCTCTTCCATGGCCGATACGCCGCCGAACAGATAGAGAGTGATATCGTTAATCTTGATGTTATTCCTTTTAGCCACATAGGAGTGGGCGATCTCGTGCACTATCACACACACGAAGAGCAGTATAGCCGAAGCGGTTCCCAGAGAGTATCGTAAGAACGGGTCCGAGACGGCCGAAAATCCTAGATGTATCGACGAAGGACCTTCAGCGAATGAGAAAGCCAGCAGTGGAAGTACGAGCAGGAAAGTAAAGTGAAGCCGGATCGGTATTCCAAGCACGCTACCGATCTTTAGCGAACTTTTCATGCTGTAAAGTTATCAAGCAAAGTATATATCAGTATAGTACAATAATTATGGGAGAGGAGTCCTGATGGTTACTGACATAGCGTCATTGTTCGATTTGATGATGTATACGGACAAGGGCCACTATATTGGAAAAGTATATGACGTGGAGATCGACGCGTCTGAGCGGAGGATATCGACGCTAGTGGTCGATAATTACAACAAGGACATCATCAATGAAGAGGTCGGCTTCAATGTAGCAGAGACCAGCAAAGCCAAGATCCCGTATAGATGGGTCACTGCAGCAGCCGATGTGGTCATCATCCGCCACCCCCTACGCAAAGGGGGAATGCCGGCGACGAGCCCTGAAGATAACCTATAACCTTCCGCCTATTTCCCCAGTTTTTCCTTATCGCCTTAACCGTCACGTGCCCCAGATCTCTCGTATCTGGAGCTCCAACATTTTAAAATAAACATGATAGATTGTGTATGTCAGCGCTCTACCGCATTTCACTCACCGATCCGGGAAAATGTAATATAGCTATCCCCCGTTAATAACCTTTGAGGGGCCGATGAAACGCAAGGAAGTATTCAGCGCTATCCGGACGGTGCCGCCAGTGATCGTACGCCTGGACGGACGCAATTTCAAGGAGGCGTTGAGCCGTATGGGCTTTCAGAAGCCTTACGATATCGGTTTCGCACGGAGTATGGCCCGCGCAGCCAGGGCGCTGCTCGAACATAGCGGCCTGGCTCCGAACTGGGCATTCACATTCTCGGACGAGATCAGCGTTCTTTTCACCGAGCTGCCCTTCGACGGCAGGATGGAAAAGATCGACTCGGTGGTACCATCGTTTATCGCTAGTGCCCTGACCATCGCCATGAAACAGGAGACACCCCTGGCGTTCGATTCCAGGGTAATCCCGTTGCACCCAGAGGATGTCGTCCCATACTTGGTATACAGGCAATCTGAGGCATGGCGCAACCACATGCAGTCGTATGGCTTCTACTCTCTGGTATCGGAAGGCATGGACGAACGTGAAGCCGCCGCAGAGATGAAGGGTATGAGGTTCGAGGATATCCACGAGATGATGTGGCAGCGGTGGGTCAACCTAAACGAGACCCCCGGCTGGCAGCGAAAAGGCATCTTCGTATACCGTAAAAAGGTGGACAGACAAGGATTCAACCCAGTGACTAAGGAAACCGTCGTCGCCGAACGTCGGGAGATCGTCGAAGATTGGGACCCGCCAGTGTTCAGCACCGACGAAGGGAAGATGTACCTAAAGCACGCTCTTTGAGATATAGCCCTTTTCGAAGCGGATTTTCTTCTTGAGAATTGAAAGGTTTCGTACTCGGCAGTATCGGGTTGATCGTTGTCCCTCAACTACTATTGTGCCTTCTTCGTCTCGCGGAAGAAGATCATGGAAAAAATATAGGCGGTAGTGCCGGCGACGGCTGCGGCCAATATCACGAAGACGGGCAGCCCGCAGAAGAGCCTGGCTGCGGCGTTGCCCAGCGCTGCGGAGAAGATGCTTGTGCCGGGAGGAGCAAACGGGAATAGGAGAGAAATGATGATGTTGATAGGAACAGCGACGATGCTTCGCAGCGATTCTGCTATGGCGCCTGATAGAGCTCCCATCTTCGCTATATCGATCGATTTAAGCGGCTGTGAGATCAGCCACTTGGCGGTGATCATACCACAGGTAAAGTAGATCGCTATAAGCAGGAACAGGTATGCTAGATACACGGTGATCACGGGCGACAGCATCGAAAGATCAAAGCTTCTGATATAGCTCGTCATGCCTGGGAGTAGCAGATACATCACGATCCCGAAGCCCAGCTCACAGATGACTAACACGACGCCCCATGAGAGACCCGAACGGACCGCCACATCACGCTGTTTCTGCATAGACCTCTCCTATCATACAACCGTCTCTTAAGGACAGAGCATATGTTACAAGGATTATGTTATCAAATTTACAATGTGGTTTTATCTGTTGTAACAAGTAGAACCCCCGCCCTTAAAATTATTCTGCCTGAATACTTCAGGCATAATCCATCCGGAGGCCTGCCCTTTACGATGGTGTAGGATCGATCTAAGGCAGGTCGCTATCGGACGAGCCGTCAGGCTGGCCTGCCGAACTGCTTGGAATCGCTTTTGTGCATCCGGTGCTTTTAGCCTATCGGCTGGTACAACGTGGTCCGTTCTTGCGGGGTTCTGCCGAGGGCACGGATCATGGATTGGAGGGCTTCCGGGGGCATGTACTCGCCTGATGTCGACCCGGCAGATCTGGATATGTTCTCTTCCATCAGTGTGCCGCCGACGTCGTTGGCGCCGCAGCTGAGCGCCACCTGGGCGAGCTTGACGCCAAGCTTGACCCAGGATGCCTGGACGTTGGGGATGTCCCTGCCGAAGATGATCCGGGCCAGCGCATACATGCGCAGATCGTCCATGCCGCTGGCGCCGTATGACTGGCCGCTCAGCATGTTGTTCTCGTGCATGAAGGTCAACGGGACGAACTCGGTGATGCCGTGCGTCTCCCGCTGTAGGTCTCGGACGATGAACATGTGTCTGAGCCGGTGTTCCCAGGTCTCGATGTGTCCATACATGATGGTCGCTGTGGTCGGTATGCCGGTGTGGTGCGCCTGTGAGACCACGTCCACCCATTCGCCGGTGGTTAGCTTCCCAGGGCAGATAGTCGCCCGTATCTTATCATCCAGGATCTCCGCCGCAGTGCCGGGCATGGTATCGAGGCCGGCTGCCTTTAGCATCTTCAGCGATTCTGTCACGGGCACCCCAGACATTTTGCTCATGTGATAGACTTCCATGGGCGAGAAGCAGTGAGCGTGAATATCGTACGTGGATTTGATCGACCGGATCATATCCACGTAGTCCTCGAGGTACATGTCCTCAGTTAGGCCGCCCTGGATGCAGACCTCGGTGGCCCCCAGTTTCTTCGCCTCGCCAACCCTCTGGAGGATTTCGTCCATGGTCAGGCGAAACCCTTTGTTATTGCGGAAGGAACAGAACTTGCAGCTTCCCACACACACGTCGGTAAAGTTCAGATTTCTGTTCACTATGTAGGTGACTCGGTCGCCCACGATCTCATGACGTAACGTGTCGGCCGTCTCGAAGAGTTCAAACGGGTTTGCATCAACCAGCTTCCTGGCGTCATCGATGGTGATCTCGCCTGCCAGCGAGCGATCGTACATATCTTTAAGCACAATAGCCCTCCTTATCAGCATATTTCTCTATCAGCGGCTTAACTTCAGGCCCGTACCACCCTCTCCCGATATATTTCGGGTACACAGGAAGCCGCTCTCTTAAATCGAGCCCTTGCGCCCGAAGGCCTTCGATAGACGGCCACGCACACTCGGGGTTTATGTAGTCTCGGGTGATCGGGGATATACCACCGATATCCTCGGCGCCCGCCCCCAAATACTCGAACAGGCAGGTGGTCAGGTTCGGCGGTGCCTGTATGGAAATATCGTCGGGCAGAATTTCTCGGGCCATGCGTATAGTATCTATCATCTCCGCCACCGTGGGAGGTTCTGCATGTGCCATACGGATATGTGGCTTGGGCATGAAGTTCTGCACGATCACCTCCTGGATGTGATCATATTTTCTGTGGACGTCGCGAATGGCCTCCAGAGAGGCTTTTCGGTCCTCCACGGTTTCACCGATCCCAACCAATATGCCGGTAGTAAACGGTATCCTGAGCCGACCCGCTGCCTCTATGAACCTGATCCTGGTCGCGGGGTCTTTCATGGGGCTCAGACGATGTGCCGACAGATGGGCCGTCGTCTCCAGCATCAGACCCATGCTAGCGTTGACCCGGGCCAGCCTCCCCAGATCGCTCTCAGATAACACTCCTCCATTAGTGTGTGGCAGGACGCCCAGATCGATCGCAGCTATGCAGAGATCATAGACGTAACTGGTAAGCGAAGAGTAGCCGATCTGATGCAGCACGTCGGTGAAACGCCCGTCCTCCGGTGCATCCCCGTAGGTAAACAGCGCTTCTTTGCACCCGAAGGCTGCCGCCCTTTCCAGCATGGCTTTCGCCTCGTCCGGGGGGACGATATGAGCTTCCGCGGAGCCGATGTCCCGACGAAAACCACAATAGGCGCAGTTGTTTCTGCACATATTCGTCACAGGGATAAAAATGTTCTTTGTAAACGTGATACGTTTTGAATCTACCATCCTGCGGTCCACAATGTCACATTAATGGACTGGCATATTATATCTATATTCTCCATGATGCATGTAACAAGTTCAAGTGTATCGGTGTCCTTCGTGTTTCAACCGGTGCCTTGATGCAATTCGTGGTTTGATCGCGGACCCTTAGTGTATTTGTGTTTTCGTGTGCCTCTAAAAATTGTCTTGTGTTTTGTTCCCCTTTTTGTTCCTCTACAAGAGACCTAAAGATCGGAAAGGCATAGATCGTGTTGCTGAGTAACGCAGATGTAAATGCCCTGATCGAAGTCAATAACCCAGAAATTATACGATACACTGCGGTTAACACCAAATTTTTATAGTTACCGGACTAGGCATGTCTATGCGCCTGTATCCGCTGCTGGTTGTTTTGCTCATGCTGTTACTGCCGGCCATGGCTGTCGCCGCCAACAATAGCACCAATATGACCCAGGTGAGCGAATACCAGAACGCGTCGGTCTATGTCAACAGGAGCACCGATACGATGATGGCGGTAGGTATAGTTGATAATGCGACGGTGTACCGGTCCGGAGGGGGGAATGTCACCATTATGGACCACGCGGTCAAGGTCGACTTGGGAAGTGCGCCTGAGATGGGCTACCGGGATGTATACCTCTTTTTACGGCTTCCGGGGACGTTTGAGAACGTGACATTTGACTATGACTTTTCCAGGGGTGAGAAATCCAATGTGCTGCTGGTGGACTTCGCCACCGCATTGCCCAAGACAGGCATCCCTAAGGGGGGCGTGCCGGACCATGCTGCTTTGGGCTTGGGCACATGGTCAGCAGTGTACGGTGAGATCGGCGGTTTGAAACCGCTCCAGCAGGGCTCTCACCATGTGGAGATCGGTTCGAACGGGAATCAGCTGGCCCTGAGGGTGGACGGTAAGGGCCTGACTGTGGAGCAGTACAATCAGCACGAATATATGGTCATTCACCTCATGACAGGCGATGGCGACAGCTACCTGAGGGGCACAGTTTCGAACATCAGCTATGCAGGACCCCCGCTGTCGGCCTTGACGCCTTCAAGCAAAGCGACGGCGGTTCCGCCGTTCAACATTACCCCCACCACACTGCCCCGCAGCACCAGCACAGGAATACCAGCGATCCAGGTGAATGCGACCGAAAGTCCAGCTAGTCCCACCACTACAATACCTCAAGGAAGGCTTCTGTCAGGGGTGAACATTATCTTTGCAATCTCAGCGGCGATCGTATTCTTCTGCGCGTGGGCGATCGTCTACTATAGGTATATCAATAAATAGCGCGATAACGACGTATGCCGTTTTAGCGACTGGCCAAAGTATATAAATTCTGGGCGCGCCTTTAATAGTTCAATGAAGGCAATTGTCCCGTTTAAGATCGTCAACGCCAAATCCCGTCTGTCACCGCTGCTCACACCTGAGGAACGTAAAGAGCTGGCCTTGCTGATGCTGCATGACATTACGTCTGCGCTCACGGCTGCAGGCTTGGAAGTGGAGTTGCTGACGACCCGGCCTTTTGTGTGGGATGGCGCTAAGGCGGTTGTGAGTGAGAAGGAGTTGAACCCGGCGCTGAATGACTACTTGGCTGCGCAGGACGGCCCGATTATGATCGTCATGGCCGACGTGCCGTTGATCACCGAGAAGAACGTCAGGGACATCATCGGCAGCCAGGCGGCAGATCTTGTGATTTGTCCTGGGCGGGGCGGGGGCACTAACCTG
Organism: Methanocella sp.; assembly: GCA_035319305.1. Taxonomy (GTDB): domain Archaea; phylum Halobacteriota; class Methanocellia; order Methanocellales; family Methanocellaceae; genus Methanocella_A. The sequence continues at coordinate 8,647 of DATHCY010000286.1, forward strand.
CAGCTCATCCGCAGGCCGGATAAATACCACGTCGACTATTACGGCGCCAGTTTCCTGGATCATGTTCGGATCGCTGAGGAGAGCGGCCTATCGGTGGAAGTCTATGACTCGTTCAATATCTCCAGCGATATAGATGAGGCCGGCGACCTGGTAGAGCTCTATATCCATGGCAGTGGCGAGGCCGCTAAGTACCTACGATCGCTTATGGTTTTGGACTCCAGCAAAGGCCGGGTGCGGGTGGTCAGAGAGGAGACGAACATCCACGCTGTACGCATACCGGGCAAGATGACTGGCTGATCGATGCCTGCAACAGAATAGGTATAAGAGGCGAGCCCCTATATGCTATATACTCAAACCTTTTAAGATAGGGGCCTATACTCTATTGGTCAACCACCAACGAATTTGTTCGTTGGCTTGCGCTTCCAAATTTCGTACTACCATACCGCCTTTCGGAACGGAACGCAATAGGCTCATTGACTGGAGCCCTTGTACGCGTGTTGGTAGCCTAGACGT
>DATHCY010000287.1:0-15181 GCA_035319305.1 Methanocella sp.
TAAGTCCACCTGTTACTAACCATTAGAATGTTATACATTTGCCAACTATATAATCTTTTTCGATAAGAGGATTCGAGGGGTAGATTCATCCCACGGCTAAAGCCGGTGGGCTTTCTCTACCCCACAGCCCCGACATCGTAATCTATTCGCTGTCAGACGGCTGGGCGTTGGAAGCGCTCAAAGCGATAGACGTAGCTTCGGAAAAATAGCCTCGACTGGATGAGGGAAATCCTGGGTCAAGGTCTTCTTTACTTTTTCTTAGCGGGTTCGGTCTCCCGGGCTGACTGATCGGTTGGTCTAACCGTATGGGTGGCCATGGTTATCAGATCGTCCGTCACCCTCGCCCATCGCCTGGGTTCTATATCGTTTAGTTCCAGCACGGTTTTGAGTAGTGGAGTGATATCCGAGGCCGTCGTCAGCGCGAGTTGTAGGAAAATCGCCGTAGGCACGGGGTCGAGATCGGGACGGATCGCGCCTTCCTCGATACCCTCGCAGTAGAAGCCGGCTACGATCTGCACCACCCGGTCATACTCCTTCACGAGCTCGATAACTTCAGGGTCGTCTACGGCGCTGAAGTCGATACGTCGCAATTGGCGCATTACTTCTCTTTTTCCGGGGTTTTGAAGGAGGAATTCGGCTAGGGCCTTGCGGTAGGCCAGCAGCTTTTCTGATCCAGTGTTACACGAAGTTGCGGCCTTCGCTTCCGTTGCGGTCGCCTCCCTGAGCAGTCGGGCGAGGACCGAGGCACAGAGCGAGTTTTTATTTTTGAAGTGTAGGTACGTGGTTCCGGCGGCCACATCCGCCTCCCGGGCGACGTCTTCCATGGTCATCCCATCGATCCCCTTCGCGGCTATCATCTGCTCGGCCACGTCTAGGATCCGGTTCTTGCGCTCTTCTCTCTTGCGGTCCATCCTTTCGCTCATGGTATCACAGGTTATAGTCATTGGGGTTATGTGTCTATACCATTTAAGGCTGGTGTCGGCCGCGTTTGCCTTCGTGTATTTCACGAAGAATTTATCTCGCGGGTGGGCGATCTTTTTTCGGCGCCAATTCTGAGTCGAAGGTTTGTCGGACTTTATGGGTTGCCGGGTGATAGGAGCTTCGCGAAGTAGATGGAATTCGTTCCGTGAAGGGCTGCTACTGGGTTATGGAAGAGACGGCGGTCCTGGGCGATTAGTACTGTAACTGGAGCCTTCGAATGCTTGATAAACAGTGTATCGTGGCCCAGGCAGAGTCCGACAATGACGTTGAAATCGGTGCCCTCGTCGTTTAAGACCAGAGCCTGACCGATAGGGTTGCAGCTCGGCTCGTATTTTGCCAGCTTGATCTTGAGGCCGCCCAGATCTCGTTTGACCTGCAGTGCGGCTACCTCGGTCTCGGGCAGGCCGATATCCATCTTGGAGATCGCGCCGCTTTTGCAGTTGACCGAAACCGTAGTAAAGCCTTTATTCTCCAGGATGCCGGTGAGGATTCGGGCTTCGTAGGAGAGGGCGCCGCAGAAGGCAAGGCCAATCTTTTTGTAGCCCATCTGTCGGGCGAAGTCGATCAGGTCCTCGATCCGGGTCCATTTCTGGTCGCCTCTCATCTGTGTCCTATCGGAGGCTTGGATCATCTTATTGATTTCGTGATCTTTAATGTATAGCTTTAAGGCTTGATCGTTCTGCTCTTTATGCTTCGTGGTGGCGCAGAAGTTCGGCCCTTTCGACGTGTCATCGGTGCAGCACGCTTTCACGGTGCAGATGGCACATTTGCTGGTTTCGATCGATTGTTCTGACATAGTGCATACTCCAATTATTTGAATATTATTCATTATTGAACTTTATTCAATATTATGGGGGTGGGGTATTTAAAGGTTGCTGCGTGATGGTCCGGGATAAAATCGATTGACGATGTTAAGACCAAATCAGCTTACGATAGCCGGGCCTCAGGTGAATGAAAGCCCAGCAGCTCAGCCATAGAAACAATCATATGCCAATAGGTTCTACGATACAGTTCAAAAAAGCCGAGCCAGATCCCCTTCCAGACGCTATCCCGCGGCCGACCCCACTCAGCCAGCTATACAGCATATCCCTGGACCCACGCCAACCCTAACCATAACAATGCCATCGTTCTCCAGTACGCTCAAGTGAAAACAGAACAAGTGAAAACAGAACACGGTCGCCGCCAGGTGGATAGCCTGGCTAACCCGGGTTTTGCTGCCCCTCGACATGGGATATCCGTACAATAGATATCATGCTATAACCTCTATGTTACTTCCATTCGATCTTTGTGATCGGCTTCTCGATCCACTTCCCGAACTTATACTTCGGATATCCTATAGCCAGGATGCCGTAGACCTTGTGATCGGCTGGTATGCCCAGCAGGTCCTGCAGTTGTGGATTCTGGGCCACGATCTCCGCGTAGCCTAGCTCACAGCTGTCCAGCTCGAGACTGTAGCAGGCGAGCGAAGCGTTCTGGATGGCGATGGTCGCGTCAATTATCGGGCTCCAGAACTCTCCCCTATCTTTCGGGGCGTGCAACACGAGGAGCGAAGGAGCACCTCTCTGAAGGAGGTCATCTCTTGCCTTGATCCGGCCTAGAATCTGTTCCCCCATATCCAGCATTGGCCTGGCGGCCTCGATCCGTCCTCGAACGGGCTCGGGCAAGCCCGATAGAGCCGCAGGGTTCTTCAGCAGGTAGATCATCCTCCCGTAGATTTCGGCCAGCACTCCTGATAGCTTTTCAATTATCGCCCGATCCCGTACCACGAGGTATTCCACCCGATGAAAGTTATGTGGGGTCGGACCGCGGTTCGCAGCATCAACGACCCTCGTGAGCAATTCTTTTTCTACCGGCTGATCCTTGAAAGCCCGGATGGTCCGTCTCGCCCGGAGCAAGTTCAGCACCTGCTCTGCTGTAGGCAGAAGAGACCGGTCGATAGGACTGACCCGACCAGCAGGGAAATCCCGATGAGACACTGCCCCGGCCGGGCATACCGCCACACAGTGGCCGCAGTCCGCACAGGCCCCGCTATCCTGCGCTGACGGCGGGAGCTCTTTGTTGACCTGTGCTAATAATCGGTAGGGGCAGGCGAGCACGCAAGTCCCGCACTTGACACATAGCTTCTCGTCGATGGATATTTTTGTCAAAATTATCAGCTCCTCAAAGGACTGCGGGAGTGTGTCGGACACTTATCAATGTATTGAAGTTCTCCAATTGTAATCACGGTCGTAGTTGGCAGCCTCTCAGAGGTTTTAGTCCTGTGATGCCGTCCGTTCGGAAATCGAATAATGTGGTCCGGTCCTGTCCATCGAGTAGATCGAGACGTTGGGGAGACATGATCGTGCCGATCTGTGCCGCTGGCAGTCCGTGTTTTTCGAATACTTCCAGCACGGCCCGGTTGTTCTCTGGTCTGCAGGTGACAATGAACCCCATGCCTGGGTACATTCGGAGCCAGCGCTGATACTCTATATCTGGCGGCTTCGGAATTCTGGATAGTTCAACCTGCGCGCCGACGCCTGATACCTCCAGGATCATGCCCAGCGTCCCCAGGATGCCAGGGTTGCTCACGTCCTTGCCGGCGGTGAGCAGCTTCTTTTCGCCCAGCTCGATCATCGACGCTGCCTGATCCTTGACGATCGCGGCGTCTTTATGAAGAGTCGAATCCCAGTTGAGGTCGCAGGAAGGGTGCACCCTCCCGTCGAGGTCGATGGCCAGGACGACGGCGTTGTCCGGTCGGGCCTCGCTGCTGTAAATGATGCAATCTTTCTTGACCCGGCCTAGGATGGCAATGTCCAGCGCTGCGTAGGGTGTGTCGGGGTGGGTATGGCCGCCTACGATTGGTACGCCAAACTTGTCTATCCCTGACCTCAAGCCTCTCAGCACCTTTGCGCCGACCTCTTCTGAGCATGATGAAAAGACGTCTACCATGGCAATCGGCCTGCCGCCCATGGCATAGACATCGTGAACGTTGGCCAGGACGGCACAGTACCCCGACCATTCGGGATCTGCCTGCATCAGCCAGTCCCAGATACCGTCTGCGGCCAGTAGCAGGCACTCATCGCCGAAGTCCAGGATGGCGGCGTCCTCTCCGAACGATGGGTTTATGCCCTCTGGATCGAAGATGCTGACGATCGCCTTGATTGCGTGCTTGCGGGTGGTGCCAGCATAATTCCCCAGAGACCGGGCGAGCTCTTCCAGCATGTTAACCTTGGTCATTCGGGATATCCGTCGGCGCCCCGCAGCACGATGAGGGTCGTCCTCGCTTGTCCTTCGGGTCGAACAGGCCCAGCTTGACGTCGTCGGCCTTCATGCCCTTGGCGTGGTCCACTACTGTCTGCTGCGAACGGATGTAGAGACCCTCGTACATCTCGAACGGGAAGGGCAGCGCATTCTCTGCCGCCTTCCGGATCGGGTCCACGATCTTGGGGCTTTCGATCTCGATCCATATTCGCCCGACCTGGACGGTGAGCTCTATCTGTTCGCCCTTGATGTTGAGGTGCTTCTTCTCGGCGGCGCCGAACCTGCCGTTCAGCAGGTCGTCGGGGTTCTCGAATGGAATGCGGGGGCCGAACACGACCATCCGCCTTATCCCCGGGATCTCGTTCAGCTCGTCGAGCAGCCGCTGGGCAGTCTCGACCCTCAGGACCCTCTGAGGGAAAATTTCGACTTGCATGAGGCCGCTCTTATCCTTTTTGCTTGAGATTGGTTTGTTAAATCTCGACATTCTCGTATCCTCCATTACTAATAAATCGGACAACTGTCACGCCGTTACCGCCTTTTCGACCGGTTCTGCCGACTTTGACTGTAGATTCCTCACCGCAGTGACGGTCCCGGCTAACACGCAGAGCGACGCGCTGACCAGGATATAGCCGATCGAGTTGGAGAGTGGCGCGTTGCTCGCGCTGAAGACGAGCCTGAAAAGGCCCATCTGCTTGCCTATTTCCGTGGGCGGGAACGCCAGGTAGATCGTGGCGCCGGCTACCCTTGATACCATCGAGGCACCTATGCCCTGCGCAACTCGGAAAAGGATCGGCAGGTATAGACAGGGCGCGATCTCGCAGTCCAGCGAGCTGGCGGTGAAGATGGTCCAGCCCGTCATGAACATCTTCGTCTTGCCGGTGTCTGACGCTTTGGCGAAGAAGATTAACAGGCCGGTTATCGCCCAGGAGATAGCTGGTGATCACCCGCTGCGATTTGGCTATGTTCACCTGGAAGTGTGCTGTCACTGTCGGCAGCGCTATGCTCACCATCGTGCCGTCCAGGATCGACATGAACATGCCGATCGGGATTATGCCCAGGATGAGGTACCTGGTTTGGTAGATGTGATCGGCCGACTTCAACTGCATTACAGGGTGCTCCGTAGAAATGACCTCATTTAGTCTGGCGTTGGTATACCCTAGCACCGGCCTTCCACGTCTCCGCCACTGCGGGCGGGTTCTTCGGTTCGAATACGCCATCGAGCACGACCAGATCGGCGACCATGCCCGGCTTCAGCATGCCCCGTTCGTGCTCCAGGCCGCTGACATAGGCGGCGCCTGCGGTGTACATCCATAGCCATTGCTCGAATGGGGATGCATCCTCTGCGACGAGCACGTTTCCAGGCCCGCCGCTGAGGGAGGCGCCCAGCGCCGCACACTTCAGGGGCTGGATCGCAAAGTCGGATCCGAAGCAGGGATTGTCGCTGCCTGTGGCCACTACCATGCCCTCCTTCGCCATGGTGTCGAAGGCGAACCACTGGAAGCCCTCGAAGGGCACCTGGATCAGTCTGGCGGACCGTGTCACGAAATGTGGCTGGACGGCGGCACAGCCGCCCAGGGCTGCGAAGCGCCTGATTTGTTCTTCGCTAGTGAGGAACAGATGGTCGATGCGCGGGCGCAGCTCAAAGCCGGCAGGCGCTCGTTGAGCAGCCTTTTCGAATGCGGTGATCAGCGCCTCGGTGGACCCGTTGCCAAGGGAATGGGCGCAGACCCGGAACCTGCGCTCGGTCGCCCGGATCAGCTCTGCCTCGAAGTCATCCCTCGGCAGCCCTAGTGTCTGCCGTGTGCCCATGATTACCCCAGCAAAAGCGGCCGTGGACTGGACCCCGCCGTCGGCGAATAGCTTGACAGGGCCTACCCTGAGCAATGTGTCGCCTGTGCCGGTCACTGGACCGTCGAGGCGGCTGCCCAGCTGGTTGTCCAGCAGCGTCTCGCCATGGGGCATCATCAGCACCGACACTGGTAAGCGACTGCGTGAATGCAGATAGCGGTAAGCCTCTTCAGCGGCTGATGTGACCCCAGGGTCTCCTACGGCCGTGATACCGTAGGCCAGAAACTCTCTGGCCCTAGCCTCGATCAGGTCGGCGTACTCGGCGGTGGTCGGGGCCATCGCGAGCTTGAATGCCGGGGCCATCGCTGTCTCTAGCAGCACCCCGGTAGGCTCCCCGGTGACGTCGCGCAGAGCCTTCCCGTTCCTCGTATTATGGTAGTATCGGTCGACTCCGGCCAGTCGTAGCGCCTCAGAATTGGCGACCGCCTTATGGAACGTGCCGTGGATCAGCAGCACCGGCCGATCCGGGCAGGCCTCATCTAGGTCTGCACGGGTCAGCGTGACGCCGCCGGTCTCGGCATCGATCCACGGGAACCCGATGATCCAGCCCTTGTCCGGGTGAACCTTCGCATGCTCCTGGATCGCGCCCAGTACAGCGGTCCTGTTGGGGAGGCCGTCCAGCTTCGCCCACCCAGGGGTGAAACACCCGAAGGACAGGTGGTTGTGCGGGTCGATGAATGCTGGCAGGAGCGTCCTGCCCTGCAGGTCGACGATCTCCGCGTCGCCGTAGGCTTTGGCTATACTCCCGTCGCCTACAGCCGTGATGTGGCCATCCTCGACGACGATTGCTTCCGCACGGCCCCTCATAGGGTCCATGGTAATGATCCGGCCGTTCGTGAAAACGATGACCGGCTGCACGGTATTAGTTGCTTTACTCATGGTATACCTCCCGTTCACTGCTTTTTCTTGCACCGGAGTCCGCTCTCGCCTTCGGAGGCCATCCCTCGGCCAGCCTATGGAAGTCGATGATAAACTGATCGTAGTCGATCCCTCCGACCTCCAGCGCCAGCCTCCAGCCTGGATCCAGTCCGAACAGGCCGATTGAGAGCGCGACGAGGTAGACTATCAGCTTCTCTGGCTCGAGATCGCACTTGATCGTGCCATCATGCACGCACTCCTCGATGGCTCTGTAGAGCAGACCCAGGTTACGGTCGTGCAGGCCTCTGACCGCTCTAGCGTCGGCGCCGCCGTTCCATGAGATCTGGTCGTAGTCGACGTTGTACAGCAGGCGATAGTAGTCCGGGTACCGTCGGGAGAACTCGATCAGTGCCCGGCCCAGCTTCCGGAGTCTGGACAGGCCGGCGGCTTCGGTTTGAGAGCACTCGGCGTAAGTGGCATGCAGGATGCGCATGCCCCTGAGGACGATCGTCAGGTATAGCGTCTCCTTATCCTGAAAGTACAGGCGGAGAGTAGCAGGGTAGAACCCGGCTTCCCGGGCTACGTCATCCAGGGAGACCGCCCCGTAGTCCCGGGAGGTAAACAGTCTCTCGGCAGCCTCCACGAACTTCTCCCTCACCGGGAACTTGGTGCCGGAGGTCCGGCCTGCCGCTGACATGATCCTTTCACCTCGATCGCTGCATGTTCGCTTATCGCTATACTCACGTGTTCGAACAGAATCTCGCTCGACCACTCTCGATGGGTCCACCGAACCGCCGGGGCTCTACACTTCTCTGACTCTCCCACGTCGCAGGCTACGGGCATGGTCTCGAGCTGTCTGCACTCCTCGCCGAGCTGTAAGCCTGCCGACCGGGCGATTCGGGCGATCTCTGCTCTGGACGCGCCTTCTGGCAGCCTTCCCCATACCGTCACCCCGTGCCTACCGTAGAGGCAGCCGGCGAGCTCCGGAAACGTGTTGTAGCAGAGTGCTTTCAGGTGGGTCAGCACGGGGTAGAAGTCGGCGATCTCCCAGAAGCCGACTCCGGTGGCCAGGACGACCCTGCGGAGGCTGACAGCCTCCCGGGTCGTGTGGATCGCGTGCTGGTACGGCGCCGAAGCGGACGCTTCCGCTTCGGCGGTCAATCTTTCCTGGAACAGCCTCGCCGACTCGGTGAGGCCTTTGCTTCCGGTGCGGCCGTCGTAGTACAGAGGCGATCCCAGCACCAAGACATCGGCCTCTCCGATCTTGCCGCGGAGCCACCTCATGTCGTCCCAGGCCATGCACTTCCCCGGCGTCCTCACTGTACAGTTCAGGTTCCCGCAGCAAGGGAAAATGAGAAGATCGCGGCTGTAGTACAGCTCCACCCCGGCCCCCGCCTGCCTCAGGCCGCCGAGGAAAGGGCCGAGCAGCGAGGCGACGCTCCCGTTTTCTTTTAAGGGACAAGTGTTGATTGCAAGCGCTTTCATGCGACGATCAACTCCTTTTGCATACCACGAACGTGGAACATCTCTTGCCGAGCCCCGGAAACAACCCCGAAGTGTTTTCTCTCGACGGCTGCCACATCGCTTTTGCTAAAGCCGGGTAACCCCGGACGCCGTTGATCGCGAACGGTACCGCCGCCAGGGACACTAAGACATAGTCGGTCCCGAGTACGATCCTCGACGCGCAGGCCAGCATCTGCAGAGAGGTGAATGTATAGGGCGAAGCCGAGCAGTGTCGTAGTAGAACTTCCGCAGGTAGAACTCCAGGTCTTTGGGGATGGCGAGCTGGCCGATCGGAGTGGTCGAGACGGCGAACGCCGCCCGCGCGGTCAGATACTGGACTGTGCCGCCCGCGTGAGCGGGCATAAAGCGCACGTCCGGGTGCTTCCGCGTCGCGCCGTACAGGACCAGGGGGTATGCGGTCCAGATCGTGTCGATGGTGATGCACATCGACGATTTCAGCAACTTCTCGCACGTTCGAGCCTCCGTCGTTAGCCTCGTGGGCTCACTCTTTCTCTCCGCAAGCGAGCCATATCAGGCTGCTCACTTTGCGATTGGCGCGCTTACCGGTGAAGTAGGCCTTATGGAAGTCTTTCTCGGTCATGTTCCGGACCTTTGGGAAGCCCCGGGCCGCGAGGAATTTTTCTACGGGTTACAAGATAATCTTAGGTTATTATGTATACATAAGTTACAAAATAACCATTAGTTATCATGTAACCATTGGTAATTTTTCTATTTAAACGTTTGGTATTGATACACACAGAATAGAGGAACAGTTCAAGCGACAGGATAAAAATCCGATTCAGACAGCATCAACACTGCTATTGAGATTTGAGCGTACGACGAAAGTAAAAACCCCGGCAATTTTCCAGTGGAAAGAAGGGGGTTGATTCTACCGCCTACTTTTCCCCACGCCCCCCTTGTTCATAAACATATGGTTGACATAGTCCCCCAAGTCCCGAGAAAAGTTCAGCTGGTCAATGCCCCGACTATCCATCACCTGCTTCAGATCAGGCCGCATATTAGGAATGCTTTCCAACAGAAGGGTGAACACGACAGCCGCCTCAGCCGGGTCAAGGTCATCCCGGAACGCCCCCTCATCGATGCCAGCTTTGACAGCGTCAGTAGTGATCGAAAAGATCTCCCGATTCAAACCAATGATCTCCTGCACGACCTCCTTATTCACAGTATTGGCCCAAGGGAGCGCTGTGAACTTAATCATGTCCATCGGATAGCTACCGATGTCGCCCAGATTGATCAGGCTGACCAGATCGAACCTCCCTGAGTAGAAGTAGTTATACACCCGATTATAATCAGGATACCGCTTGACAAACGAGAAGTAAGCATGCCCGATCTCCCAGAGCTTCCCCGAGCCGGTGCGAACCTTCGCAGCGTTCCCCTTCACCATACCATTCAAGATACGGACGCCCCGCAGGACAATAGCGAAAAACAACGCCTCCTTGTTCTTGAAATACAGGTACAGCGTGGCCTTGTTAAGCTCGACATCCTTGGCGATATCGTCCATAGAGACGTTGTCATAGCCCCGAGAAAAAAACAATTTTTCAGCGGCATTAATGATGTCATTACGCCGCTGTTCCTTTTCCCGCTCCTTCCTCTCCGCGATCGACACTACCGTCCCCGCCTACAGTCACTGCTGACTCTTTATTAACCAGTAGCTCTGTGATATATAAAAACTTCGTTTTTCGCCGACAGCTATCAAGACCATTAAAAGAAGGCGAGAGAAGGCGGATCAAGCCCCCCCTATACCCGATGATACCTCCGGCTCGACGCCACCCCGTGAAGTATACCACCCAATATGCCGAGGATGAAGCCGATGGCCGCCAACAGCGCCGAAGTTCTGACGCCTGAGATGCCCGTGAGCACATTTAGGCCATGAAGCAACGCCGCGTTGAAACCGGAGAACAGCTCAACGATCCACCCGATGATAAACCCCGCTATCGCGCCGACCACGGCGCCTACCAGTATCCGTACAATCATCCTGAGTCCTCAGCGTAGATCCACTATCTGAGATAATCTACTATTCCCACTCTTTATACAGCCATTGCACGAGCTTCTGACGACTTGAAAGAGAAGTACTCTGAAACAGATGGAACTCTGCCCCGGGAACGCGCGAGAACCCGGAAATTCCGGTTCCAATAGTCAAAGCTCATATTTCCACCCGTCGGTCTTCAGAGTCTTCTTTGCCGTCCTGTAATTAGGCATGATCGACTCCAGCAACATCCAGTACCGGAGAGAGTGGTCTTTGATCTTAACGTGACATACCTCATGGGCGGCCACATAGTTTACCTGGGACAATGGCGCCATAACGATCTTTACATTGAAATTCAGGAGATTTTTGGCAGTGCAACTACCCCATCGCTTCGACTGACACTTCACCTTAAAGTCAGGCGGGACGATGCTAAGCCTCCGAGCATAGATGTTGACAGCCTCACGGAAGACGATTTCAGCCTGAAGTTTGTACCACCTGAAGACCGCATGTTTTACTAACGCTGTATCGGTCGGGTCGGGGACTATGACATTCAGCACCGACTCCCCTAGCGTCACAATTGGGCCGCAGCCCCGCGATATTTTCAGCGAATATTCATGGCCCAGAAAAGGAAACGCCTCGCCATCAACGTATTTTTTGGACGAGTCCCGACAGCCCTGAGCCTCGAACTCCCTGAGCTTCTTCACCACCCAGCCAGCTTTCTGGTGAATGAATTTCCTTGCCTGCGTCTTGCTAGTACGGAGCGGCACAGAGAGCCTGACATCGCCCGATGGATAGACTGTGATGCACGTAGTCCTGCGCCTACTGCTGCGAGCGATGGAAAAATGGATCTGATCTACCCCATACCTGATGCTGTCCGTCTCGATCAAGTAAGGGCCCGCCCTGTTTTTGCTGTTATCATCTATTACCTACTTATCGACTGATAAAGTTCTTAAACATTGTCGATCAACAGGAAACGGTAGAGGCGTTCCTGTGCCATCGATAGAGACACGAATGCTGCTGGCCTGTTTGCTCATCTCACCACTAGTAATAATTTCATACCTGCAGGCCGCTGCACCCCAAGCCGCTGCAGAAGCGAGCAACACCGCCGAGGGGTCGATCAACGGCACCGTCTACGACTCCACACATAACCTAGTCCCTGGCGCGGACGTATACCTGCAAGTTCGAGGCGGCCGGATACTGGAACTCACCTCCACCGACGATAACGCCACATACTCGTTCTCCAACCTCACCCCAGGGAACTACTCGATCATCGTCCAAATAGAGGGATACATGTGGAGCAGAAACCTGAACGTGATAGAGGGAAAGAATAACATTCCCGATATCGTCATGCCTGACTATGTACATTACCCAATAGTCACGCCCCAGCCTACCCAGAAAAATGAGATGCCAACCTCAGCGAGGGGAAACGCCTCAAGGGGAAACGCCTCGCCAACTGAGATGGCTACATCGGTTCCAGCCCAGAAGAACGTGACGTCGAACGGCACCATTAACGGCACCGGTGGCACGATCGCTGCGAGCCAGACCGGGAACGAAACGTCTTATAGTAATACTAGTGCTACGACGAACAATTCAACATCGGGCGCCGGAGGCGGTGGAATCGGCGATATTATAGGTGGCATCATCAATTTCATCAAATCGATCTTTGGCCTGTGAGGTGTCAACTACCACGCCATAGATAGTTGTGGCTTGTAAGAAGTTTGCATTTATAGTTTATGATCAACGAAAAGAAAAGTAAAAGAGGGATGCTTAATCCCTAAGTCCCTCTGTGGTCACTGAGAAGATCGCCTCGCCCTCCGGTAAATTTGGAGAGTCTACGAGCCTCGCGATCCTCTTCTCACCCTTAGACTTTCTCAGGTACAGCCTGAAGGTCGCTGTATGGCCCACGATATGGCCGCCGATAGGCCTCGTGGGATCTCCGAAGAACGCGTCCGGCTTGGCCTGCACCTGGTTCGTCACCACGATGGCGGCGTTGTTGATGTCCCCGAATCTCATGAGATCATGCATGTGTTTGTTGAGCTTCTGCTGACGGTCAGCTAGCGTGCCCCTGCCTACGTACTCGCTCCTAAAGTGGGCGGTGAGCGAGTCCACGATGATTAGCTTGATTGGACGGTCGGAATCCCGCATCTTTTCCGCCAGCTCGGAGGCGCTCTCTACCAGAAGGATCTGGTGGTTAGAATTGTATGCCCTGGCCACGTGGATGTTCCTGAGGAAATCCTCCGGGTCCAAGTCCTCGCCATCCTTTAGCCCTCCGACCATCTGGGTGATACGTTCCGGCCTGAAAGTGTTCTCAGTATCAATCATCACCACGGAGCCTCCCAGCCCACCCTCCTCTGGCGGGAGCTGTGCGTTGACTGCCAACTGGTGGGCTACCTGGGTTTTGCCACTTCCAAACTCGCCGTAGAACTCGGTGATTGACTGGGTTTCGACGCCGCCCCCAAGAAGGTCATCCAGTGCATTGCAGTTGGTCTTAAGTTTCCCGATGGATTTACGTCGCTCGAACACGACCTCCCCGGTTTCGAAGCCGCCAATATTGGAGCACTTCTTGGCCGCTGCTACGATCTTGGAGGCGGTGTTCTCTCCGACCTCCGCTGCAGCTGCCAGCTCTGACGGCGATGCGACAGCGATCGCCTCTATCGATGTATACCCTGCCTCTTTAAGCTTTTCGGCGGTAGCAGGCCCCACGCCAGGTAAATCTTCTACTGTTAGTTTCTCTGCCATTTTCAAACCTCATAGGTGTTGTTAATTAAGTAAAATACGGCCTGTGCATATACAATGTTATTGCAAGCGCAGTGAAAGTATTATGTAAACCGATACCCTTGGACTGTAAATCAATGCAGCGGTAGAATACACCATAAAGACCAGTCGAGCGCCCGTGATCATTATACTTGGCCGACAATCCTACGAATACTTTTCCATCAAAAAGATGCATAAAACAGAGTGAGCAGCGGAATATCACCAAGCCCCAGACCACGATATGCCCGCTACCATCTTAGCCTACGCGATATAGATACAAGGATCTACACTTTTAGTAATCTACACGTTTAGTAATTACCTGTCAGGTAGATCAGGTTTATTTGATGAACGGTCGATGATACAAATAAAACACATTAATCTAAAAAATCCATCTTCTTGTCCGTATTCAGGGTGTGCGAATGAAGTTGCTGAACAAAACACTGATCATCATATTTCTAGTTCTTATAGCGATGATCACGTTGATGTACCTTGCAACGCAAGCGATCCTGATAAACAGCTACAGCACTATAGAGCACCAGGACATGGAGTCGAATATCGGCAATGCCATGGTGACATTGAACTACGATCTGTCGACGATCGATACAATCGCCGTGGATTATGCCTACTGGGACGATACCTACCGGTTCATCGACGAGTCCAATATCACAGACCAGGACCCCTATATTACTTCAAACCTGATCGGGATGACCTTCGAGATGCAGAAGCTAAACCTGATCGTCTATCTAAACTCCGATGATAGAGTCGTGATCGCACGAGCCTATGATCTGGAAAACAATAGTTTCACCCCGATTCCGGACGGGGTTCTGGAACTATCCAAGCCAAACAACCCGCTATCCCGCTCGGCCAGCGACGACGGCACCCATGGAATAGTCATGGTTGAAGGCAAGCCAATGCTGGTGAGCGCGTACCCGATCAAAAACAGTGATGGAGACAGCCCCTCGAAAGGCACACTGATCATGGGCCGGTACCTCGACGATAGCGAGATCAAATCGATCGAAAAGATCTCAGGACGATCGATGGATGTGCTGCCCTATGATAGCGACAGCCTGCCCTCCGACTTCAAGCAGGCTAGAACAGCCCTTCAGGGAAACAGTTCGGTCTATGTGCTGCCCATCAACGATTCGTCCATCTATGGATATACAGCCATAGACGATCTATATGGGCAGCCAGCTATCATCCTCCGAGTTGACAAGCCCCGGACCATCTATATGCAGGGACAGAAAAGCATGTTTTACTATATGCTCTCCATCCTCTTGATGTCCCTGGCCATCAGCAGCGTCATGTTCGCTCTGCTGGAGAAAATGGTAATATCACGCATATCCAGGCTGAGCGACACCGTGCGCCGAGTAAGCGGGAAGGACGGCTGGTCGATCCGGGTGGACGAACATGGGGGCGATGAAGTGGCGCTGCTAGCAGGGACGATCAACCGGACGCTAGACGAACTGGGGATTTCCCAGCAGCTGCTGTTCGAGAGCGAGCAGCAATTCAGGGGCTTGGTGGAGAATATCAGCGACATCGTGTGGGAGATTGGCGACGGATTCGAGATGAGGTACGTCAGCCCCAATGTAAAAACGATCCTGGGCTACTCTCCAGACGAAATGGTAGGCCGGCCGATCTTTGACTTCGCAAAGGGCGGGGAGGAAGGCCGACTCCATGAGTTAAGCTCGTCCTTCGGCCAGGAACCCATAGTCCTGACAATCGAGGCAGTGGACAAATCTGGCGGACTGGTGGACCTGGAGCTGGGCTGTACGAGAATCGTCGACGCCGCGGGCAAGACAACCGGTTTCCACGGGGTAGCTCGAGATATCAGGGAGCGCAAGAGAGTCGAGCGCGCACTACGAGAGGAGGTCGCAGAGCGTAGAAAGGCGGAGGAGCAGATAGTCAGTTCGCTTCGGGAGAAAGAGGTGTTGTTGAAGGAGATCCATCACCGGGTCAAAAACAACCTGCAAGTTATCTCTAGCCTGCTCAGTCTCCAGTCTGGCAGCCTAG
>DATHCY010000288.1:0-42917 GCA_035319305.1 Methanocella sp.
ACTTCATCAGGCCGACGGCCGGCAGCGCCTCCATCTTCGGGCTCGACTGCCAGAAGGAGACCGTGCAGATCAAGAAGCGCATCAGCTACATTCCCGGAGATTTCGGATTGTACGGCAACATGACCGGCTGGAAGTTCCTGGAGTACTTCGGGAAGGTCCGCGGAAGCTATGATGCCGCGGCCGCGAAGGAGCTCGCCCGCCGGCTCGACATCAAGCCGGATCGCAAGATGAAGGAGTACTCGCGGGGCATGCGCCAGAAGATCGCCATCATCCAGGCGTTCATGAACAACCCCGAGGTGATCATCATGGACGAGCCGACCAACGGCCTGGACCCGCTGGTGCAACAGACCTTCATGGACCTCGTCCATGAAAAGGCCAGGGATGGCGCGACGATCTTCATGTCTTCCCACATCCTCTCGGACGTCGAGAAGGCCTGCAACCGCGTCGCCATCATCAAGGAAGGGCAAATCATGACGGAGGGAAAGGTGGAGGACCTGCATAAGAAAGCGGGCAGCGTCATCCACGTGAAGTTCTCCGGCGAGGTGAGCCCCGACAGGTTCTGCATGGAAGGCGTGGACGACGCCCGGATGAACGGCCACCTCAGGATGACGGTGACCGGCAACATGGAGGGTGTCCTGGGCGAGATCGCTCGACACAAGGTTGAGAACATAACCATCCACCAGATGACGCTGGAAGAGATCTTCATGCACTACTACCAGGGGGCGCGTTAACGTGACGTTAACGGTCCTTCATGAGATGTATGTGCGGACTGTTAAGGACAAGCTCCCGGGCTTGGCGATCCTCGCGGTCATCCTGTTCCTCTACATCTTCTGGTGCGCCACGTTCTTCCCGTCCATGAAGCAGACGGCGGACGGGCGAGACAAGATGCTCAGCGACCCGGCCATGAAGGCGTTCGTCGGCGACCTGGCCAACACGAAGACCTACGGCGGCTTCATGATCCTGTGGGCGTTCGCCTACATGGGCATCGCGCTGGGCGCATACATCGCGTTCCTCACCGCCTCTTTTCTCGCAGGGGAGATCGAGGGGAAGTCCAGCGAGCTGATGCTATCGCTGCCGGTCAGCCGAACGCATGTGCTCCTGTCCCGATTCGCCGCGCTGGCGCCCATCATCGCCGTGATTGCCATCACCATGCTGCTCGCCGCCACCCTCGGCGCAGACTATGTCGGGGAAAACATCGACGTGGCCCGGTTCGGCGTCGGCATGCTGTTCACAGGCGTGTTCCTGCTGGCTGTGGGCGGGGGCTCGCTGCTGCTCTCGGCGCTGACGAGCAACGGTCGCAGCGCAGCCCTGGCTTCCGTCGGCGTCCTGTTCGCCATGTACATGGTCGAGAATATCGGCTCGGCCGTCTCCAGCATCGACTGGGCCCGCAAACTCTCGCTGTTCCACTACGCCAGTATCACCGGGATCATCACCGACCCCGCGGTCCCGATCGACTGGGCCAACCTGGGCATCCTGCTGGCCGCTGCGGCGGTCTTCCTCGGGCTGGCGATCTACGCTTACCAGCGAAGGGACATCCATGTGACTTAGAGGCCAGTACGCGGCCCTCCTTTTTTTTCGAGTTCCAACCTTACATTGAAGTATATATGTAAATAGTGAAAATACGCTTCGATCATATTATGAAAGCCGAACTTCTAAAAACACTCGGCCTCAAGCCGGACGATCTCGCCGGTCGCGTCGCTGTCGTGACTGGCGCCGGGCAGGGCATAGGTAAAGAGCTGTCGCTGGCACTGTCGATGATCGGGGCCAGCGTGGTGCTGGCAGAAATCAAGGACACCGGCGCAGAAGTAGAGTCACAGATCCGGGCGGCCGGAGGAAGGGCGCTGTTTGTGAAAACCGACGTGTCTGACGAAGGCAGCGTTCGCCGGCTCTTCGAGCAGTCGATCGGTATGTTTGGACGAGTCGATATCCTGGTCAATAACGCGGTGACGACTGCCCTAGGTTCGGTGCTGGAGTTGCCCGTAGCAGCCTGGGACCGGGCATACACGGTAAACTTGAAAGGCCCGGTGCTGTTGATCAGGGCGTTCCTGCCTCCGATGCTCGATCGTAAGAGCGGGGTGGTGGTCAACGTGCTCTCCAGCGAAGGTCTCGCTTACCTCGCGCCCTATTCCGCGTCGAAGGCCGCGCTCCAGTCTCTGACCTCCTCCCTGGTCTTGGAGTTGGGCGAGGGTAAGGGCGTAGCCGTGCTCAACTTCGGGCCTGGAATGATCGACACGCCCACCATGACTGAGACTGTCAGGAGCCTGGCGCCCCGCATGGGCATGACCTACGATCAGTTTACCCACCTTGGGGTGAATCCTGGATACGATGGCCTGATGCCCGCCGAGGATTGCGCCGCGGGCTTCGCGTACATCATCGTCCATGCTGGGGAGTATCATGGCCAGACCGCCGATGCCTTCAAGCCATTGATCCAGGCGGGTATCCTCAGCGGGGTGAAAGAGCCGGAAACGCAGCCGCATGCGCATGAAAAGCCTCTGTCCAGGGCACCCGTCGGGACGGTCACGGCCGGGGATGCTATCAGCCTGAGCAAAGACCTCCGGGAAGTGCTGGCGGCTGTCAACAAAGAGACCGAAGAGTTGGACCTTTTCAAGAGGACCTGGGTCCGGAATGACTTTAACCGGAAAGTGGGCATGAGTATCCGGGACAGCATAGTGATGGGCGACGATCTCATCCGGGATCTCGAAGATCTCGAGCGGGGAAACGGCAATGTCGGGGTCTTCAAGGGCAAGGTTCCTTACTACATCGCCCGTCTCGAAAAACTATCGGTATATTTCAGCGCCCAGGTGGAGAACGCGAGGGGATACTTCAAAGACCCTACTCAGCGGGAGCTCGCGATCGCCGCGCTGGCGCAGCGCGAGAGTGCTGCCAGGAGATTAGCGCAGGCGCTGAAAAGCATCGAGCCATGAAATCCTGCGCTCATCGATTCAACTGGACTGAGGGGGATCGAGTACAGCAAGCAAGCCGCCGAGCATAGCGCCCATGGTCTACCCTCAATCAACACTGCGGATACTAAGTACGAGCAGTCTGTGTTAACGGCGTCGCCCGAGAGGATCGTTTGTATGACAATTGGGGAAAAGCTGGCTATTCAAGCAAAATCCCTGGAAAATATGGTCTTGTTGCCATTATCTCCCGGTCTCCTGGTCTCATTGCTTTTAAAAACCAACTCATAGCTGGCCATCTGTGACTTTACGATCTTGGGGCTGTGGGGTAGAGAAAGTCCAATAGCTTTAGCTGTGGGATGAATCTACTCCTCGAATCCGTATACCAGTATCAGCAAAATACTTAAGCGAATATTGCATGATAGGTTGCTGTGCGTAAGACGTATAGGTTTAGGCTCTACCCTACCAAAGCACAAGAAACGGCAATGGAGCATGGCTTAGAACTGTGTCGAATCGTATATAACAAGACGCTTGAGGCCCGTAAAACGGCTTATGAAGAGCGTGGGGAAACCCTTTCTAAATACGCTTTGAATAACCTGCTTCCATCGTGGAAGCAGGAAACTCCGGAACTTAGGAAGGTATTCTCTCAGACTCTTCAAGAGGTGCAAGAGCGGGTGGATTTAGCTTTCAAACACTTTTTCAGAAGAGTGAAGAATGGTGAGGTCCCTGGCTACCCACGATTCAAGGGTAAGGGCTGGTATGATAGTTTTACTTATCCGCAGATGGGATTCAAGCTGGACGGCAACAAGCTGTACCTGTCCAAGGTTGGCGATGTGCGAATCAAACTGCACCGACCATTCACAGGAAATGTTAAGCGGGTGACAATAACCCGATCCTGTGATAAGTGGTATGCATCACTAACAGTAGAATCCGACAACATACAAACCATATCGAAGAGCGTGAACCCTGTCATCGGTATAGATATGGGGTTGGCCGGTTTTGCTACTCTGTCGAACGGCATTAAAATAGCTAACCCAGGGTTCTTCAGAAAGGAAGAGAAGGAACTGGCAAGAGTGCAAAGAAAACTGTCGAAGATCGAGAAAGGCGAACCGGAGAGACGGAAAACCGTTAAAATCGTCCGGAAGGTACATGAGCGCATATCTAACAAGAGACACGATTTCGCTCATCAGTTAAGCCGTAAGCTCGTGTCAGAATATGGTTTTATATCATTCGAAGACCTGGACATCAGAGGAATGGCTAGGGATAGTTGTCTTGCGAAGAGCATAGGCGACGCGGCATGGAGACTGTTAATCACTGCTACCAGGTACAAGGCTGTGAGTGCCGGTACAACCGTAGTCTTGGTTAACCCTGCCTGCACAAGTCAGTTATGCTCAAGGTGCGGTCAAACAGTCAAGAAGGAACTGAAAGACCGCGCACACGAATGTCCTTGTTGCGGCCTCGTCATGGATAGGGATGAGAACGCAGCAGTGAACATTCTCAGACTGGGATTGCAGTCTGTCGCGAAAGCGTAGAAGCCCACAAGCTTTAGCCGCGGGAGCAGTCACGTTTACTTCGACCCAGAACAGTACCTATCGAGGATGCTGCCCATCGCTCGGGCCATCCCTTCTCCATCTGAGTCAGTCAGGCCGCTGTATCCGTACTCGTAGAAAATGCCCTTGAACCATACGACGTTGGAGTACATCCGCCGGACGATCTCCCGGATCCTGCCGGTGTCGCCACCCTTCTCCCCGCTGACCGCCCGCTCCAGGGCACCGGGCAGATCGTTTAAATCCCGGACCACGTGGCAGAGGTCGTCCCTGCAGTAGAACTCGTGACCGAACGCGACCACCGGCTTGCCCGCCAGCAGCGCCTCGAATCCGATGCCGGAGTTAATGGTCACCACTGCCTTCGCGTTCTTCAGCATCTCCTGGGGCAGGGTAGATGGGTTGACTATGCGGATGTTTTCTACCTTCTTAAGCCGCTTCATATCCTTGTGGCTTACATCCGACCCCAGACGGTGCGGGTGAGGCTTGACGTACAGCAGGCACGAAGACGGCAATGCCCGGGCCACATTCATGATCAGCTCGATCTGGTCCGCCATGGGCTCCCGGAAGGTGATCTGCGCGTCGTTCATGAAATGCAGGCCAAACAGGACGTACTCGGCGTTCGGGTCGGGCTCGGTGATCATGGTCTTCATCAGGATGCGGCGCACCATGCCCAAGAAATATTTCTTGAATTCCCGGGGGATAGTGGTGCAGGCGATGATGTTCCGGTCGTATGGGTAACGCCGGCAGACATGGTCCACGTACCTCCGGTAGTTGATACTGAACCGCAGTCCTCTAATGCGGTTTTTGATCGAGGATAAGGAGTAATAACTGGCGTGCTTCTTCATCAGCCACTTACCGGTCATCTGACCCTCCTTGTACAGCGGCTCCAGCTCGTTCCAGTCGGCGATCCGGTCGTTCCAGACATATACGTCCTTGAAGTTATCCCGCATCCACAGGCCCCGCTTGGGGAACTTGGCGAAGTTGACGCCAATGATCTTCAGGCCCAGGCGCAGAGCGACATAATATGCCGCGGTGGTGAACGCGTCATCCTCGAGATAGGTGTACAGCGCCCGGATGTCGTTGTCACGGTAGAAATCCCGAAAGAAGAGGGTCATACCGGCCATGAAGTTGACCAGCTCAAATTTATCGCGGGGGTCCTGGCGGTTCGTCCGGTCGTAGAAGTCCTTGTCGAAGGTGCAGAGGTAGTACATCGAGTAGCCCAGCCACTCTTCGATCTCCCGAACTTCGGCGGCAGAGTATTTTTTGTTCAGGTATGGGGAGTCGTAGATGAACTCGTACTTTTTGGAGGCTTTAACCATCTCGTCCATGGCCGCCACGATGTCGGCATAGAGCTTCTCCCCGGCGAGGCTGCGGAGCTCCGGGCCTACGTGCACCTCTTTTTTGATCCTGGAGGCCACGTAGACTCCATGCTTCGGGTCGAGATGGCGGACGATCGGTGCTTTGTTGAGCACGTCGTCAGCCAGGTAGCCGCTGCCGTGGAGAAAAGCGATGTTCGCCATGATTCTGAGTTTCCCTGGTCAAATAGTAGGGTGGTTGATATAAAGTATTTGTGGTTTTAAACATATCATTGTCCAATCATCAAAGGTTATAGGCATTGGATAGCAGGAGAAAAAACGATGGAAAAACAATTTAAAGATGAGTCAAAAAAGAACTGGACAAAAAAGTGGCCAAGAAAAACAATTCGAAATTCTTGATTTTCACATTTGCAGTATGTACTCTCGCAACCATCATTACTGCCACCATTACTGTACTGTTTTTAGCATATACTACACCATTTATCACATCTTATCTACACCCCCCTGTTGTAACTGCAATACAGCCGGCGAAAATTAGTATCGAGCGAGTATCCAGCGATCAAATCATGATCAGAAATAATGGGGGAGCCCCCGATCAACCGATGTTAAACCAGCAAATGCCCTTTGTTATCATTATCAATAATAAAAATGTCACCGATGTAAGGGCAATAAATGATAGTGGGCTGCAGTTGGATATAAGCCCGAATACCGGTTTGGGTTATTCAATCGGATCTCAAGTAATGCTTAGCGGCCCGGAAGTTAGTAGTAATGGTGTCGATAAGCCCGATATACTGATAATTGCACATCTTAATGATGGTACGGAGTTTCCATGCTGGGCCGGTACAAAATAAAACATTTTTGAGTAATGATGAATAGCGTCATTACCACAATAATTATTGATAATATTCACACGGGAGGGAGATCTCTCTTACGGGCAAGACAGATCTCTTGCATTCTTTAAAAATATTTTGTCTGATAGTTTCCTTATACCAAACTACTTTTAGCATATCAGATCGCCTACAGCTTAGCTTTTCAATCCCAATCAAAACATTCGAAGATTTGCGAACCTCTTTCTGGATATAGATCCGATGCGGATATTCAACCTAATTTCGCTCTCAATCGGGGAATGTATACAGAAAAGTGATAGATATTATCATGTAAATCTACTTAGACGATCATGTACTTCCTGTCCGACTACTGGTATATCCATCGATTAAACTCATGATCCCTTCCCTATCAGCCGGGCTCATCGCGATGAACGGGCTATTATAAGCCGTGTTTATATCGTCCTTCACCGTATTGAGGTCTGTAGCCAGCCGCTGGTCAACAGTCGCCTTGACGAACGTAAATCCATAGAGCGCCTGAAACGCGATGATCGCAAGGAGCAGGGCCACGATGATCTTCCGGTGCTTGCTGAGCTGCCCCTTCGCGCCGTCCCATGCCATGGCGGCGAGCAGGAAGTACATGATCAGCGGTATAACCAAGTTGCGGAACCGGAATTCCGAGTACATGAGGCCGCTGAATAAGATGA
The DNA here is from genome assembly GCA_035319305.1 of Methanocella sp. Lineage (GTDB taxonomy): Archaea > Halobacteriota > Methanocellia > Methanocellales > Methanocellaceae > Methanocella_A. Next base: position 7,292 of record DATHCY010000288.1, read on the forward strand.
TTCCCGTAATCAGGAACAGTGTCCACCGGTCTCGCCGGGAGTATTTTATCAGGAATAATGTGATCGCGCCGTACGCTATTATGTAAAACACGTTGACGCTGAGGTGGGCCAGGCTGGAGGTCAGGAACGGATACCCGTTATCGCTGAACAGCGGCAGGAAGATCTCGGTGAAGTTGGCTAGGAACGTGTAAGCCATGTACGGGAGTTTGGTGAGGAGCCCGCCCTGGACGTAGTATAGGGTGATGGTCTGGTAGAAGAAGGCGGTGTTGTCCCCGGGGTGGTTGAATGAGAAGCCGATGGCCGCGATGCGCGTGACCAGAATGACCGCGAGAGAGAGAATGGAGAGCAGACGCATCACGTTGTCTTTTTTGACGAGGAAGAAGAGGACGAAGGTCAGGGCGAGGATGATCAGCCCAGTCTCTTTGACCATCGGGGCTACCGTGGCGAGTAGGAAGATCCCCGCTTTTCTCCAGTTCTCGAGCTCGCGTTTTTGTAGCATCGGGAGGATAAGGAGTAGGAAGGCGACGAAGATGATCTGTACGAGGATGTTGCCCGCGTCCGGGGCCCAGGTGACCGGGACGAGCACGAACCGCTGGGATGAGAATAGCAGCGCTCCCAGTAAAGCGATCAGCCGGTCGCTGGTGACCTTGTAGATTAGATAATAAATTAGACAGGCGAGGATGATGAGCAACAGCAAATTCGTGGCGAAGTAGCCAGTATCCGTGTTGCCGAACAGCGCGTACTCTATTGCGTAGAAGGACGATGCTACGGGTCGGTACGACCACGGCCAGCAGTCGGTACGGGTAAAAAATCCGTTGATGAAATTGAAGCGCTCCGAGTAGTAGAGCATGATGAAATCGTCGGTGATAGCGAAGGGCATGCGGAACAGGAACAGGCAGACTATGATGTTGAAGACAGTGATGATTGGTATAGGATAATATTTACCGATCAGCCTTCGTCGTATGTCCTGCTGTTGATCTGGTTCGACTGCATTCATGCTGTTACCGTTTCCTGGCATCCGCGATAAAACGATCGAACGTCGAGATCATGTATTCGATCATTGCTGGGGTCATGCCCGGATAAACCCCGATCCAGAACAGGTCGTTCATAACTCTGTCTGTCATTTCCAGTGTCCCGTGGACACGGCAGTCGATGCCGATGTATGCTGGCTGCCTCAGTAGGTTGCCGCCGAACAGCATTCGGGTCGCGATCAGGTGTTCCTCCAGATGCTGGACGATGTCGGCACGTCGGAACGGCGCATTTTCCCTGACCATAATAGGGAACCCGAACCAGCTCGGCTCGGCATCTGGCAGCGTCCGGGGCAGGATAAATATGTCCTCATGCTTACGCAGTGCCTCTAGGAGGTGCCTGAAATTCTGTCTTCGCCTTTCGATGAAGTCGGGGAGTTTTTTCAGTTGCTCGACGCCCACGGCCGCCTGCATGTCTGTGGCTTTCAGGTTGTAGCCGACATGAGAGTAGATGTACTTGTGATCATAGCCTCGGGGCAGCTCGCCGAGTTGCCAGGAAAATCGTTTTCCGCAGCTGTTGTCCATGCCTGGATCGCACCAGCAGTCCCTGCCCCAGTCCCGGAACGACATGACTATCCGGCGAAGGAGCGCGTCATCGGTCAGCACCGCGCCGCCCTCGCCCATGGTAATATGGTGGGCAGGGTAGAAGCTGAAGGTGGATAGCTGCCCGAAGGTGCCGGTATAGCGGCCTCGGTACTTCGATCCGAGCGCGTCGCAGTTGTCCTCCACGAACCACAAATTTCGATCTTTAGCTAGGTCAGCGAGCACGCCGACGTCCGCCGGGTTGCCGAGGGTGTGGGCGACAAAGATCGCCTTCGTCCGATCCGAAAGGGCCGCTTCGATCGCATCGGCCTGGATATTATAGGTACCTTCCTCGACATCGACGAAGACCGGTCGCAGGCCGTTCTGCAGGATCGGGTTCAGTGTGGTGGGAAACCCGCATGCGGTGGTGATCACCTCGTCCCCCGGGCGCAGTCTACGATCGCCCAGTTTGGGCGATGTCAATGCCGAAATGGCCAGCAGGTTCGCGGACGAGCCTGAGTTGACCAGCAGCGCATGCTTCAGTCCGACGAAGCTGGCGAACTCTCGCTCGAACTGGTCGGCATACCTGCCTGTGGTCAGCCAGAAGTCCAGGGCTGAGTCCACTAGGCTAATCATCTCTTTCTCGTCGTAAACCCGTCCAGCGTAATTGACTCTGCTCTTGCCGGGGATGAACCCGGTGCTTTTACCCCTGAGCCGGTATAGCTCGGCTACTTTCTCTAAGATTTCGCTTCGGATCTGATCTTCGGTTTTCTCGGTCATTACGCTGTCACCATCCCGGCCCCAGCAAGCACCCGATCTGTCTGTTCGCTCTCACTCAGATAGATTCTTCGTCGGATCGTTTATGGTACAATCAGGTGTTTACTTACGATAGCCCGGTCGGATGCAGTTCTATCACAGGGATAGATATAATTATTGGTCAAGCGTCCGGTTATCCTATCCTGCCATATTTTTAGGATGCATTTACACAGCAGCTATATATGCATCCAGCAGATATGATCAGGTGTTTCCAGCGGGGATTACGAAGTGAAGCTCGTGTTAAAATGGTGGAAATCGGGGTCGGACGGTGTGTCCGGGCCGGAAGTGCGGGGATACAGGTTCAGCACGGAACAGCTGATCATCTCGGGTTTCCTAGGCACAGTGGCCACGCTCCTGCTGCTGGCACTTCTCGTCTGGTACCTCGCTGCCAGCTTCGGATATATGGATAGGCTCGATCCGGATTATTTGAATTCGCATTTTGTCTACGGGACCTCCGGCTTCAAACCTGAAAGCGTCGAACGGCTCCAGTACGTATCGGCGTTGATTATAGGGCCGCTGCTTATCCTATCGCTTAACGCGCTGCTACTTAAAGTGATGCGGTGGAAAAAATTTTCCTCCGTGGGGGCAAGTAATTGTTTCCTCGCCTTGGCCACGATCCTCACGGGATTATTGTTATACGACGATTATAAAACTGGAAAATTCTACCTGTCGGATAATATCATGTTCAAGGGCGGTGTATTGGTGACCGTTATTGTCATCGTCGCTATCTGCCTGCTGATCCCCACCTTGATCTATGTCCTCAAGAAACGGCTTCGAATACCGGCCGCCATTTCCCGTTGGGGGGGACCGTTGTATGCTCTCGCATCAGCTGCGATCGTCTTACCGATATCCTTTATGTACTTTTTCAACGGTAATGGAATACAGGGCCTGGAGATCAACCATGATCACCTGAACGCTGTCCTGTACCCAGTTGTTCAGGTCCATGCAGGCAAAGCCCTGCTGGTAGACACGACTAGTCAATACGGCCTGTATGCACAGATGCTTCAGCCTCTGTTTGCAGTGATCGGGCTCGATCTGATGCGGTTCACGCTGGTGATGTCGTTGCTGGTGCTAATCTCGTTTTTAAGCATCGCCATATTCCTTTACTTTAACGTGAATAACAAGCTCATCGCCTTTCTGGGCTTCGCTACGGTGGCATACTACGGTTACCTTTTCGATAAGGTCGAAGCCCTAGATGCCTACTTCCAGTATATTCCGATCAGGCTGATCTTCCCGGCCCTTCTTCTGCTCCTGGCATGGACATACTTCCGAAGCCGTAGCCGCCGCTCCTACTACCTGATGTTCGGCGTAGCTTCTATAGGCGCATTATGGAACATGGACACCGGAGCCATCGTTTTTCTGACTTGGTTGCTTACGCTGGCCTATGACGAATGGCTGAGGTCGCCGAAACCCGTCGATGCGGTGAAAAGGTCACTCAAACATGCCATCGTCGGGCTCTGTTTCCTATCATTATCCATCCTGGCCTATGTCGCTTATGTCTATGCTGTTCGGGGCACGGTTCCTAATTTTGGGATGATGACTGAGTATCAGCAGATCTTCTATTCGCTGGGCTACTACATGCTCCCGATGCCAGGGATTCATCCCTGGAACCTGGTCGCCATAGTCTATCTCGCGGGCGTTACCTACGCGGTCCTGGCCGTGCTCACCAAATCCAATAGCTATCGGGCGCGGCTGGTGTTTATGCTCACTATCCTGGGCTGCGGCATATTCAGCTACTATCAGGGCCGAAGCCACGATTTGAACCTCCCCCAGGTGCTGTATCCAGCGATCCTGCTGCTGACGCTCTTCGCCGACAGCCTGTACAACCAAGTGGCTAAGTGGCTGACGGGCGACAGGACCTATTTTACCCGTGGAGTGGCCGGGATGCTGGCGTTATCGGCGATACTGCTTCTATTTGTCTCCTCGGCGGCGAGCCTTGTGGCGGATTCCGGCTTCGTTGCGGAGACCGTGACAGCAGGAGTTCACCCGATACTTTCCGGGCAGGATACGAAGTTCACGGAGGAATCCCAGTTTATACGTAACAATACCCATCCAGGGGATGGCGTAATCGTGCTGTCGGAAGATCAGTCCGCACTCCACGCCGAAACCGGCACATACTGCCCTGTAAAGATCCCCTCGTTGATCGAGATCCTGCTGATCGATGATTATATGATCCTCCAGGAAGCGCTTGAAAACAAAAGCGATGGCACGCAACGGGTGTTCCTAGACAGTAGCTATAAACCTCCTTCTATGCGGTTATACATGGATCTTCTGGACCACTATACAGCGACGAACCGGTCCCACAATAGCAGCATGATCCTTTATACATGGGCGGGGGATCGCCCTTGGAAGCCGGATGTACGCTTGGACGAATCCTCAAATACCGTTTTTCACGCTTTCTATGACGCAGGAGGGGCAGCGTACCGGAGCCGCGACGGATATCCTGCCAAGTTTACCACGGGTGGCACCTCCAATTACAGGGGCGGCAGCTTGAACTATACCGTCGAGCTGATCGTACAGCCCGAGCCAGGGCTAGCGCCTGGTTCGTGCCTGTTCAGCGATGATGAACAGCTCACGGGGTCCGACACAAACTGGGCGCTGATCTCCTCAGGGGATGTGTCCGGCACTTACAAGTTAGAATATACAGACAGTGACGGTGTTATGCGAAGCCTCCCGTTTGCAATGAATGCTGGGCAGCGCCATTACGTGGCAATAGTCCGGAAGTCCGATAGCGTGAATGTGTTCGTTGACGGTGTTCCAGTAGCGAATACAGATCCTGGTAGACCCGCTCCTGAAGAAAACCAGTCTCAGATCTCCGTTCGTCACCTTATCCCTGGCGTCGTCGAGGAGGTGCAGGTCAGTCTGAATGCGGACGACAGGGACATCGCGGCCCACTGGGCGGCGGTCCGGCACCTTCTATGATCGGCTTTTTTTGAAACTCCAGTATTTATGCCCGAAAAAGCTAATCATCGTTGTGATCGGCAGGACTATCATCTGGCCAATCCTCGGATCGAAGCGGAGCAGGTTGACCAACGACCATAGCAAGACGAGGTTTGTACCGAGGAGAACTAGGTAGACTGCGTTGAACCGGACGAACTCGACCAGCTGATTTTTCTGGTTAGTGCGGAATGTCCAGTACTTATTCCACAGGTAGCTATTTGTGACGCCGATGAAATGGGAGATAACTACGGCCAGCAGGTAATTCAAGAAGTAGGAGAGGACGAAAAACAGCCCATAGCCAATGGCGGTATTCAGTATGCCGACGAGGACGAACTTAACAACCTGTCTTGTCTCTTCCTTCCCAATCACCTTTTCATATAATTGCAATGGGGCCGTACGGAGATCAGACATTGCAGCCATTCTCATAAACTATTACCACCAGACTTTTCTCGGTTGATCGCACAGCGGGAAGCATAAGTGTCGGTGCGGATCATTTCCAGATCGATGGATCCGATTTTTTCCCGGTAATACTTCATCATTTTCGGGATGGCCTTCCTTATCGGCGTAAAATTAAATCCGGGTATCTCCCCGCGGAGTCTCGCATTGCTTCCGCTGTACTCTAGGTTAAGCCCCTGGTTTACCACTTCGATTTCTGACTGCCGGTACGATAGATCGTTGATGGTTCGGGCGATCGTCAAGAGATCTGTGGTCGTACCGCTCGTAAGGTTATAAGCCCTGTGCGTTGGCTTATTCTCCAGGAAATATCTGGTCACGTCCATGAGGTCTTCGACGTAGAGCCAGTCAAAGTACACGTTCTGCATGATCCGGATCGGCATTCCAATGAGGTTTTTGAGGATCGCATTTGAGATGAATTTGTATTCGAAGTCCTCGCCCGGCCCAAACACCCCAAACAGCCGCAGGCAGACAGCCCCTTCAGAAGCTTCGATCTGACGGGAGATCAAGTATTTGGAAAACCCGTACTCGTCTAGGGGAATACGCTCTCCGAAAGCCCCTTCACCTATATTGCGCAGCGCCCGTCCCTTATCGTATTCTGCCCCGGAGCCGAAGTGGATCAGCCTCTCAAATCGGGAGCTGTTGCGGGCGATGTTACAGTACATGCGCAGGTTCCTGCCCACGACGTCCCTCGCATCCGGCGTCTTCCTGTTTCCACCCACGTTGGCACAGTGAATCACGCAGTCTCCTATATGTTCACGGAAAAATCGGTCAACGTCGTCTTGAGAAAGCAAATCCAGTTCCCTGTGTCCCGGAGCTATCACGTTATACCTGCTGTCGCGGAATCGGCTTATCAGGTTTCCCCCGATGAAACCGCTTCCTCCGGTCACCAGGATCGTTTTACTCCGGGCGCTCATAGGCCTATCCCCTCAGGTTTAGTGTGCTGAATCGGCTTTCGTCAAACTTTGTGAACATGCGTTTCTTCCCGAGCTTGTAGTGTAGGTAGCTCTTTTCGAAGTCCAGCGCTTGCTCGAGCGCCTTCTTGTTCTGGATGCTGGCAGCATCGAGGATCACGTTACGAGTTTCGATGTGGGTCAAATGGGGAACGATGTACTGGATAAATGGCTCATTCTCAAAGGTCTTGCGACTGATTCCACCCCCCACGGTGATCCTGAGCCCGCCATAGGACAGGGTCTTCTCCAGGATATTTTCGATCACATGGTTGATGAACTCGGAGTCCTGCTGGCCTTTAATGTCATAGGAATAGGATAGATCGGATCGCCCGATCGTTATCCCTGTGATGTAACTTTCCATGGCGTTCAGTATCTCATCAAGGTTAGCGACGGCCGACCTGGTTTCAATATTGATGATGACCTCGAAGCCGCTGTCACTCGGGACTTTGCCGAAGATGTCCTGGATCATGTTCTGGCTTTTGATCAGAGCGAACTCAGACTCCACCATGGGCACGATTACACCATCCGCAATCAGATCTATGCACATCTTCAGATCCGTGAACGCTTCTACCCCGCCGATCTTGATGAACAGTTTGAGCCCTGCTTTCGCCGTGATATAGCGCAGGAAGATCAGATCCGCGAAGTCCGAGGCCTCGTTCTCGAACTCCGATTTGATGCCGGCACAGCCGAAGTCATTCTTCAGCACCAGCAGCTTGGAGTAAAGATCATTTTCCATCTGTTTGATTTCCATTCTCATTCCTCGTTCATTCGATCGTTGATTCCGAGTTAAATTAGACGAGCGTTGTTAGATAAACCTTGTGATGGTATTGATTGCCCTCGCTACACGGCATATGGGCGTCATTTGTTCATTAGGATACCAGAATACCCATGAAGTCATCCACCAGCATCGCGTTATATGAGGCAATTAGCCCGGCGTCTGTTATATCAGATTTTACCGCGATCAGATGTCCGCATCCGGCCTTATATCCCATCTCCATGTCTAGGGCTGAGTCGCCGATAAGTAGCGTTGTCTCTGGGGCTGTGCCCAGTTGTTTCATGATCATCCACGCTCCCATGGGATCTGGCTTGTGTCGGGAAACTATGTCGCCGCCAACGATCATATCAAAGCACCCTTCGATGCCGAACATCTTGGCCATCTGAACAAGGCGGGGGGTCACGTCGTTGGATAGTATGGCGCGTTTACATCTGCCGTTCAGGCTCCGCACGAAATCCTCCATTCCCGGGACAGGTAAAATCGACGATCGCATGTCCTCTTCCGAATTGATCTGCACATCCGCTTTTTCGAAGGCGGTCCGCATCTGCTCAGGGCTGATCTCTAATCCACGTTCTCGAAGGCGGTCGCGTACCATCTTCTGTGCATAGTATCGGGAATATACGCCGATCGGGCCCTGGGGATGAATGCGTCCGCCTGCCATGTCCACGCCCATCAGGTCGACCAGCCAGTCGTATAGCGGTCGGTCTGCAGCAGAGCCAAGCGCCTCGCAGATCGCTTGCGCCCTCCGGAGTACCATGTTCCGGCAAAAAGGGTAGAGTTGGAAGAGCGTCCCGTCTTTGTCGAAAATGATCAGTTCGATATCGTCCAGTTTTTTGCCGTTCACGTTCAGCTGTAGCATGGTACAATCCGTTCGTTTGGGTGTCATGGCATTTTCGAGCAGTCCAGCGGGTCGATCAGCATCTCTTCCTTGAACTCCTCGCGGGGCAGGTATGGCCACATATCTTCAAGCGGCATGGACACCAGCCTCCCGTCGGGGAGCTCCTTGCTGGAGACGCTAGGCATGATCTTTTGAGCTGTATCAGTGAATACTTCGCAGATGATTGGGCCGTCGAACTTTAGCACATCCCCCAGTTTGGCATCCATTTCCTGTTGGGTTCGCATCGACTCATACCTGATGCCGTACGCCCACGAGATCTTCGCGAGATCCGGGCAGGACACGCCGCTATCCGGGCTGGAACCGAGGTAGCGGCCCTTAAAGTATGCATCCTGTGAGTTTCGTATGGATACGTAGCCGTTGTTATTCACAACGAACAGCTTAATCGGTATACGGTTGTGGACGATCGTCTGGAGCTCCTGGATATTCATCTGTAGTGACCCATCCCCGGTCACTGCGATGATAGTCTGGTTTGGGGCCGCATAGTACGCCCCGATGGCTAGCGGCAGGCTCAGTCCCATGGTGCCCAAGCACGCCGGCGTGATCGCCCGCTGGCCATGTTTGATCCGAAACGCTTGTGACAGGATACAGTATACCGTTCCAGCGTCCGCGATGAGGATCGCCTTATCGTCCAGCAGCGTTGAGAACCGATCGAACAGGTTGTACGAGCATATTGGGGACTCCTGGCGCTTGGCCGCCTCCTCTACCCTGCCGTACTTCTCCTTCCAGTGGCGACACTTCCCTACCCAGTCAGTCCGTTCGGGCAGTGGCGACTCTTCCAGCAGTCGGGAAAGCCGGTCGATAAACTCGCCGGCGTCCGCGTTGATCGCGATGTCGAGCTGGATTGTCCTTTTAATTAGCTCCCTGCGGTCGATATCCACCGCCACCTTTTTAGCGTCCCTGGCGAACAACTCGTATTCGTACCCGATGAACGGGATGGCCAGCCTTGACCCGATACTGATTACCAGATCGGCGTTTTGCATCGCCAGGTTGCCATTCCTCGTCCCCTTAGTCCCGCCGAAGCCGGCATAGTAGGGGTGATCATGGTCGATCAGGTCCTGTCCGAGCTTGGAAGCCACCACCGGGATCCGGGCCTTCCCGACCAGCTGCAGGAACCGGCCTTCGGAGCCGGAAAGCCGGATGCCATGGCCTGCGATAAAGACCGGTCTCCTGGCATTTTTCAGCAGTTCGTAGGTATCCCTTACCTGCCGGTTGAGCAGCGCGTTATCTGCCTTAGGAGTATTAGGCACGAACGGTTCCAGATCCTCTTCGATAATATGGGCGGATTGCACATCCAGCGGCACATCCAGCCAGGATGGGCCGGGTCGTCCTTCCCGTGCCAGATAGACTGCCTTCTCCAAATGGTAACGGATCATATTCGGATCGTTGACCATCTCCGAGTACTTGGTAAAAGATCGTACGATGGGCAGGATGTCCACTTCCTGTCCTCCCAGCGAACGGAGTCCATCAATGGCGGAGTTTCGCACGTTCTGGGATCGCTTGCACTGGCCGGATATGACCAGCATCGGAATCGAGTCAACCCAAGCGTCCGTCACGCCGGTGACCGCGTTGGTGCCGCCGGGCCCGGTCGTCACCATAAGGACGCCGAGGTTCTCAGCGACCCGGGCATAGCCTTCCGCCATCACCGCAGCAGCCGCCTCATTATGCGCGCAGACCACGTTGATCTCGCCATTGCACACGAGGCCGTCAAGGTTGTACATCATACCTCCGCCGGAAACAAGGAACACATCCCTAACACCTTGTTCGACGATGAATTTCGCGATGTAGTCGCACACACGTATCTTCTGTTTTTCCAATTTTATCTCTCCTCTCCTACTTCTGAAAGCCGATCTCGTTTCTAATAATGTAGTTGGGCCGCTGCTTGACCTCGTCGTAGATACGAGAAATATATTCGCCTATGATCCCGAGGATCAGGATGATGATGCCTGACATGAGCAGGATGACTGTAATCAGCGTGGTGAACCCGGGCACTTCCCGGCCGAAGATCAGGTTCATGGCGACCTCGATGATCGCGGCAATGAAGGCGAGTAAAGAGATGATTGTGCCGAACACTGTGGCTAGCTTCAGCGGGAAGTACGAGAAGGCAAAGATGCCATTGAAGGCCAGCTTGAAGACCGCGATGTAGTTGAAGGTCGACTTGCCCGCGTATCGGGGGCGGCGATCGAAGGGTATCCCGTACTGTCGGAATCCTGTCCAGGCGATTAGGCCGCGCAGCAGCCTATTGCGCTCTTCCATCGAGTTGACCGCCAGGTATACCCGTCGGTCCATAAGCCGGAAATCGCTCACATCTTCTGGGAACGCCTTGTTGGTGAGCAGGTACATGATCCTATAGAACATCTTGGTGAACAGAACTCGCATGAATCCGGACTCAGCGCGCTTCATGATCTTACCGTAGACTACATCGTACCCTTCTTCCCACTTTTTGATGAATTCCGAGATCATCTCGGGAGGCTCCTGAAGGTCTGCCATCATGATGACGAGGGCATCGCCCTTTGCATGATGCATGGCTGCAGTAATGCCCCCGTCGCAACCGAAGTTCCTCGACAGTTGGACTACTTTGAACCGGGGATCTTCACGGTTGATCTGGAGCAAAATCTCGTACGATCGGTCCCAAGAGCCGTTTTCGGATATGATCACTTCAAAGTCGTACCCGGGGTTTGCGCTCATGACTTCCTGCAGACGCTTTTTCAGCTCATCCAGGTTCCCCTCTTCGTTATAGGCGGGGATGGCGATGCTGATTAGCTTTTTCATAGGATCACTGGCCTCGGCCAGATCTGTCCAGGAACCCCCGGTACCATTCTACCGTCCGCAGCAGGCCTTCATCCATTGTGAATGCCGGCCGCCAGCCCAGGACTTCCCGGGCCTTCTTTGCAGACAGGTACTGGTGCTGGATCTCATTGGTCGCTTGGTTCAGGATCGCCGGCTCCAGGTCGCTGTCCATGGCGATGATCACCTTTCGCACCATATCCAGCACTGAGATCTGCAGTTCGTTGCTGAAGTTGAACGCTTCGCCGTGCAGGGCGGCGCTTTCCATCTGCTCAGCCAGCATCATGTATGCCCTGACGCCATCCTCGATATAAAAGTAATCGCGGATCAGGCTTCCGTCGCTCCTGATCACCGGACGCTGCCCGTTGTATAGCGATCGTATGGTGCCAGGCACGATCCGGTTGAAGTTCAGGTCGCCGCCTCCATAAAAGTTGCCGCACCGTGTGACGCAGACGGGCAGCTGGTACGATTCAAAGTATGATCTGCAGATCAGGTCGGCGCAGCTCTTCGAAACATCATACGGGTGTCGTCCTTCCAGCGGGGTAGTCTCATCGTACGGCAGGTTAGGCTGGTCGCCATAGGCTTTATCGCTGGACGCCACCACGATCCTCTTCACCAAAGGCGATCGCCGGCATGCCTCCAGGAGGTTCCATGTCCCTCGGATGTTAGTATCAAAGGTCGAAAGAGGGCTGCGGTTGGCGATCGTAACGATCGTTTGTGCAGCCAGATGGAACACGGTCTCCACTTCATACTCGTTCAGCGCCCGCTCCAGCATGAGGTAGTCTTCGACCGCTCCACGAACCACGTTGATCCGGCCCAGCACGCCAGTTTCATTTAGCCGTGACCTGGGAACCGAGTCCCGGACCAGGCCGGTTACGTTCGCTCCTTCCGCGACCAGTGTGCCGGTTAACCACGAGCCAAGCAGGCCCGTACAACCTGTGACTAGGACATTGCGATCCTTCCAAAATTTGTCTGACATCACATTCTCCGCATTACCTACCGTATTCACCAGATCTTCCATGGCGCATTGCCGCCTTTCCACAGGCCGTTCAGCAGTTCAGATTCCCTGTAAGTGTCCATACACTGCCAGAACCCACTATGCGGATAAACCATCAGCTGGCTGTCAGCTACCAGCGAGCTCAGCGGCTCTTTCTCGAGTATGCAGGCATCATCATCCTTAAGGTAGTCAAAGAATCCGGCATTAAACACGAAATATCCACCGTTAATCAGGCCCTCGGTGACCTGCGGCTTCTCGTTAAAAACTTTAACACGGTTGTGATCTAGGACGATCTCCCCGAAACGCGACGATGGACGGACGCCGGTCATGGTGCCGATAAGGCCGTGTTTTCTATGATATTTCAACAGATTCTGAACGTTGATGTTCGCCACCCCATCCCCGTAGGTCAGCATGAATGTTTCCCCGTCAAGATACCTTTCCACTCGCTTCACCCGGGCACCAGTCTGGGCTTCTTCCCCGGTATCAACCAGCGTGATCTTCCAATTCCTTTCCCTATCGCCGTTGTTAGAGGTGTGCAGCTTGATCTTTTTCTGCGTACCCAGTTCAATGGTGAAATCGTTGTTCATCTCCTGGTAGTTCAAGAAATATTCCTTGATCGCGCTGCCTTTATAGCCAAGACATATGACAAAATCATCATATCCATAATGAGCATAAGTTTTCATGATATGCCAGAGTATTGGCCTGCCGCCGATCAATACCATCGGTTTTGGGCGGTATTCGGTCTCCTCCCGCAAGCGAGTCCCCTTACCACCGCATAATATCACTACCTTCATGATACCTTCCTCACTCGGACCGATACGCATAGGCCGGGACGCTGCCCGATCACATGAATATCAATGTTTAACCAGTAAAATTATTGTCTATCTTCTAGCTATTACTTCATAACCCTTTTCCTAGCATTTCCATTGATACGTATTTTTTTGGCCTGATAGTGTTTTATTAGTTTCATCAGCATAATATCAACATTTTCTTCCCTGATGGTCTCAGGAATGAGAGGATGTTGCCGGTCTCCCATCTTCTTTAAAATCGACGAGGCTGTTACCGTTAACAGTGTAAAAACCGTATTGTCAACTCGCCAGACACTAGTGTTCTTGATGAGGACTGGTTTGGAAACTCCATAATCCGGGAGTGGTCTTCGTCTGTGAGGACGCTTCATCCAGGAAACCGACTACAAGCTGATTGCGCTGGATTCCCATTGCTTCGAGGCTTTCAAGGGTTTCACCGATACTTTTTAGAAGCTCCCCCGAATTCTCTGGCCTCCTATAATCCCTCAAGTAGGGTTTTCCCAGTTTCATCTCCAACGTTCGAAACACCCGACCCACACCATCCAACGTTAGCTGGACATCGAAATCCCCCATGAGGAGCTCCCTGATCTCCCTTATTATCCAATCCATCCCGTAAATCCGACAACTTTACCAAAAACCCTTCTGCTCACCAGTCAGCTTGGAAGGCCTACCACTCTCCGGCAAAGTCAACAACCCCTGACACCCCTTCTCGTTCCACCGGCGAGCCCAGATACACGAAGAATTCCGCACCATCAGAACCTAGAACCCGCAACAAGAACATACCATAGTACAAGTGAGAAATGGACAGAAGTCGAGCCAACTTTGGATCACGACAATCCTTCAAAAGACCATCCAACTCACTCACCTCAGCTCAACCAATAAAACCGTCCGAACCCACGCTTTCCAGCCATCCAAAACCAACAATCCCAACTACTAAAACATTCTCTCTTCCATAGTTAATTGGGGGTTATTATTCTGAACTAGTCAGTACAGTGCCTGGATTAGTCTGACTATAGGTATGATGCCTACCATGGTCTTGACTTTGCACAGTCCACTATTTTTTGAGTTTACAAGTTGGAGCTGTTCTCTGAGTAGGAAATTTGCGTGCTCATAATCACCGGTTTTTATAAGTCTGTTTAACATTTTATTGCTTAGTTCAGGCAATCTTGTATCAGGTACTTGTTCCCGGCCGCTATAGGTATTGATAAAAAAGGTGAGCGGTGTGTTATTTCAACAGGCAGTTTACGCCTGATGCAAGCAGCATATCCAGATACTTGCCCATCTTTTCCCGGATTTCAAAGTTCCCTGCTGTATTCCTGGCCGTGGCAGAGAGGCGATTGTAGCTTTCGCGGTCGTCTTTAAGACGCCTTATCGCCGCGGCCATGGCTGCGAGGTTCCCCGCAGGATAGGTCAGCCCTGCATCGCCCGCAGTTTCCGGCATCGCCGCTACGTCCGGGACTATCACCGGCCTGCCTGCGGCCATTGCCTCGACGATGGGCACGCAGAAACCTTCATGCTCGCTGGCAGTGATCCACACGTCGCAGGCAGCATAATAACTCTGCAGCTCCTCATCCGGCACTCGACCGGCAAAGATCACATTCCCGCCGCTATCTTTCGCCAGCTTCTCCAACTTCTCCTTCTCCGGGCCGCCGCCGACGATCAACAGGGCCACGCCGCCTTCAAACATCTGCAGCACATTAATTAGAAGATCAATACGCTTTGCCGGGGCCAGCCTACCGACATATAGCATGACAAAGCTATGCTGCAGGCCATAATGATCCCTGACCGAAGCGCTGCCATTTCCCGTCGAAAACCTCTTCGTATCGATCGCAAAGGGCATGGGAAAGATCTTATCCGCATCGATTCCCGCGTCGACCAGCTCGCCTTTCACGAACCTGCTAAATGTCTGAATCCCATCGCTGCGCTTCATTGACGCAATGTATACCAGTTTCCGGATCCTTGCGAGCAACCGATCTTTCAGGGACGGCAGGAATTCCGGCGGGGTGAGGCTATGGTACACCCAGAAGATCCTTATGTTTCTATTAAATCGCTTCGCCCGGTGGATCGCCGGCAGTATACCGATGTCCGGCCCGGCGAGAACCAGCAGATCAAAGGAAGCCAGCTCCCTGGCCAGACGGCCGGTTCGAAGCAGCGCTTTCACGTTTGAGATGGTACTGTGCCGATTTTCTCCGCCTATATACCGGATCTCTATGCCGTCCTGCGGGCGACGCTCAAAGGCGAACGTATACAGTACGACCCTGCTGCAGCGCTCCTTCAGACCAGCAAGCGTCGCCTCGGAAAAATTACCCTGAGCATCCCTGTCAACCAGCCGGGTGGTGATGAACGCGACGTCCACGCAGCTCACCGCCCCTTTATCGAGATCTCACGGATGATATCGAGGTACTGTCGGGCGATCACCGGCCAATCGAACTGCTCCTCGACCCGCCGCCGGGCCGCATATCCCATCGCGGCACGCTTTTGCCCCTCATCCGCCAACAGAGCGATCTTCGCCGCAAGCGCATTGGCATCGCCGGGGGGAACCAGGTATCCTGTCCGGCCTTCTTCGACCGTGTCCTTCATGCCCCCGACGTCGCTGCAGACTACCGGCTTTCCGCAAGCCATGGCCTCCAGAACCGCGATGCCATAGGGCTCGACACTGCTGGGCTGAACATATATATCTGCGCTGGAGTAGACCGATGGCATTTCGTAGTTCGGCACCGGCGCCTCCACAAATCGGACCGCATCTTTAAGACCCACGCCTGTGGCCAGGCTCTTCAGATCGGAGGCCTGCGGCCCACGGCCCATGATATACAAGACAGCGCTCGGATGTTCATTCTTAACGGTCACCATCGCCCTGATCAGCGTATCCAGGCCTTTATAGGGGTGCAGCCTGGCCACCGTAAGTATCTTAAAATCGCCATGCTTTAGAGGTGTAGGTCCTTCAGTGGGCCTGAACAGCTCCGCATCCACGCCAACACGGACTACTCGCATGCGCCCCCGCGGGACCTGCAGTTCTAGCTCGGCGAAATCCTTCGCGGCATTACAGTGGGCGGTATACACCGTGGCGCTTTTACGGGTAAACCGGTTGAGTGTCAGATCAAAAGCGCCCAACACAAGCCTTTTTAATCCCGCCGGGAGATAGGTGCGCTCTGTCGACAATACCGTCGGTATCCCCCAAATCCTCGCTGCCAGGCAGGCCATATGGCAGATCGGCTGGTAGTCCTCCTGTAGCAGTAAGACATCGTAACCACCGGCCAATACTTCCCTGATGACGAAAGGCGTTAGAGGTAACTCACCCACATCCAGAGGCGTCCATAGGTATTTCACCTTGAACGGGAGCGAATGGGAGATCCGGTTATCTTTTGTAACCATTTTCTCCCGTGGCGCCCTGCCGGTCGACGTGATGATGGTCACATCCTGGCCCAACTCGGTCAACCATTCGGCCAATCCAAACTCGTTTCCCCTGACGAACGGGGTGAAATATGGGACGACTACGCCGATCTTCACGGCTTCGCCCCCATGTAGACCGAGAGCAGCCGGCGGGCCACATCATCCCAGTCCAGGATCTCCTTCGTGTAGGGCACCTTCTTCGCACCAAGAACCGCATCCGCTATGGTCTTCGGCGAGGTCGGCAGGTCTATGCCGCGGCAGAGGCCCTCATCCACGAACTCAGACAACGACGATGATTTTGCCACCACACATGGCGTGCCGGAGGCCAGCGCCTCGGCCACGGTGATGCCGAACGCCTCGAAGCTCGAAAGCATTAGAAACACGTCCGCTGTGGCATACCATCTCAGCAACTCCTGCCGGGACAGTTCCTCCAGAAACTTCACCCTACCTTCCACGCCAGCATTCACAACAGCCCTTTTCAATCCATCCATATACGGCCCCTTCCCGATAACGACCAACTCGTAACGCTGCAGCAGGGGCAGCGCATTGATCACATGCTGAATCCCCTTATACTCCTCCAACCGCCCTACATATAATAGTATATTCGAGGCTCCGGGATACGGTTCAACGGCGCCGAACTCCTTTTTGGCGATTCCCAGCGAGATAACCCCAGTTTTCCCGCAGTACTGAGGGAAGTCCCGGCAGACCAAGCTTTTTTCGAACTCCGAGTCACACACGATGACATCTGCCCTGCCAAACGTGCGGGTACCGATCAGGCGGTATGGCTTATGAAGCAAGTTCCTGAACCATGTGTGGCCCTTGCCATGGTAATGAGGGGTGAACACGAACCGCTTTGTATCACTTACGGTGGCCAATAGAGCAGGAAACGCATGATAACCGTGCGCATGTACCACATCAAATTGCTCGACCTGTAAAAAACGTCGCAGCGCAGGGGCCAGATAGTAGGCATCGCCCGGCGCGAGCGCGGGAAAGCGCACAACAGAAACCCCGTCAATGGTCTCCTGACGGGGCAACTTCCTCGACGGGTCGGTGGTCACGACGGTAACATCATGGTCAGGCACCAGCCGCCGGCTCACTTCCCCCACAACCGTCTCCACCCCGCCGATGTGGGGCTTATACCTCGGGCAAACCTGAGCAATCCTCATAAACTCTATACCTGTGACGGAGTATCCTTTATTGCATCGGGTTAAATACGTTTCGTTTCTGGCGCGCTGCATTGGATAAACTTGTTGAATACATATTCCACCCGTATTGTTTTCGTGCTACCCCACGGGAACCCCTGCAAGGGAACGCCAAAAATAGGGCAATGCCGATAGGACCAGAAAAGAGTATATGTGATTGCGCTTAATAGAAGTGCAAATGTCCCCGAAGAAAGTGTGCGTCGTAGGGCCTTCCAAGAAGTTTCTCAGCGGCATCAGCTACTACACCATCCGACTCTCCAACGCGCTGGCAGACCGGTATAGCGTCTCAGTCATATGTTTCAGGAACCTACTGCCAAAGTTCCTCTTTCCTGGCCACAAGCATGTGGGCCAGGATCTATCCAGCCTGGGATACGATAAAAACGTGCCGGTGTTAGATGGTATGGACTGGAACAACCCTCTAACCTGGTATCGGGCGTACAAATTTTTGAGGGTCGGCAAACCCGACGTTATTATCCTGCAGTGGTGGACCTCCTCTGTTGCCCACATGCACCTGCTCATCTGCCTGATCAATCTGCGCATCAGGGCCAGAATCATCATAGAATTTCACGAGGTAGTCGACCCCTTTGAGGAGTCTGTCCTGCCCATACGTGTCTACTCTCGCCTGATGGGCCGGCTGCTGATCCACATGGCAGATGGGTATGTGACGCACTCCGAATCTGATAAGAAGCTGCTCGCAGAAAAGTACCAGATGAACGCTGATCGGATCCAGATTATCCCACATGGTCTGTACGATCAATATACCGCGATAGATCGGATGGCTGCACGGCAGGCGCTGGGGCTTGGCAGCGAAGATCATGTGATCATGTCATTCGGCCTGATCCGGCCCTACAAAGGCATCCCGTACCTAGTCCGGGCGTTCGGAGAGCTGCCCCGGGAAATAGCGCTGCAGTCAAAGCTGCTGCTCGTCGGGGAGATCTGGGAGGACAGGGAGTCTGTGATTGGCGCCATCGAGGCGTGCTCCTACAAGGATCGTATCGTGCTGCTGGACCGGTACGTATCGGACGACGAGGTGGCACGATACTTTTCTGCGGCGGACGTCGTGGTGCTGCCCTATCTGCGGGCCTCCCAGAGCGGGGTAGCGCATATCGCCATGTCCTTTGGCAAGCCGGTGATAGTCTCCCGTGTGGGCGGGCTCCAGGAGTCCATGGCCGACTACAGCGGCACATTTTTTGTCGAGCCGGGAAACACCGGGGCGATCAGAGACGAGATCATCAAAATCCTGCGGGAAAACCCCGGACCGTTCGAGCCTCCGGCACGCGGCTGGGGAGAGATCGTGGCCAAATATACTCAAATTATCGAGCGGTAGCCGCTTACCAAGAGACTTAAATATTTTGAGTCGTTGATTCTTGGCAAGTAATCGGCTGGCGATATTTTTAGGTGGAAAGTGGGCAAGTCGGGAAAAGGGGGGCGGGCAAGTTGACGCGCAAAATGCGCTCAGCAGAACAGACCGACCGCAGCCAAAGAAAAACCGGTGAGGTATCAAGCATGACACAGCAGAAAATACCGGGGCCGGTCCGGGAAGTGGCCGTACAGGTCAAGGCGGGCGCCGGGCCGAAGGTGCCTGATCTTTCTGCGTATTTCAAATCGTATGCTTGGGTTTACCCAGTTATGCTGATCCTGCTTATGTCTCTGATGTTCTATTTTAGGGCGGTGCCGTCTCATGATAATGTGTTCACGAGCTGGGGCGGTTTCGTCAATTTCGCTGACGACGATGCGCCGGAGCAGATGCGATTGGTGCACCTGACCGTCGAGCACTTCCCACAGCGCATCTTCTACGATCCATTCACGCATTACCCATACGGCAGCCAAATACACTTCGGACCGCTATTCACACTAATGATAGCCACGGCATCGCTGGTATTAGGCTTGGGACACCCGAGCCCTGCCTTGGTCGACGCCGTGGGCGCCTACACGCCCGCGGTGATGGGCATGCTCTGCGCCATACCCACATACTTCATCGGCAAGAAGCTCTACGGTCGCAACACGGGCATCATCGCAGCCGCCACACTGGCGCTGCTCCCGGGCCCGTTTATGGAGCGGTCGATGCTAGGCTTCACCGACCACCACATCGCCGAGACGCTATTCTCAATCACGGCATTGATGTTGTTGATATACGCCCTCGATCTGGCGAAAAAGGGCGGCTTGAGCATGACGAAGGTCAGGAATAAAGATCGGGACGCTTTGATTGCGCTCATGCTGGGGGCTCTATCAGGGTTCTCGTTCGGCCTGTATATGCTCACCTGGCCGGCTGGGCTGATCGTAGGCGGCATCATATTCCTGTATTTCGCGATCCAGGCCAGCATCGACCACAAGAAAGGCAACGACATGGAGTACATGATTATCCTGGGTGTGCTTACCTTCGGGATATCCGGGCTGATGGTCCTCCCGTACTCACTGACTAACCCCGTGCTGCAGGCACAGTACTATTCGCTGGTGCAGCCACTATTCCTATTCGGGGCGGTGGCCGGCATCGGCCTCATCTATAGTATCTCAACGACACTCAACAGGATGAAGACAGAGTGGTGGACATACCCGGTCATGTTGATAGGCACGGCTATAGCCGTAATGCTAGTTCTTTACGTTGCCGTGCCTCAGGTATTCAGTCTGATCGAGATGGGGCTGCAGATCTTCATGCCCAGCGGAGGCATGACGTCCGTCAGCGAGGCGATGCCGCCAGACTGGAAGCACATCTGGGTATATTATTTCTGGACCTTTCCGATTGCCATTGTAGCGCTCGTCATGCTGGCATACCGCACGCTGAAGGGCAACCGGCCTGCCGAGTGGCTGTTCCTGGTATGGAACCTGGTCATGCTCTTGACTATGCTGAGCCAAGATCGGTTCTCATACTACTTTGCGGTGAACGTTGCGCTGCTCACCGCATATTTCTTCTACGAGGGGTTCAGGATGTTCGGCTGGGAGCAGTTTTATCAAAAATGGCGTGCCGCCGAAGGCAGATCCGGGGTGAACGTGCAGCTCGTCGGAATGAACCGCGGGCGAGTCCTAGCATTTGCTATCATGGCTATCATGTCCCTGGCGGTGATCACCTACCCTGCCACATCGTTTTCGACCAACGCATCTAGATCATTCGACATCACCAAAGAGCCCGTCCAATACCTCTTCACCGGCTTCACTGAGTTGATTTCGCAAGATAACATAGGCGTCAAATATGAGTGGTACGAGACGCTGGTATGGATGAGAGATCACACGCCGGATCCGCAGGGCGGGACCGGGCCGTCCTCGTTGAGCTATGACAGCGGCACCTACCATAAGCCGGCAAGCGGGGAAAAGTACCCCTATCCTGACAACGCCTATGGGGTAATGAGCTGGTGGGACTACGGCCACATCATCGAATATATCGCCCACCGCATTCCCAACGCCAACCCCTTCCAGGCCGGCATCAATGAGAACAATAAAACGGAGGGCAGCGCCCCGTTCTTCCTCTCGACATCAGAGGAAGAAGGGTACGAGAACCTGCAGGATATGGGCAGCAAATACGTGGTCATCGATTATCAGATGGTGACGAGCAAATTCGCTGCGATCACGGCTTGGGTCAACGACCAAGACAGCTGGGTGACGAGGAAAAACGTTACTATTTCAGGTACCAACTATAAGGTCGGCCTGTGGGTGGATAGCCCCAAGTTAGAGCAGTGCTTGATGTACCGGCTCTACTTCGATGACTGCGACAACATGAGCCACTTACGCCTGGTGTACGAGTCCCCGGGCAACGTGTACATGAGCCCTATGCTGGTAAACATACAATCAGGAACCATCGACTATTCACGTAACTTGTATCCATGGTCGGCCGATAACGCCTCGAAATTTAACGCGCTATACGAGACGTATGTGAAGACGGGTAAGCAGGCTCTGCCGACCAATGAAAGTTCGCCGGTTTACATGTACAACATCATGCCGCCGGAAAAATGGGTCAAGGTATACCAGGTCGTCGATGGCGCCGATATCACGGGCAACGCATTTCCCGGAACCACGGTAATGGCTACCATGAACTTGAGCGCCGGAGACAGGGAATTCCAGTATACCAAAACATGCGTAGCCGACCAGAACGGAACCTTTACCCTGACGGTGCCTTACGCGACGGAGGCGATGAACGGCGCCGGCTACTCGTCAGCCGTGTCCCCAGTCGGAAAATATACGCTGACAGCGGGCAACACGACAACACAGGTCAATGTGCCTGAGTCTGCGGTTCAGAACGGGGAGACGATCCAGGTCTCCTGATTGCTCATGCTGTCCCTTATAGGTCTCCCGATAGGCAGCACGAAAAC
Source organism: Methanocella sp. (assembly GCA_035319305.1). Lineage (GTDB taxonomy): Archaea > Halobacteriota > Methanocellia > Methanocellales > Methanocellaceae > Methanocella_A. The sequence goes on from DATHCY010000288.1 coordinate 29,157, forward strand.
ACAAAACACTTTTTTATAGGGCCGATAGCCCGAAAGGTAAAAGTATAACTGCGATTATTGACTTATAGCCAATTATTAGCCAATCATATTCTAGGTGAGCGTATGAGCAAGTCGGGAAAGAGCCGCGGCAGGCAGAACGCTAAAGCCCGGCAGAACAAGCCGGGTTTAGCGAAAAAACAGGCATCGAGCGGTATCAACGTTGAAGAGAAAGTAAAGAAATCTGCAGCGGCTGTAGCACCTAAAACCGTACAGGTTACTGAAACGCCTGAAGCACGATCGTTTGATATCAAAGCATATTTCATGTCATGGTCGTGGATTTACCCGGTAGCGCTGATCCTGCTTATGGCCCTGATGCTTTACCTGCGTGTGGGACCTTCGCACGACGCCGTGTTTACCAACTGGGAAGGAAACTACGTGAACTTTGCCTCCGATGACGCGGTGTACCATATGCGTTTGGTACATTATACGGTGGACCATTTCCCTCAGCGACTCTTCTATGATGCGTTCACCCACTATCCGTACGGCAGCATGGTCCACTTCGGCCCGCTCTTCACCCTGACCATCGCGGGGGCCTCACTGATCATCGGGCTGGGACACCCGAGCCCTGCCTTGGTCGACGCCGTGGGCGCCTACACGCCGGCGGTGATGGGCATGCTCTGCGCCATACCCACATACTTCATCGGCCGCAAGCTTTTCGGCAGAAACGCCGGCATCATCGCGGCGGTCACGCTGGCGCTGCTCCCCGGGCAGTTCATGTCCAGGTCGATGCTGGGCTTCACCGACCACCACATCGCTGAAGTGCTGTTCTCGATCGCGACGGTGGGGCTCATGATTTACGCCTTGGAAGCCGCCAAAACCGGCGGCCTGAGCCTGTCCAGGATCCGGAGCAAAGACAGGGACTCCTTGGCTTCGCTCGGCTACGCCGCCCTAGCCGGCGTTTCCTTCGGACTATATCTGCTCTCCTGGCCTGGCGGGCTTATCGTCGCCATGGTCATCTTCCTGTACTTTATGATCCAGATCATCGTGGATCATACGAGATCCCGCGATCCGGAATACATGCTGCTCCTGGCCATACCTGTTTTTACGATCCCAGCGCTGATGGTTCTCCCCTATTCGATTACCGACCTGAGGTTCGAACTGCTGTACTATTCGATCACCCAGCCATTCTTCCTGATCTTGGCCCTGGCCGGCATTGGGTTTGCGTACGGCCTCTCCCGGGCTCTGAAAAAAACCGCGGCGGAGACGTGGACTTTTCCCGTTGCATTGACCGGCATCGGTGTCGCAGGCCTACTGGTGCTCTTTGTCGCGGCGCCGCAGATCTTTGCGCTGATCATGGCGGGCCTAAAGGTTTTCAGTCCCGATGGCGGCATGACCGTTGTCGGGGAAGCGATATCCCCAATCTTTGACCAGACCGGCGCGATCAACTACACCCTCATAAACCAGCGGCTGTGGCAGCCCTTCTTCTGGACCCTGCCGATCTCCATGATCGCGATCGCTATGCTCTGCTTCCGGGTGATAAAGTATAATCGGCCTGCAGAATGGCTATTCCTGGTGTGGAACCTGATCATGCTGCTCGCCACTTTCTCCCAGACCAGGTTCAGCTATTATTTTGCCGTGAACGCCGCGTTGCTTACGGGCTACCTGACAGTAGCGGTATTCCATGCACTAGACTGGAATAAATTCGCTGACAGCTGGCACAGAAAGGTTCGGAACGCTGAAGATGCGAGAAGGTTTATCTCAGGGAACCAAGGGCAAATACTGACGTTTGCCGCGGTCGCAATCTTATTCGCAGTCATGATCGCCTGGCCGGCTACAGGGTTCTCCACGGTTACTTATAATGAAGTTTTGCAGAACCCTGGGAAATATCTGTTGCATGGTCATACTGAGATCACATCGACGGGTAGTAGCGGGGTCAGCTACGAATGGTACCAGACCCTGCTGTGGATGCGAAACAACACACCTGACCCGCAGGGCTCTCCGGTATCGGCATCACTGGACTTCAACAACAGCCTTTATCAGAAACCGGCCGACGATACGCCATATCCGTATCCAGCCAGCGCGTACGGGGTGATGAGTTGGTGGGACTACGGCCACATCATCACCTATATCGCCCATCGCATTCCTAACGCCAACCCCTTCCAGGCGGGCGTGAGCGACGATAACAACACCAGGGGCGCCGCCCCGTTCTTCCTCTCCACAACTGAGGATAAGGGCTACGCTAACCTGCAAGCGCTCGGCAGCCGATATGTAGTGATGGATTTCAATGATGCCAATAGCTTTATTGGGGCGATGTCCGTGTGGGCAAATGACCAAGAAGGCTGGGATACCCTCCGGAAATACCGGCTTGAAGACCAGACGATCCAGCTGCCCGTGAACAGTCAGAAGTATTATGACTGCATGGCAAACCGACTATATTATCAGGATTGTGCCAACATGAGCCACTTTCGTCTGGTGTACGAGTCCCCGGGCAACTACTTCGTTCATCTGAGATGGGTCGACCTGAGCGCTCAGAGGCTGCTAACTGAAGAGGAAACCCCAACCACCAGCTGGGCAAACTATACGGAAGCGTATAATAGCTATGCTCTTGCAGTTAACCCGATCGGGGCAAACCCGGACCAGCCTACGCTGCTTGTATACGATGCGCAGCCGCCGGAAAAGCGGGTCAAGGTATTCGAAGTGGTCAAAGGCGCAACGATCACCGGTAAAGCCGCCCCAGGTAGCAATGTGTCGGCTACCTTGGAACTGAAGACTGGGGACAGGACATTCCAGTATACGCAGCATACAGCGGCTGATCTGGACGGGCGCTACAATATGACCGTATCATACCCGACGGAGGCGATGAATGGCACAGGCTACTCGTCCCCGGTGATACCAGCAGGAAAGTACAACCTGACGGTGGGAAACACAACCACTACCCAGATCGATGTGCCGGAGCGTGCAATTCAGAATGGGGAAGCGATCGTAGTATCCTGACTGAGTTTGGCATGATGTCCAGCTGGTGCCAGCTTCGCCGCAAGCTGGCACGGCTTTATTTATCGTAGTGATCGTGTGGGTTGGTGCTGTTACCCGCTTTGCGGCGGAAGTTGGGCTAACTCACCATGCCACGCTGCACATCGATGAACTCGAAAGGTATATGTAAAATAGTGCTTATCCATGGATATCTATATAAAAGGTGAGCGAATGGGAAAGTCAGGAAAGGGCGACTTAAAGCCATCTGGAAAAGCTGGGCAGAAGCCCGAAGCTGTTGATGATAAGGCATCCAGCAGAACAGATAATGTAAAAAATCCGGCAGCGCCCGCGGGCCAGACGGTTAACGCCGAAGGGAAGCCCTCGCCAAAGGGCTTTGACGTGGCCGCATACGTTAACTCGTTTGCGTGGGTATACCCGGCTGTGCTGGTGCTTGTCATGGCCCTGATGTTCTATATCAGGGCGGTTCCGTCACATGATCTGGTCTTTACTCACTGGGCGGGAAATTACGTTAACTTTGCGCAGGACGATGCCGTCTACCAGATGCGTCTTGTATTTAACACGTTGGCCCACTTCCCATCGCGAATTTTCTATGATCCGTTCACTCATTTCCCGTTCGGCAGCGAGGTCCATTTCGGGCCGCTATTCACCCTGATCATCGCCGGGTCAGCGCTTGTGGCAGGCTTAGGCCACCCGAGCGCTGAAACGGTTACTGCGGTGGCCGCATACGTGCCCGTCGTCCTTGGCATGCTATGTGCAATTCCAACGTATTTCATTGGCAGGAAGCTCTACGGCCGGAACGCTGGCATCATCGCGGCGGTCACGCTGGCGCTGCTCCCCGGGCAGTTCTTGGCCAGGTCGATGCTGGGCTTCACCGACCACCACGTCGCTGAGGTCCTGTTTTCGGTGATGGCGGTGGCGTTTCTGGTGTATGCCCTGGACATGGCCAAAGAGTCTGAGCTCAACATAGAGAAGATCAAGGGCAAGGATAAAAAGGCGCTCACAGCCCTTGGTATGGCGGTGTTCGCGGGCATTTCGTTCGGCATGTATGTGCTTGTATGGCCGGGCGCTTTGCTTGTCGGGATGATCCTGTTTATCTACTTCGTCATCCAAGCTGTCATCGATCACATCAAAGGGAACTCGATGGACTATATGGTCATCGTGGCTGCAGCTCTGTACTTGGTGCCAACGATTATGGTCTTGCCATACTCGCTGATGAACTTAAGGCTGGAGTTGATGTTCTACTCGCTGACTCAGCCACTGTTCCTATGTATTGCGCTGGTGGGTATACTAATCATCTACGGGCTATCCCATTTGCTGAAGAAAAATAAGGCTGAATCATGGGCGTTCCCTGTGGCACTGGTGGGTATTGGCGTCATCGGACTGCTGGTCGCATACATTATTTTCCCGCAGATCTATGCGCTGACAGTCGCGGGCCTGAAAGTGTTCACGCCGACCGGTGGCATGCTCTGGGTGGAGGAGGCCAAGCCGTCCTATATAGATCAGTCTGGGCAGTTCACATTTGACTTCCTGTGGACATCGTTCTTCTGGTCGTTCTGGATCTCCATTATTGCGCTGGTGATGCTGGCGTTCCGTGTCATAAAAAACAATCGCCCTGCAGAGTGGCTGTTCCTGATCTGGAACCTGATCATGCTCTGGTCCGCGCTCGCTCAGATACGCTTTACGTACTATTTCGCGGTCAACGCCGCACTGCTAACCGCGTATTTCATATATGCAGTGTATCAGACGTTCGACTGGGATAAGTTCGTGGAGAACTGGCGCAAGCAGGTGAAGACTACGGAAGGTGCCAAAAAGTACATCGGCGATAAGAGCGGCCAGGTCCTGCTCTACGCGATACTCGCTGTCGTGTTCCTTATCGTCATCACTTGGCCGGCCACCTCGCTGTCCACAGGCGCATATAAATCGTACGATCCGATCAAAAACACCACCGACTTTGCCTTCACCGGCTACACAGAAGCATATTCCCAGATGGGTTCTGGCATGGGCTCCGAGTGGTACAACACCCTGCTGTGGCTTAGGGACCACACGCCCGACCCCCAGGGTACAACCGTCAGTTCGACGTTCGATTTCATGAACGGCACGTATACCGAGCCGCCTAACGGCAGCCAGTACGACTACCCGCCCAGCGCATATGGCGTGATGAGTTGGTGGGACTACGGCCACATCATCACCTATGTGGCTCATCGCATTCCCAACGCCAACCCCTTCCAGGCCGGCATCAATGAGAACAACAGCACGGAGGGCAGCGCCCCGTTCTTCCTCGCGACATCAGAGGATAAGGGATATAAAAATTTACAGGATATGGGCAGCAAATACGTGGTCATCGACAACCCGATGGCGACGGGGAAATTCACCGCCATAACGGTCTGGGCAAACGACCAGGACGGATGGTATAGCACAATTAACATCCCGACCTTCGGCCAGAATCTCACGCCTCCGGTCGATAGCCAGAAGTTCAAGGATAGTATGATGAACCGGCTGTACTACGACGACGCAGACCAGATGAGCCACTTCAGACTGGTCTACGAATCCCCCGGCAGTTACTACATCGGGGTAAAATTGCTATACATGGATTCGTACCAGATCAACCCGTATGCGCAGGCCACCAATGATAACTACACGCAGGCCTTTGGTATCTACGCGAACTTTATTAACCCGGCTCCCGCGAGCCAGGATAGCACATTAGTGGGTTACGACTCCCGCCCCCCTGTCAAATACGTGAAGATCTATGAAGTGGTTAAGGGCGCTACGATCACCGGCCAAGCCTCGCCAGGCGCAAAGGTGACAGCCAACCTGACGCTGAGCACGGACGGACGCAAGTTCCCATATACACAGACCACGACCGCGGACCAATCCGGATCGTATTCGATGATCGTACCCTATGCGACCACGGCGATGAACGGCACGGGCTACTCGTCCGACGTGTCTCCGGTCGGAAAATATACGCTGACAGTGGGCAATACGACTACACCGGTGGAAGTTCCCGAATCTGCGATCCAGAATGGGGGAACTATAAAGCCATGAAATCCAGTAGCAGTGAGTAGGCAAGTAAGTAAGTAATTAAGTAAGTAGAATGATATGAGAGACAACGTCTGCATCATGATCCCCACGTTGAATGAGGGGAAAACAATCGGTAAGCTTGTCCGGGCCTTTCGGGATCTCGGCTTCCAGGACGTGCTGGTCATTGACGGGCATAGTCAGGATAACACGGTTGCCGAGGCCCGTGCTGCAGGTGCACGCGTAGTCGTCCAGAATGGGAAGGGTAAGGGCATTGCTGTCAGACAGGCGTTCAACATGATCGATAAGGAGATTACGGTCATGGTGGATGGTGACGGCACCTATCTGCCTGAAGAGGTCGACCTGCTTATCGGGCCCGTCTACAGTGGTGCTGCGGACCACGTCCTCGGCAACCGGTTTGCCAACTATGGCAAAGGCGCCTTTACCCGGCTGAACCTTATTGGCAACAAGATACTGAACTCAATGTTCAACTTTGCCTACCATGCCCGGCTCCATGATATATTGACCGGGTATCGCGCTTTTAATAAAAACGCCGTGCGTTTGCTGAGCCTGAACCAAGCTGGCTTTGGGATCGAGGCCGAAATGACAGTCGAATGCCTCAAGAAGGATCTTCGGATGTGCGAGGTCCCGATCACCTACAGGGCCAGGGAAGACGGCTCGCCGACCAAGCTCAATCCACTGAAAGACGGTTTCAAGATAGGGTATACCATGTATAAGCTGGGTAAAACGTATAATCCGATGTTGTATTTGACCGCGCTCTCAATAGCGTTCATAACCGCGGGTTTCATTATCGGTATTTATGTTGTCATAGAGCAATATCTGAACAGCACACCCCATAATCTATGGGCGATCCTTACTACTCTACTGATCATCTCAGGCGTGCAGATATTTATCTTCGGCTATATCGTTGATATGATCGTTCAGCTGCAGCGGGAGATGATGGGGGAGATCCGTAAAAAGTGAGCTTTTGGGTGATGGCGCAACCGGTTAAAGTACTACTATTTTTTATACAATCGTCTTATATCGTGCCCACAAAAAAGTTTATCATTATACAAGTACTAACTTGCCAGAGAAAATGCAGGGCGGTAAGTCGTATTGGCATGATGTACACCGTCTAAAATTATCTTGATGTACCTTTTGACAGAAAGAAGGGATAAGAAGTGGTTGATCTGAGATATAAAATGATTGTTTTGAACTTCGTTTGCATATCAATGCTATGCCTGTTATTGCTGCTGTCGACGCCGATAGCTGCTGTCGCCGAGGATGGCAACGCGACGCCTACCACGGTCGCCAGTCCGACCGAAGCCCCCCCTACTCCGACAGCGGTAGCAACGCCGACAGCGGTAGCAACGCCGACAGCGGTAGCAACGCCGACAGCGGTAGCAACGCCGACAGCGATAGCGACGACAAAATCGACGCCGACAGCGGTAGCGACGACAAAATCGACGCCATCATCAGCGCCTACGCTCCACTCCGTATTTTCCGACGCCCGGTGGGAAGGCGACCATGTGTCCATACTTGTGACTAACAGCGGCAGGCCGATACAGGTGGAAGCTTACATTAATGACCCGTCCAATATTAATACCACCTCGGTGGGCGCGGGCGTCAGTAAACGTGTAAACACGAATTCGATCGACGCCCAATCGGGGAGTATCATCAAATTCGGCTTTAAGGCGTTAGACAACGGCGTGCAGATCGACTCGTTCGAAACGACTGTAGTGGCCACTGACCAAGCGCAGGCCTTGCCGACACCACCGCCAGAAAATGCTATACTGAAGGGTACGGTCGTCGATAGCGCCACAAACGCTCCGATCAGCGGCGCAAAAGTGACCTTGGCATCGACGACTTGGTCAGGTAAAAATTATACGGTTACAACCGATTCTGCAGGCGGCTTTACGACTCCCGGCATGTATGCCGACTCGTTCATCATCTCCATAACGGCGAATGGCTATAGTGATTATGGCAGCCAGATCTCAGCCCTCAAGCAGGGTGTTCAGACGATGAATGCGCCTTTATCACTAACCAAGTTACCGCCCGGAGCAACAACAGCGCCGACAAATACAACGAATACAACGCCGACAGCCCAGGATACGGCCTCCCCGACCTCTGCTGGCGGCATTACTGATGCGTGGATGTCGTTAATCAACACCCCAAACGCGTGTCTGGCGACAGCCGGTGGCGGCATAGGCTTGGTTGTCAGCTTGACCGCCCTGTATGAGTGGATCCAGCGGCAGAAGGATCGCCGCAAGGGTCGGCCTCCGACACATACGCCCAAAAAATAGCGGTAAAAATGGCACTATCAATTACGGTGCCATTTCTATTTACCTCTCATTTTTACAGCAACTATGTTAAGGATCGATCGGTTAGTTTTATGGCCGCTACGGTTAAGGAACGAAACCCAAAGCTTAAAATACCTTTAAAGGTATTAGGGTTCGGGATATAAAATGGAAAGAAGGAATCGTTTTATTCTCCGATGTTAGATTTTTAGACACGACGTTGAGGGACGGCGAGCAGACCCCGGGTGTCGGCTTGACTCCGGAGGAAAAAGTTTGGATCGCCCGTAATATTGATTCGCTTGGGGTGGATGTCATCGAAGCCGGTTCGGCGGTGACCTCCGCAGGCGAAAGGGACGGTATCAGGGCCGTGGTCAAAGAAGGCCTGAACGCTGAGATATGCAGTTTTGCACGGGTTTTGAAGGCTGATATTGACTTCGCATTAGAGTGCGATGTGGACTCGGTCCATCTGGTAGTGTCGGTATCAGATCTACACATCCGGGAGAAGCTGAAGAAGGATCGGGACTCTGTAAGGCGAATGGCGGTTGATGCCGTTGAGTACGCCAAAAAGCATGGCCTGATCGTTGAGCTTTCCGGCGAGGACGCGTCCCGGGCCGACTTGGACTATCTGATATCTATATATAGAGCGGGTGTGGATGCGGGCGCGGACCGGCTATGCTTCTGCGACACGGTGGGAGTGCTAAACCCGGAGATAACCTGGGATATTTTCACCCGCATGACTGCTGAGCTGAAGGCGCCCGTCAGCATACACTGCCACAACGACTTTGGCATGGCCACGGCGAATACAGTCGCCGCGCTCCGGGCAGGGGCGGCCCAGTGCCATGTGACCGTCAACGGGGTTGGGGAGCGCGCTGGCAATACCGCGCTGGAAGAGGTGGCCATAGTGCTCAAGTCGCTGTACCAGGTCAACACGAAGATCGTCCTGGAGAACATCTACCCGACATCGAAGCTGGTCAGTCGGATTATGGGGGTGCCTGTCAGTATGTACAAGCCTCTTGTGGGCGAGAATTCGTTCATGCATGAGTCGGGCATCCATACCCATGGCCTGATGGCGAATACCGCCACCTACGAGCCGATCACCCCTGAGACTATCGGACGCAAGCGCCAGATCGTGCTCGGCAAGCATGCCGGCCGCACTTCAGTGATCCTGGCGCTTAAGGAGTTCGGTCTGGACGCTACCGATCCTCAGATCGACGAGATCACTGCAAGGGTCAAGGAGCTTGGGGATAAGGGCAAGCATGTTACGGATGCCGATCTCATGTCCATCGCCGACAGCGTTCTGGGCAACCAGGCAGAGGCCCGTATCAAGCTGATCGATTGCACCGTCCTCTCGGGTAACCGGGCAACTCCGACCGCTTCACTGAAGGTGATCATCGACGGGGAGGAGGTCGTAGAGTCGGGCGTGGGGCTGGGCCCGGTGGACGCGGCGCTGAAAGCGCTGAGGAAGGCCGTGATGGGCGTCGCAGACATCAAGCTGGAGGAGTACCGGGTGGAGGCGATTACCGGCGGCACGGACGCGCTGGTGGAGGTCTGGGTGAAGATGTCCCGGGGCGATCGGTTTATAAGCGCTCGGGGTGCCGGCCCGGATATTATCATGGCCTCAGTCCTGGCGTTCATCGAGGGCATGAACCGGCTGGTGCAGGAGAACAATGGCATCTCCCCAAGGCAGTAAACGGGCTAAACGGGATTTTTGACATGACAATTCATGATAAAATATTAATAACTTCAGGACGTTACCATCAAGCACTATCTGAAATAAATACAAAGGAGGTAAGCAGATGAGTCCGAATGAGTCCAGGAGAATCTCCGGCGCAAAAGCGCTGCTCGAGGCTCTCCAGCGCGAGGGTGTCGATACCATTTTCGGCTACCCGGGCGGCCAGATTCTGCCGGTCTACGACGAACTGTATGACTTCAGCATTCGTCATATACTGGTGAGACACGAACAGGCGGCGGCACACGCTGCGGATGGCTATGCTAGAGCTACGGGGCGCGCGGGCGTATGCTTGGCGACCAGCGGCCCTGGGGCCACGAACTTAGTAACTGGCATTGCCAACGCATATATGGACTCGATTCCGATGGTAGCGATCACCGGTCAGGTGCCCACGGCACTGATAGGCAACGACGCGTTCCAGGAAGCGGATATCACCGGGATTACCATCCCTATCACCAAGCACAACTACTTGGTCAAAAATGCTGGAGACTTGCCCCGAGTGGTCAAAGAGGCGTTCTATGTCGCCTCCACCGGCAGGCCAGGCCCGGTGTTGATCGACCTGCCTAAAGACATTCAGAACACGATGATGGAGTACACATTCCCGGAGACGGCCCAGCTAGCGAGCTACAGGCCCACGCATGCCGGCCACCCGCTGCAGATTAAGAAAGCCTGCGCGCTTATCGAAAACGCCGATCGGCCCGTCCTGTATGTGGGAGGGGGCGCGATCACCTCCGGAGCGCAAGACGAGGTCCTTGCGTTGGCGGAGATGATCATGGCGCCGGTGACCACGACGCTGATGGGCAAGGGCGCATTCCCTGAGGATCATCCGCTGGCACTGGGCATGCTGGGTATGCACGGCACCCGATATGCTAACTACTCGATCATCGACTGTGATCTATTGATCGCCGTCGGAGCTAGGTTCGATGACCGCGTCACAGGCAAGCTGGAGAGCTTCGCGCCTAACGCGAAGATCGTCCATATCGACGTGGATCCGGCGGAGTTGGGCAAGAATGTTCCTGTGGACGTGCCCATTGTCGGAGATGCGAAGCTGATCCTGAAGAAAATCATCGCCACCCTGAAGATCAAGCTGCCTAAGTCGGCGGACTGGCTGAAGAAGATCGATATCTGGAAGAAGGAGTACCCGCTCGACTATGAGAGGAGTTCCGGCGATCTGAAGCCACAGTACGTTATTCAAATGCTAAACGATATGGTGAGCGACGGTATTTTTGTCACGGAGGTCGGCCAGGCCCAGATGTGGTCGGCCCAATATGTTAAGTGTAAAAAGCCTCGCACGTTCATCAGCTCCGGCGGCCTGGGAACTATGGGCTATGGTTTCCCGGCGGCGATGGGGGCCAAGGTTGGCTGCCCGGATAAGGATGTCTGGGACATCGCAGGCGACGGCAGCATCCAGATGAACATTCAGGAACTCGCCACTGTGGTCGAGAACGATATCAAGGTCAATGTAGCGATCATCAATAACAGGTACCTGGGCATGGTCAGGCAGTGGCAGGAGCTGTTCTTCAACCGGCGGTACTCCTATACGAACATGATGGGCCAGCCGAACTTTGTTAAGGTTGCGGAAGCGTATGGGGCTAATGGCATCGAAGTGACGAAGCGGTCCGACGTCAAGGATGCGATCAAGCAGGCGATGAAGAGCGATAAGCCGACCTTCGTAGACTTTAAGGTCACCCGGGAGGAGAACGTGTTTCCAATGGTCCCGGCGGGTGCAAGTATCAATGAGTTCGTTGAGCAACAGGGAGGGATGAAGTAATGGCCAATGGCATGAATAACAGCACACGCACCCTATCAGTGCTTGTGGCCAACAAGCCCGGTGTCCTGACACATGTCTCCGGCCTGTTCAGCAGGCGAGGCTATAACATAGACTCGCTCACCGTCGGAGTTACTGAGAACCCGGACATATCGCGCATGACCATAGTGGTGCACGGCGATAAGCAGGTAATCGAACAGGTCACCAAACAACTCAACAAGCTGATCGACATCATCAAAGTCGTCGATATCAACCCGCATGAATCGGTGGACCGAGAGCTGGCGCTGCTTAAAGTCTCTGCGAAAGCGAAGAACAGGGGTGAGATCATCCAGATCGTGGACATTTTCAGGGCTAAGATCATCGATGTGAGTTCGGAAAGCGTCATCATCGAGATTACCGGCGGCTGCGATAAGATCGATGCACTGGAGGAGCTCATGAGGCCTTTTGGTATCAAAGAGATGATCCGCACCGGCAAAGTAGCGCTGGTTCGGGGAGCTAAGCTCACTCAGTTCGACAAATAAGCTTTTATTTTTTTCTTTTTATCAATAGGGCCGGAATCCATAGACGTAGATATGATTCGAATCCGCTATAGCTGGACAAACCTTCAAGAATGATTATAAAGTGGATTGATTTTTGTAATATTTATTACTCCGAGGCAAGTCTAAGTTAAAATGCTAAAATTGAGTAGTTCATCCTATTTTTGTAAATTCTTGGGCTAGTCTCGATTTTGCTGTAAATTTCAAGGTCGATCCAGGAGTGTCGGATGGGTCAGCTAGAATTTTACAGCAAAATCGAGACTAGCCCAAATTCTTTAAATTATCGTTAAAAGTCAGATCATGTAACGAGTAGATGGTAACCAGTTCGTATAGAAAACGATATATAAAACAACGAATGTAAACATAGTAAAGCAAACTAATTCGATGGGAGCGACGAGGGCTAATTAAGGTTATATGGGGGAAATATTCCTATGATGTACGTAAAGGGCCATCTGTTAATGATGATGATGTCTTTTATTAAGGAAAATTACGGCGGACAAGGGTTGAACAACTGGATACAGTCACTTTCGCCTCAAGCTGCTGAGATCTACTGCGGCGACATTAATAAGAATGACTGGTACCCATTAAAGATCGCGCTGATTGCGCCGGCGGAAAAAGCTTCTACCATGTTTTACAAGGATGATTTGCGCGGAGCTATTGAGTTTGGTAGGTATGTTGCCAGAAAAGAAAATAAAAAGAAATTTTTACTGTTTCCGGTTAGACCCTCTCCGACCACGAAGATCAATAGAGTATGCGCAATGCTGCAATCGTACTTTGATACTGCGGAAGTAGTCATGGAAAATATGAATGGCGCTGGCGCGACCGTTCAGGTGAAAAATTTTTCTGAAATCGATGGTATCGCGGAGATCATCATCGCCGGGTGGCTACAGCAATCATTGACTGAAGAAGATGGCAGGATCGCTGCAATCGAGATCTACGTGCCGTCAGACAGCACAGTGTGTGTCAATTATATCGTCAAGTGGAAAGCTGATTGAAATGTGCCGATCAATCGAGATGATATTTACCTTGTATTGGTAATTTTTACTGAGATAAACGATAGTGATGGGTAATTATGATGAAGGATAAATATGTGTTAATTATACTTGTGTGCATGGTTGGTATTGTTACGCTCCTGTCCGGCTGTGTAAATTCCGGTGGATCGACCGGTACTAATACGACGCCGGCACGGACGATTACAGTAGCCAACGGTGCGCTGATGTACTCTGTGGTAAACACTACCGCCAACGACTACATGCGTATTCATGGTGATGATAGGATCGTTGTTAGCAACAATGATACCTCGGGAGCTGTGATCGAGATGTTGATTAATAATAAGACGGACATCGCTGGGTCATCCCGGGCTCCTTTGGCCTCCGAACTTCAGACTGCAAGGGACAAGAATGTCGATTTGCACATGACGCGCATTGGTGGGGACGCGGTTTGCGT
>DATHCY010000289.1:0-3485 GCA_035319305.1 Methanocella sp.
TATTGCGAAGAGTCAACGCATATCTCAATCCACCATAGACAGAGATATGGTGGACGGGCGCACTGATACCCCCATAGCGGCTCTGGTGAAAACGCCACTAACCGTAGAACCCCACAGGCTTTAGCCGTGGGAGTATGTCAGCCACTTGCCCCTACTTGCGATCCGACACGATCCGGGCATATTTCAGGATCTTGAGGTGGTGTGAGACGACGGTCTGCAGCATTCCCATAATATCCATCAGTTTTTTCTCTGGATCGGGCTGGTTCCCTGCCTATATGATTATCTTGCTCTCCAGCCTACCCGTCCCTAAATTCTCACGACCGCCCTCACCTTGCAAACCCCTTGCGAAAGACGATCGAAGGCGGTATTGTAACCTGATAGTGGATAAGCGCTTATATGTTAAACGCCTGACGAGCTAACATGACTCGGTTCAACATCGCTCTGAAGAGGATGGGTTTTCTCTCGCTCCGTGCTCGTTATCGATAAAAAGTTTTGGAGACCGCGGAATCCGAGGCCGGGCTTGTGGTTTCCTGTCGGCGACTACAGCTTGATCGCGGATATCCTGGCCGGTGCGACTTATAAAACCTTGGGGCTGGCCATGTCCTATCCGGCCTTGCAGCCGCCCGTGCTGTCGGCAGCCTTTGTTAGATCCTGTCTGCATACCTGTGGGTGCATTCCACCATGATCTCATCGAATCCTGCAGCTTCCAGCTTACTAATGTATTCTTCCAGCGGATCGCACCTTCGATGCAATTCGCCCAGGTCCTGAGCATTTCTCGCTCGTCTCCGGCGAGGTCTTCGGTTGTCACCATATCGGAAACCTCGAGCCTGCCTCCGGGTGTTGATCGGTGGCTATGGCAGTTCACATTCGGTGTCATCCGCAGTCTCTTATTCGGTCAAGATCGCCATCGCATCGATCTCGACGAACCACCCCCGAGTTAATGTAATCGATCCAGTATCATCTCAGCGCTTTGCGTTGGTCTTATTCTCGTACCACTGTCTGAACTCTAGCAGCGCCCGCCTACGATGGCTCACCTCGTTCTTCTGCTCGATCGTCATCTCGCCCACCGGGAACCGCCGGTACGCGAATATCGGGTCATAACCGAAGCCTCCGGTGCCGGTCTCCTCGGTCAGTAGCTCGCCCCACCATATCCCGGTGAAAACGGTCGGCTCTTCTCCCGGTGCACAGTAGGCGACAACGGAGCGGAACTCCGCCCGACGATTCTCCACGCCCTCCATGAGCTTCAATACACCCTTATTGCCCAGGGTCCTCTGCACGTAGGCCGAGTAAGGCCCCGGAAATCCCTTCAGCGCATCTATAAATAACCCGGAATCCTCGACTATCAGCGGCCTGTCCAGCTCCAGAGCGCAGTATCTGGCGCCATAGGCCGCGATCTTCGAGGGGTCGTCCTCCTGCAACTCAGGGTATGACATGTCGATCTGCTCCAAGTCAAAATATCCCCTAAAGAGCGTCTCCGCCTCCTGCATCTTGCCCGAGTTAGTGGTGACAAAATATAGTTTAGGTTGCTGCATATTACCCACATATACGCCCGGACAAAAAACGGTTTCGATTGACAGTGCGGGATAGATATTTAATTACATAGCGGCTACATATAAATGGCATCATAACCAGAAGCATGCCGAAGACAAGGGATACTGCCTATGAAGACTGAACTCAAGCCAGGGATATACTGGGTGGGCGCCATCGACTGGGACCTGCGGGATTTCCATGGGTACATCACACCCAAGGGCACTACATATAACGCATACCTGATCGTGGACGAGAAGATTGCACTGGTCGATACTGTGAAGGAGCAGTTCAAGGATGAACTGCTGGATAGGGTCTCCGAGATCGTGGACCCGGCGAAGATCGACTACTTGATTGTGAACCACCTCGAAAGGGATCACTTTGGCTCGTTCTCCGGGGTCATGGAGGTGCTCAAGAATGCACAAGTGTATGCCGGCGAACGAGGCAGGAATGGCATCAGGGACATCTACGGAGATCGGTGGACCATTAATGGCGTAAAAACCGGCAGTACCCTTAAGCTGGGCAAGAAGACGCTGCGCTTCATTGAAACGCCGATGCTTCATTGGCCTGACAGTATGATGACTTACGTAGAGGAGGATAAAGTGCTGATATCCAGCGACGCCTTCGGCCAGCATGTAGCCAGTTCCGAACGGTTTGACCATGAGGCGGGCTGGGACCTTCTGGACGACGCCAAAACCTACTATGCTAATATTCTCATGCCCTTCGGCAACCTGATCCAAGGCCTTCTTGCGAAGGTGCCGGAGCTCAAGCTTGCGCCCGAGGTCATCGCCCCTGATCATGGACTGATCTGGACAAATCCAGGCATTATCATCGACGCCTATAACAGATGGTCCCGGCTTGAGACGAAGCCAAAGGTGGTCATAGCCTACGACACTATGTGGGGGTCCACGGAAAAGATGGCGCACATCTTGGCCGCTGGACTGATAGACGAGGGCGGGGTGGAAGTGAAATTTTACAACATACGTAAATCCCCAAGCAGCGAGATCGTTAACGAGATCCTGGATTCAAAGGCGATCCTGATTGGCTCATCCACGCTTAACAATGGCATTTTCCCGAGCGTCGGGGGATTCATGTACTACCTGAAAGGGCTGAAGCCGAAGCACAAGATTGCAGTCGGGTTCGGCTCCTACGGGTGGATGGGCGGCGCGGTAAAAGAGATTACGGCCAGGCTCAAGGACATGGAACTGGAAGTCATGGAAGGGCTGGACCTTAAGTACCCCCTGACCAGAGCACAGGAGGCACAGTGTAGGGAACTTGGCCGGGCGATCGCCAGAAAAGTCAAAGGAGGCCGGTGAGCCGATGAAATGGATGTGCAAAGTGTGCGGCTATATTCATGAAGGCGAGGAGCCGCCCGAGGAATGCCCTATATGTGGCGCCCCTGCATCAGAGTTCGTGAAGGTGCCATAAGCCAAGCCTTCGGCTTGCATGTGATGAAAACATAGGCTATCACACGTAAAAATGTCGATATTTTTACGGGGGAAAATTAGGCGGCCTACGCGCCAAGGAGCGGGCTTTACCGTTGTTCTGCCGAAGGCAGCATATATCGCCGACCGGCGCGCTTATCTGGGTTGTAGCGGTCGGCGGAGGTTTTAGGGTTTGCCCATATCGTAGCGAAGCGTAGCGGAGGGGTGCGGAAGCGGCGGGGCGAGAGACGCGTATCAGCGTCGTCCCTTAGGACTTGCGAGCACATGCAAGGGGGGAGAGCGGCCCCTTATGTTGCGGGGTGCAAGTCAGGTTCCGACGGTGTAACACCATAAAAACCCTGGTGGGCGCCGTCAGGCGACCGTCGACCCGCGAAGGAGATCTTTACTGTTGTTGTATGCTGCTAAGCCGTTAGGCAAATTCGACTATTCAAGCTCCGAACTTTTTTGTCCGGTTGATCAGATCTAGCACGATGGGCATGACGTCCATACCACGAATCCTGCAAAGCCCGCCTT
>DATHCY010000290.1:0-4071 GCA_035319305.1 Methanocella sp.
AGTGGCCCCTGCCGCCCCTGAAATTTCCACGGGAGGTGAGACCAGTGAGTGAGGATGTAATCGCCGAGATCAAGCGGGACTATATCTACAGCTTGGCCAATCAGGGCGACAGGGCGGACGGCCGCAAGTTCGACGAGTTCCGCCCAATCACGGTCGAAACAGGCGTCATCAACAAGGCCGAGGGCTCTGCCAGGGTTAAGATCGGCGACTCCCAGGTCGTCGTCGGCATTAAGATCCAGCCGGGCGAACCGTTCCCTGACACGCCGGACTCGGGAGTGATCATCACCAACCTAGAACTGGTACCGCTAGCATCGCCCACATTCGAGAGCGGACCTCCCCGAGAGGACGCGATCGAGCTTGCCCGGGTCGTGGACCGGGGAGTGCGAGAATCAGGCGCAATTGATTTATCCAAGTTATGTATTGAAAGTGGTCAGAAAGTCTGGATGGTATTCATCGATGTCCATGTACTGGACCACGATGGTAACCTGATAGATGCGTCCTCGCTCGGCGCCATCGCCGCACTGAAGTCCGCCAGGCTCCCGAACGCCCGGTTCGGCCTCGGCGAGGATGCCAAGCTGCCCCTAAACGACGTGCCCATCGGCGTCACCGCGGTCAACATCGGCGGCGCAATCATGCTCGACCCCAGCCTTGACGAGGAAAGCGTTGCGCCCTGCAAACTGACGGTGATCACCAACAAAGAAGGCGCCATTTCGGGCATGCAGAAGAGCGGCGTCGGCACGCTGACGCCCGATCAGATTAATCAGATCGTTCGCACCGCCAAGGACAAGGCGAACGTGCTCAGAGAAAAACTGGAGGGAACTCAGTAATGGTAACAAAAAGCGCAAAAGGTAGGAAAACCCGCAGCGCCGGCAGGTACGGTTGCAGATACGGCCGCAAGATCCGTATGCTGGTCGCGGATATAGAGGAAAACATGAAGCAGGCCCATAAGTGTCCTGCATGTGGCCGTCTATCAGTCTGGCGTGAGGGCACCGGCATCTGGACGTGCACCAAGTGCAAGTACTCCTTCACCGGCGGCACTTACGTGCCTCAGACCCCAAGCGGCAAGACGTCGGCACGCACCATCAGCAAGATCTCGGCCGAAGCGGCCAAGGGTGAGTGATCGGCCGATGGTCTACAAGTGTGCGCACTGCAAGCAGATCGTCGAGGTCGACCGGGACATGAAGGGGGTGCGCTGCCAGTTCTGCGGCCACCGCATACTGATCAAGGAGCGACCCACCAACATCAAAAAAGTGCCAGCAGCATAGCGTGTATGCATACAATCCTGGTCGAGTTCGAACTCGGGCGGCTAACGCGACCGGTTTACGAGTCGCTACGCCCAGAGCTGCAGACTCTACCCTCGGAGCGCTCCAAGGTATCGCTGGAAGGATCCGGCGACACGCTGAAGCTACTGATCATCGCAGAAGATGTTATCTCTCTGCGGGCGGCAGTCAACACTTGGCTCCGCCTTATTAAAATTGCAGAAGACGTGCTTAATACGAGGATGTCATCATCATGAACGAACTACCACCGCAGATACAGAACCAGCTGGGCCAGATTCAGCAGGTACAGCAGCAGGCACAGGCACTGATGCAACAGAAAGCCCAAGTTGAGATGCTCTTCCGAGAAACCGAGCGCGCCCTCGAGGAGCTCCAGAAAACCGAGGAAGGCGCCGAGGTCTATAAGGCCGCCGGCGAACTGCTGATCAAAGCCAAGCGCGAGGAAGTGCTCAAAGACCTCGAGGACAAGAAGGACAACCTGGATATCCGGCTCAAATCCCTCGCCCGCCAAGAGGAGCGCCTCCAGGCTCGGTTCAACCAACTCCAGGAGCAGCTCAAGCAGCAGCTGGGCAAAATCCAGGGCGGCGGCCCCAAGGGCGGCGTCGCCGAATAAAATCAACAATGGACGAAGAGGCAATCATCGAGGCGGTCTACCAAGCCGCCATCGATCACATCTATTCTGTAGTGCCCGCGAAGCGCGTCGAAGATCTTGATGTTTCGGTGTGTATCGAGGGGCAGGAAATTACCATCGAAGTCGTACTATTGACCGACCGCGGAGAGGGGATCGACCAGAGGACGGCTGATGAGGCGATCCGGATCGCGTCCGAGAAAGCCGACGAGCTCATGAAACGATTGGATTAGACGAGATAGTTAACCATAAAACCATTGCGATATAATAGCACAGCGATCTATTGACGGCTATAGTAAACATGAGTTTGCCGGGCAAATATTTGATTACGATAAAGGGACTGCGGAGAGAAAGCCCATCGACTTTAGCCGTGGAATTAGCCGTGGAATTAGCCGTGGAATTATATTAGAAAACTTCATCTTTCAGTTGCAGCGCCTTGGTAAAGAAGCTCGATGTGGCATGTAGCAGCAACAAATTGGACGCGATCATCCCTACCAAGTATATGGCGATGAAGATGCACACCTGGATTGCAGCCGCCTCCACAGGATCAGACCCGCTCAGCAGCATGCCTGTCATGACGCCCGGTATCCACACCAAGCCCAGGTTTTTCATGTTGTCTATGGAGGGTATGAGGGCAGAGAGCATCGACTGGTGCAAGCAGTGGTCGGCAGCCAGGCCCGGTGACGCTCCCAGCGCAAGGTACGCCTCGACCTCCCCGCGACGGTTCCGCAACTCTCCCCTGTAGCGGTCGATGGCCAGCGAGCTGACGTTCATGGCATTGCCGATCATCATACTGCAGGTAGGCACTAGGTACCTCGCCTCCAGCGGGAAGATGCCGACGATGAAAAACGGGACCACCATGGCCAGCGATATAACCGCGATCGAGGCCGCTGATGCAGGGAACATTCCCCCGAGCTGGCCAGATCTGATGTATGTGGTATGGCCTGCGATAATCGCCATGGCCAGCACGATGAGGAGACTCCAATAGACCGGTAGGTTGAACACTAGGATAATCACCGACGATAGGATCAGCAACTGAATGATCGCCCTAGCCCCTGAGATCGTCGCCTCTTTCCATATATTGTACCGGGCGGAGAGGATCGCCGCCATGGCCAGCATAACCACCGCGAGGCATAGCGCCAGCATGATCACGCTATACATGGTCCTCCATTAACCTGCCATCCTCCATCACATAGTTGTGCTTTGATATCCGACGCGATTGCTCCAAGTCGTGGGTGACCCAGATCATCGTGAG
The DNA here is from genome assembly GCA_035319305.1 of Methanocella sp. Taxonomy (GTDB): domain Archaea; phylum Halobacteriota; class Methanocellia; order Methanocellales; family Methanocellaceae; genus Methanocella_A. The sequence continues at coordinate 3,161 of DATHCY010000290.1, forward strand.
ATTATGCTCCGATCCAAGCCGCAGCAACAGGCTTTCCACCTTTTCGGCCGAGGCCTTGTCCAGCGCCGATGTCGGCTCGTCCAGCAGCAACACTTCGGGTTTGTTAGCCAGCGCCCGAGCGATGCACACCCGCTGCTTCTCACCCACGGAAAGGTTGGCTGCGTCAGCGTCCATCAGGGCTGGTGGAACCGCGGCCTCGACGGCGAGCGCATCAATATCGGCGTTCGTGTCCCACAACTTTTTTCCGAACGATATATTGTCGCGTACCGTGCCCTCGAAGACAATGGGTATCTGGAAGACCATGCCCACCCTTCTTCTGAGATCCCTCGGATCGGCGTTCCTGATGTCCGACGAGTCCAGCAGGATTATACCGGAGTCCGCCTCAGAAAGGCGATTGATCAGCCGCAGCAGGGTCGACTTTCCCGCCCCTGACGGGCCCATGATAGTGATCAGCTCCCCTCTAAAGACCTTCAGGTTTACGCCGCTCAATACCTCTGATCTGGCGTCGTCCCCCTGTTTTCTGGCGATCGTCCGGCGCACGTTTCTGAGCTCAATATGGGGTTCTGGCATGGTACTCTATTTCTTCCTCCTCTTCTCTATATACAGGCAGCCGAGGACCGTGGAATCACGAGGATGATGCATGATCGCCAGGAACAGCAGCCAGTCCGTACCACCCACCGACACCGCCGCCGTTCCTACTGTCGCCTATCTTCCGCTTGGTGAAGAGCGTGCCGCGAACCAGGGCCCCCGCCGGTCAAGACCCAGAACCCCCGTTCGAGAACGGCTTCAGGTCGGAAACCTCGCCGCTTACCCATGATCTGGTCTGACAACTTCCGCCGCTGTTATCGAAGGTCCTGAACACAATCTGACTTTCCAGGAAATCTTCCCTCCTGAATCGAGCTTCACCAGCC
>DATHCY010000291.1:0-6522 GCA_035319305.1 Methanocella sp.
TTTCTGCTAGCGGTGGCGACCATTTTTCTTTCACGCAGTGTCGCCTTTTACATGAAACTTCGCGCCTACGTTTTACGCTCCCTGGGTGAGATGTCCCGGTAAGGTTTATATCTAAGCCGCGTAGTTATTCTTGTTGATAAGACCGAAAATTTTTTCTTAAAGTGATGTATGGCTATGGCCCTTGCGAGGTGCTGTACTGATCTGATTTTCGATCGATCGACCGAATGGTGGTAAACATGTCATCAAACGCTGATGCCGTAATCAAGCAGTGCGTAGAAGTGCTGTCCCGTATCAAGGACGACGACACCGTGCCCCGCAACATCAGAAGAAACGCTGATACTGTGAAAAACATACTGCTCAACAATAGCGAGACGCCAGCTGTCAGAGCCGCGTCAAGCATATCTATCCTTGATGAGATCTCCAACGATCCCAATATCCCGCTGCACACGAGAACGCTGATCTGGAACATCGCCAGCCAGCTGGAAACCATCTCCGTCGATGGTTGAAGCTTTAAACCGATGATCCATTTATCAAAAAACGAGCACAAAGCGAGAGAAAATCCCATCCTCCTCAGGAAGGCGTTGAACCGAGCCTACTTGGCTCATCAAGTATTTACGATCAATCCGAGTGGAGAGCGAGCGAAAGCCCACGATTAAAATCGGGGGAGCCGTCACACGGAACCGATTACTACCTACCAGGTTGCAACAACGCCTTTGAGAATCCCTTCGCGAGGTGCTGAAAGGTGCTGGCGGTCGTAAAAGGATTCTGAGTGAGAGAGCGGGCAGCCAGAGAGTGAGGAAAATACAATTGGGGCCGGGAACCAGCCGAGCCGGAGAACAACCGGGACCTGGAAGGGAGATTAGCGCCCTTATCATCAAATATAGCAAGTGCTTTTCAATGAAATAGGAAGCCACGCCCTGAAGGGCATGGTAGTTCACTTTAGCCGGCGTCGATCAACGTTTATAGTTGGGTGTATTATGTAGCGGGATCTTCATTATCCTCGCTCCGTGCTGTCTCGCCCGATCGAGTAATCATACTGGTAAAACGTGGATCGTATTCCTTCTCATTGCCATTCGTAATCCTGGCGTAGAGTCTCTGCAGGATTTTCGTCTGGCGAGGATCGTCTAAACCAAATCGTTCATAGGGCGTGATTCATCATGTTATAATTTACTATTTACCGCGTACTTGATCCCCCTGTTATCTGATGATCGGCCTTGCGCACACCTTTATACCTGAGATGCTATCCTATTCAGGTCTTAATTAGGCCTTGTTATACCTTGCTTCCCTTGTGATCGCCGATTTTTCGGTAAATACGGCCATTGCCGCTCTTTTTTTCAAAAATAGTGGGCAAAACCGGGGTATTTACAACATTTCCGGTGCACGCGACCATCAAATCTATATACGATTATATAACTTATTATCATTAACACGGAAGTGTCCATTAGTGACAATTATTGTGAGCGAAGACGATGATGAGGCGGATTATAGTCCGTTTACTTTTCTCCGGTTGTCCGTGAAGGACGACGTTTTGAATGTATCGCATGACTACCGGTATCAGAAAATGGGATACTATGTTTCCATGCACGCGGAAATGTGCGGAAACCGTGTCACCCCCAGATGTTCCGACATCCTGGATACGCACCGTAACCCGTTGCTGATGATTAGGGCTGCGAGGGCGGGTATACCCTGTCTCCCGTACACGCTCGTCGCAAAGTACGAGCGCAATCTGCGGCTGCCGGCACTGTGCTTTGCGGTCAACCCTTACACGTGCAACTCTGTGACCCAAGTCAAGTCCGAGTCCAAGATGTTCCGCGCGATGAAGAGCCTCAGCATGAACAACCGGTACCCGGTATCGGTACAGCCGCTGATCGGCGACGTCGTCGAGGCGGTGGAAACCTTTGGCGAGACGGACGTGCCCGAGGCGAAGGGCATCGCCCGCAGGTTCTTCGATGAGTTCAAGATACCGATCGGCAAGCTCATCCTCCAGATCGTCGGCGGCAAGGCGCGTCTATCCCACTTCGAGCCAGTTCTCAGGAAAGAGGTGGACTGGAGCCTGGTCAAGGAAAGGATGAAGGGCCTTAGAGGGCATGCATGAAGATCGGATGCTTTGTAGAGAAATATAACTTCCATACCAAAGACGAAGCCCTTGCCCTAGAGCGGTTCAAACTGACCGCCGTGGCGATGGGCCACGACTTTGAGTTCATATTTAAAAAGGATCTGAACAGGCTGGACGAGTTTGACTCCATCTTCATCCGGGCCAATACCGACCCGATGAACACGGCGTACGTAGTGTCCCGCATGGTTGATTCCATGGGAAAAGTGGTCATCGATGATCCCCACTCGATCCGGACATGCTCCTCCAAGGTTGTGCTAGATGGGCTGTTCAAACAGAACAATATCTCAGCGCCGAAGTCACTGCTTTTCGACGGAAACTACAGTCCTACAAGCCTGAAGTATACGTTCGACTACCTCCGGTTCCCCATCGTGGTCAAAGCGCCCTACACCAAATTCTCCTCCCATGTGGAGAAGGCCCACAACGAAGCGGAGTTCATAGACATCACCGGGCGCTACCTGAAGAATGCCACTCCCATCGTACTGCAGGAGTTCATGCCCACTGCCTTCGACTGGCGGGTCGGGGTCTTGGACAACAAGATACTATACCTCTGTAAGTACATGATGCCCCAGGGCGGATGGAAGGTTAAGTCGATCGTCGATGGCAAGCACATCTGGGGCGATACAGTGCCCATCTTTCGGAAGAACATCCCGAAAAAGCTCGGAGCCTTAGCGATCCGTGTCTCGAAGTGCGTGGGCGACGGATTATACGGTTTAGACATCAAAGAGGTCGACGGCGAATACTACTGCATCGAGATCAACGACAACCCCAGCTTTTACGGCGGTCTCGAGGACGGGAAGGATGGCGACATCTACGAAAAGATCATCGAGCGGCTCGTGTCCGGCAGGCAGGTGAGGCCCGGATCATACGTGGTCGAGAGGGGTGTCGCGGTAGCGGCCCGGATCTGAGCAATACATTATAGTCTGACTTTGCACGTCCGCCATCGACGCTGTTGATGAGGGGGCGAACCAATGTCTCTCGCCTGTACTGCCTCTATTCCCTGCAGCGAAAGTTAAGTGTCCCCGGGATTATCTCAACGGTGTAATAATTCGGGAACGATGAATATGAGACTGACTGTTCTGGCGATCGGGGCGTGCGCGGACCCGTTCGACATGCCTTACCAGTGTGGGGGCTCGCTGGCGAAGATGGCGCGGGGCGGCAACCAGATGATCCGTTTATTTGCTCAGCGCCTGGCCGATCTCGGCGCTGGCGATCTTTGTCATCAGCCTTCGGTTTCACACCAAACACTTCCGCCGCTTCCTTCGTCAAAACAAGACGATTCCCGACGTCAAGTCGCACCCAGCAATAATAGCTGTTTGTGCTTGACACAGACCCCCCCAAGCATAGTCCAGCAGTTCCGAAAGGATCCCTCAAGAATCCCCCGTACACCGTGCCCGTCAACAATTTAGAACTGGAAACCATGAACCCGCCGGACGTGCGGCTCCCCGACATCAAAATCACCTTTTCACACAGCCCCTATTCATCGACCGTCATATCCCGGAATCCGAAGATCGAAGTCGTACCAGTATCCTGCCATCATCCCTAGAGAACCAAGTACCCAAACCTACCCGAGGTTGAGGATCACTGCATCAAGGTACCCACGAACTCCCCGTCACGTCATCTAGGAGCACGGTCCTAACAGCGACGCCGATCTGAGATTTCCAGGCCCCCTCTCGAACTCCTCAAAATCGTAGATCTGTCTCGTCACCTCGACGGCTTTCACATCCCTGATCGGCTCAGCACGCCCAGTCTCGACGATCCTATCCCACAGAAGAATCAACATCGTCTCCGGGATCGGGATGCCGGTAAGCACTTTCCATCCTATTACCATCGATCATTCTCTTTTACACTCCATCATCGGTCCGGCCGCGGTCTAACCGGACCGGACCACGTCGGAGGCCTCATCTCTTCGTATATCTAAAACGAAACATAGACTTCAATCATCGTCTGTCGATCATATTATAATTGTCAGCCAACAATCCGACGAACTCCTGTTCGTCGTAAAATGGCGGGGTGAACGAGCCGGTCCTGGCATATATCCCGCTGACGTACAGGTCCGTAAATCTCCTTTTGCCCCTTACATAGAAACACCCGCATAGGCCCCATATTTCTCCAGGACTCTCGTCATCTCCGCCAAGGCTTTTAGCTTATGCGGAAAAGCATGCAGCCCGTTCATAGTCAATAGCAGATTCACACTCGAATCTCTTAGCGGCAGGCTGCCCACTTCCGCCCGGATCAGAACCGCATTCCTAACCCCATTCTTCTCGAAAGCCCCTATCTGGCCCAGAGTCCAGCAACAGCAGGCACGTACCTCAGAGCTTCGAGACCCCAGAAGGGCTCAATGCCCGGAGCCAACCCTCGACAAGCTCGATGTCCCCCGTCTCAACCTCGATATCTGCTTAAGCGAGCGGCCGACAATTGCAGAGTCTTCACTCCTCAGATCCTCACCGCAAGCACCGGACTAAATCTTCCACACGCGCCATAGAACAGTTTTTCTACGACTGTTGCAAGCATAACGATAGCTGGGAACCGGCCAAGGCAAATGCCCAAGGCAGATACCATAGATCAAATACATAGAAAGCCGGGACGGTAGCTGCGGAGGCCGGCATCTCTGCCTACCCCCCATCGAGACCGACTGGTTAAATATGATCTGTAACACTTCTTTATATGTGTCCTCGAGCGCCGGGAAGCTACATGGAAACTGGGCCGTCCAGTACGACGAGTTATGCACCTCGATGGGGTGCCACGCCCCGGAAGTCCTGTTCGGTCTGGCATTCGAGTACGTCCGCCCGGGGCAGAGGCTGCTGGATCTGGGTATCGGCACCGGTTTGAGTGCAAGCCTGTTTCGCAGGGCGGGGCTGGAAGTGTTCGGTATCGACTTTTCCGCGGAAATGCTCGAAATATGTGGGCGTAAGGGTATTGCCACGGGACTGAAATTCGGTGATATCGACGGCGATTGGCCTTATCCTGACAGCCAATTCCACCATGTCTCCTCCTGCGGCGTGTTTCACTTTATCGGAGATCTGAGACCGGTGTTCGGAGAAGCCCGGAGAGTCCTGAAACCCGGAGGAACGTTCAGCTTCACGACCAAAGAGATAGAAAACGGGAAGGCTAATCACGTAGATCCAGTGTCAGGGATCAAGATCTATTGCCATAGACAGGCAGATATTGAAACGCTGACGAACAGGCACCAGTTCAAGCTACTGAAACGGCTGACATTTTACATGTACGACGATCCTGCAAAAGTGAAAAGATCGCTCTTTACGGCGCATGTTCTGAATGGATGAAATCCGTACTACCCCACGACTAAAGCCGGCTTCTACGGGTTTAACCGACAGACTGCAGCCCAGTCTGAGAACATATTTTAGCGGCGTCTTAGCACAAATGGGTTTCCGCTTAACCGATAGATGTGCGGGGCACGCTTCACCCACGACTTTAGTCGTGGGGTTTCGCTACCCTCACCCCGTCTATCCTAAAAAAGGGTGGAGTGTATGGTGTGCCATCGATTTCGATCTGGAGGTCACGTAAAGGCTATATCAATGCCCGCAATCCCCAGATCATGCTATCTGAAAGGGCTGAAGACTATCTCGAAGCAATCTACGTCGTCCGCTTGAAGAAAGGCCACGTCCGGGTGAAAGACTTGGCGCTCCAGCTCGACGTCAGCGGCCCCAGCGCCATTGAGATGTTGAAGAAGCTCCACGAGAAACGGCTTGTACACTACGAAAGTACGGTGGCATCACCCTCACGGACGAGGGCGAACAGATCCGCCAGAGTAATCAAGGATCGACATGACACCCTGGTCAGGCTGCTGTCCATTGCCGGCGTCCCTGGAGATATCGCCGACAAGGACGCCTGCGTCATCGAGCACCACCTGAGCCCCGTGACGCTGGAGCAGCTGAAGAAGCCGGTCTCGGCGCTCGAGCGGGAAAAGCCTATGATACTCCAGGCCTATTCGCCATGATAGGCTCGCCAGGTCGGAGCCCATATTTTTTAGGGGCGTAGCAGCGTCTCCGAATATTGCTCGGGCAGGAATTATTGCCACCTAGCTGCATTCCCGGTAAATTGTCAGGCTCGGCGCCCCGCAACCGCCATGCCGGACGAGGGAATAACATGGGATGCAAATGTGACGAAAACTGTAAAAACTATGGCAAGCCTGGGTGTCTCTGTGCGCTCCGGGAGAGAACCGCCCGCAGAGAAACCGTCGAAGGCTCCGGGGCAGAAGATCTCGAGTAAAAAGAACTGCAGCACCAGCCGCTAAAACTCCATTTCAGGCTGCAGCCGCCTCACCATTCCTGTCACGCCGGCGCACCGGTCTCAACTTCCTCCGGCGCTGGCCTGGCGGAGGATTATTATCATCATCTGACTTTTTGCTAGCGCCCGCCAAGAACGCCAAGGAACGCAAAGTACGC
>DATHCY010000292.1:0-3686 GCA_035319305.1 Methanocella sp.
CTGGAGCAGGCGCTGGACAAGAAGAGGACTCCGGGCGATATGTCCCGCCATATCATCATAGTAACCGACACCGAAGTCACCGACGAGGGCCGGATTCTCCGGCTGGTCTCCGAGGAGGCGAGGCGGAAAGATCGCCGTAGGATCAGCATCCTATGCATCGATGCAGCCCCCAACTCATTCCTATCCTCGCAGATCGCGGAGACCGGTGGAGGAGTATCGAAGTTCCTGACCAGCGATCCGGAAGAAGGGGATATCTCCACGGCGCTCGACGGGATCCTCGAAGCCTGGGAGCAGCCAGTGCTAGCCAACTGCAAGCTCATTGTCGAAGGCGCTTCGGTAGAAACCGTAGGGCATACAGTAAAGAATAACGGCAGCTGGGGCGAGGTCGATCTAGGGGACCTACCCGCGAAGAGGGCGATCTGGGTATCAGGCAAAGCCACTGGCGACCGGCCGCCGGAGATCAGGCTGGAGAACCACGAGAGCAAAGTACTTGCATCGTGCATCAGCGAAACCCTGGAATGTCAGGCGATCAAGGCCCTGACCGGGGCCCGGAAGATCTTGGGATTGGAATTCCTGATCCACTCCCGGCTCTCAGGCGACGACCTCCGCGCTGAACTGAAGTCAATCGGCTATGATCCCATGGAGATCTTCAACGGCAGGCAGTCGAAGCTATATCCGGAGAACAACCAGACCAAGGAGACCGAGACAATCCGCAACCTAATAGTGAGCGAATCGCTAAAATACGGCATCGCGTCCTCCGAGACAGCGTTCGTCGCCATATCGGAGAAGGCCGGCAAGAAGGTAGAGGAGACCGCCATCGTAGCCAACGCGCTGGCCGATGGCTGGAGCGACGGGTTCCTCAGTCGCTACGGCACCCCCGCTCCATGCCAGTCGCCGCCCGGCAGCGGATACATGACGCCCAAACCCGTTAGATCTATTCGAGCCGCGCCCTATGAACTCGAGGAACCCGAAATATCGGCAGACCCATCCCGATGTTCTTCCCCGACGAAGAAGTCTCTGGGCAACGTCAAAGACATGATCGATGACACCATCGATCGGTTTGCCGGAAAGGCTAAAGCCGGCAGGATATCGATAAAGCAGGAGGCACCAAAAGCAGATGAAGAATCACCGCTATCACAAGGCAGAATCGCGCTCCTGTTCGATGGCGTACCGACATTCTCTAATGGCGAGGCGGTAATATACGACTCGTCCCGGAACGGCCGGGCGTTGTCCGGCATATCCCAGCTGAAGCTGCTGTACGTCGAGTTGGGTCAGATATTTCCGATATGCGCGGACGGATCGCTGGATGCCCGGAACGTGGGCGATTCCAGGATCCTGGTCTACATAGACGATATGAGCACGCCCCGAGCGTCTGTAAGGCTCTCGGATCTGCTGAGACAGCGTGGCACTAGGCCCCTGAACATCGCAGTGACGCCGGCCACCGTCCTCCGGATCGTTCTCTTGGACTCGACCGGCTCGATGAAGATCGCCGCACCGAGCATTAAAATGTCGATCGGTGTACAATAAGCAGCTGTCTATGGCGGGGGGCGCCCCGCCCTTTTTGATTAACGGGCTTGAGCATTGGCTCTGTTCTTGTCGCTGAGTATCTCATCCCATAGCCACTGGAAGGCAGTCGGATTGTTCAGGAAGTCGAGCTTGCCAATATCCCTGACCAGGCCGTACATCTCCCTGCCTTTTACGAAGCCGGCTTTGCCTATATTCGTGGGCTTCATGTACCGGACGTCCGGCGGGTGATCGCACCGGCCATTCTTAACGAGCCTGCCATCAGATAGCTCAAAATAGGCGGCGCCACCGCATTTTTTATAGGGCTCATAAATAGATGAGAATTTGCGGGATACCCAGTTAGACATTTTCAACTCCTTATTCGAAGGGTTGATCGTCACGTGCCCGTAGTTGGGCGGTATGATAACCTTATCGCCCTCGCGGGCCTCGATCATGACTACATCCACCATCCGTCCTCCGCTGCATCGCTGGAGCAGGTAGTGTGCGGTTCCATGGAGCACCTCGTAGACTTCCGGGTAGGTCATGCCGGATTGTCCGATCTCAGGATGATAATGGCCAGCTGTCTTAATAAATTCGGCGCCAATCGTGCCCGGTGGTATGATGGTGATGTCATAGCGAAGGGCGTGATCCATGATGATCGATCGGTCCTGCCGGCTCATCGCGAGGTCGCGGTACATATAATACAGGGCCTGATCCGGCGCCGATGATTTGAGCCAGTCAATATCGTAGACCACCTCATACATTTCGCTCAGATTTCTCACGTCAGGATCAACCTGCTTGCCGCCGAATTCCAGTTTTCGGTCCATACATGCTACATCCTTATGATAATATCTCCCTTATTATGATAAAAGCACTTCTTCAAAATCTTTGATACTTCAACTTTCCGGGGAATCATCCTGGAGATATGGTAGATTTACCGAATAATTTAAGATTCTTCAGTGTTCATTGCTTTTTATGGATGAAATTGACCAAAATAAGGTATTTTTCATGTGTAAAACCTGTGGATACGTATTTGAGGCTGATCCGGACTTTTTTCCCATCCGCTGCCCACAGTGTGGAAGCGAAGACTGTGAGAGGACGTAACCATAGTAGATGAACGGCTGGCCGCGTCCTTCCTTTGACGATCGGGTCCTTATTGATTTTCAATGTTATGCCATAAAAATCTGCAGCTAAAGGGGTTGTCGGATTGCCCCGGAGTGATAGGACCGTCGGTAAAATTGCCCGTGTAAAAAAGTATATAACCCTACAAGGGGAGTCTTGTGATTAAGATTATAGATTGTAAGTCATATCCTCTCCTATATCGCTTACTGACTAATCAACCAATCAACCAATAAATTGCCCTGAGAAGGGGTTTAGACTGGGGACATCGCTCTATGGATCAGCTGAAAGTGTTCAACGGCACAAAGACCAAGTTTTCTCACATGACCTCCGCTCACCCGTGTTTTAACGAGAAGGCGCATTTCTCCACCGCGAGGATCCATCTTCCCGTGGCACCGAAGTGCAACATCCAGTGTAACTTCTGCAACCGTAAGATCGACAAATGCGAGCACCGGCCCGGAGTATCTGCAGGAGTCATGACCGCAGAGCAGGCGGTTGATCGGGTCGAAACCGTACTAAAGGAGATCGACAACCTGAAGGTCGTGGGCGTCGCCGGCCCAGGCGAGGCGCTGGCCAACGAGGAGTCCCTCAAGGCGCTCAAGCTTGTCCATCAGCGACACCCAGAACTCATCAAGTGCATTGCATCCAACGGCTTGATGCTCCCGGAAAAGATCCCGGAGATCCTCGAGGCGGGCGTGTCCAGCGTGACTGTCACCATCAACGCGTTTGACCCGAAGGTCGGGGCCCAGATCTACTCGTGGGTCAGATACCACAACAAGACCTACCGGGGCGAAGAAGGGGCGAGGCTCCTGGTCGAACAGCAGTTCAAGGGCGTGGAAATGGCGACAAAAGCCGGTCTGATCGTCAAGGTTAACACCGTTCTGGTGCCGGAGATTAACGCCGACCAGATCGAGCCGATAGCGAAGATGGCGGCCGAGAAAGGCGCTGTCCTGATGAACATCATCCCCATGATCCCGCTCTACAAGTTCGCAGACCAGCGGGCTCCCGAGTGCTCGGATTTAGAGAAAGCCAGGTCCATCGCGGAGCAGTACCTGCCCCAGTTC
>DATHCY010000293.1:0-12640 GCA_035319305.1 Methanocella sp.
CCGGACTGTTCGAAAACGTAATCGACACAATGGCACAAAAACACCAAATCAACCTATTTAAAAGCGCCAAAGAACTAAACAAAAAAATGTGACAACCCAAGACGTGAGACGACCAAAGAAAACAACAACCCAACAACAACCTACCCACCAGCCACCGCCAAATAAGAGCCTACACCTAGTTTCACCATGATCCTCCGCCAAACTTATCTGCTCTAACAGGCCTATAATTAATGGGTTTGCCGACAACCGGCCCCATATCATTAGCATTCCAATCGCTCGAGGTACTCAATTGAAAATCGGTTCAGTAGTCCAGGTGCGCTCGTTTACAGAGTACGTAGTCCGCGTCCCTGTCGAAGCTGATAGCGGCCACGTCCCGGCATCAAGCTTGGGCGTCGGCAGCTACGTATCGATCAAATCAGCACAATGCCTGGTCATAGGGGTCATATCAAACGTCCTGCACAACGTAAAGGAGGAGCTGCTGCCATATCTTCCTGGCGAGAAGCAAGAGGTATTCACACCATATTTGGCAGATTTCCGAAGTTCATATATAATAGTTACCGGTGTAGGCAGCATTACCTGCGGCAGGCCTTCGCATACGATCACCTGCACTCCCGCCATCGACGACGTTGCGGAACTAATGGAGCTGCAAGATATCAGAGAATTCCACACGGAAAACGGGAAGCCCGGCTTTGGTTATTATCGAAGACTTATCAGGTCGGCAGACCCCGCTGTGGCTACATGCTCGCTGGACAAGGCCATGGAAGCAATGCCCGAATGCTCCAAGATGCTGAAGGCGCTGAAAAAGTACACGGAGAACCGATATGAAACCGGCAGGCATCGTTAGAGACGTAGAGGAAAACGAGATCACCTTTGTCTCGCCACTAAAATTCAAGACAGGAGAGTTCGTAGCCTACCTGGATCGGTGGGTGGACCCGGAGAGATACGTCCTCTGCCGCATCATATACTCCAGATCATTCAAAACATTCCCCGACGAGTTCATCGAGCAAGCGGAGATCAGCCCAAAGGAGTTAATACAATTCGCCGGCATGGACCTAGAGGAGTACGACTCCTACCTGATGACCGCGCTAGTAGTAGGCTATTATAACGAGAAACTTGGAGAATTCAAACATCCCAGAGCGATGCCCGACTCCGGCGAGGCGATCTATCTCGCGGGGCAGGAAATACTGAAAGATATCAGCAAATTGCCTGCGGACGCTCAAGGCGCGGCTATCCTCGGGGTGATACCGGGCACGGACGTGCCGGTGATTATGAGCGTCAAGGACATGGTTAGCCAGCACCTGAGCGTTATCGCGTCGACCGGCAGCGGCAAGAGTTATACTGTCGGCGTTCTCCTGGAAGAACTGATGAAACCGACCAACAAGGCCTCCGCTCTGGTCGTAGATCCTCACGGAGAGTACTCCACACTGACAGAGATCATGAACCGGCCCGAATTTCGCGAAGCCGACTACAGGCCCTCCGTCAAAATTTTCCGTAAAGAGACACTGAAGATTAGGATCACCGAACTGGAGCTGGACGACATACTAGGAATACTGGACCTGTCCGATAAAATGCAACACTTCTTCGTCACCGCATACTATAGCTGGAAGAACGGCTCCCAACATAAGAAATCTGACCTGCGGCGAGAGATCGAAATCCAACGAAATCAAGCCAACGAATCCACCATCGACGCGATCCTATGGCGTTTCGACTCAGTAATGAGACGAGGCGTTTTCGAAGACCACCTCCACACCCGACTATCCGATCTTTTCGCCCCCGGCCAATTAACCGTGGTCGACCTGAGCGGCATCGGAGAATCGGACCAACAACTAATAATCTCAGCCCTGCTCCGCCGCCTATTCGACGCCCGGGAAGGCACGGTCAACCAGCGCTATCCAGAAGGCGAAGAACGCCATCTACCATACCCAGCTTTTATAGTGCTGGAAGAAGCCCACCGCTACGCCCCACAAAATGGAGAGGCAAAATCCAAAAAAATTTTGAAGACGATCTTATCAGAAGGCCGAAAGTTCGGCATCGGAGTCTGCATGGTCTCCCAACGCCCAGCTAAACTAGACAGCGATTCATTATCACAATGCATGTCACAAATCACAATGAGAATCATCAACCACGCAGACCAAGAACAGATCGCCTCAAGTATAGAAAGCATGAGCAGAGAACTCCTCAACGAACTCCCTGCACTAGCTAAAGGCGAAGCGATCATATCCGGCGTCTCAATCAACACCCCCGTACTAATAAAAATCCGAGAGAGAACCACCCGACACGGCGGCATCAGCCGAGACGCACCAGAAGAATGGCACACAGAATGGAAAAAAGCAAAATCAATAAAAGCTATCCCCAACATCCCCAGAAGAGAGTTCAAACCACTCTAAACAAAAAACTCCTTGAACGAAAGCCGAACAAGAAAAAGACTCGATAGATAAACGCTAGGACTACATAAATCAAGCGATCCTGCAATACGAACACTGCGCTACACACATCAGATCCATACCCCTCACACGGCTGAGCGATCGAGACAACAAGCAGAGGGTGGAATTTACACAAAAGTCGGATTTCTCCCTGAGGGGTTGACGAGACAGATACTCGTGTTATTTCCGATTCTTAATAGCTTTCTTTGCTGGTGGTTTAGGCTTTTCCTGTTTCTTTGGTTTCTGGGTTTTTGGACTTGATTTAGATTTTATCGTGGGTTTTTGGGCTGCTTTTCCTGCAGTCTTCGAAGCTATCTTATGGGCTGCCTTCACCCCAACTTTTGAAGCTGGTTTTTTAGCGGTCTTTTTAGCTGCCGGTTTAGGGGCTGCCTTTTCTACCGGTTTCGGAGTTGGTTTTTCTACTGGTTTTGGGGTTGGTTTTTTAGCGGTCTTTTTGGTTGTTTTTGCCGCTGCCGGTTTTGGGGTTGGTTTTTTAGCGGTCTTTTTAGCTGCTGGTTTAGGGGCTGCTTTTTCCGCAACCTCCTCAGCAGCTGTTGTTGTTGTTGTTGTTTCGCCGCCCTTTTCGGCGGCTTCCTCCGGGGCTTCTCTGATCTCTCTAGCGCCGAACTTTTTTATTCTGGCCGTTTCTTCCTTGGCAAGCAGCTCGATCCAGTTACCTAGGTCCGGGCAGTAATCGGGTTCGCATTCGTAAGTACATCCTACGCAGGGTGCGACCTCGCCCTCGGCCATAATCAGGTCGAACTGGTATTCTTTTTTAGGTGTTTCTTTCTTGGGAGGCAGGTATGACAAACGATATGTCCGGGTACCGTTCACCGTTTCCCAGGTACGCTTGACTTTACCGTCGGCTTCCAGCCGGGCCACTACTCGGGAACATTTCCTGCTATCGATCTTCAAGTCTTTCCACAGGTCGCTCTGCAGGACTCCTCCAGGGCTGGCTTTAATGAGCTCGAGTGCTTTATCTTCGACATTTACGTTCAATGCACAATTACTCCTTGATTGGGTTTAGTAAAATGATGTTATTACCTCTCAACACTACCGAGCCCAGTGTCCGAAGCTTCTGACCGTTGGCGATCTCAGTGGTATCGACGAGATGTAAGTTTAGATAATCGTCTGCACTTACTAGAGTGCCTTCGAGAACGTTCTTCTCGCCTTTCATCTCCACTTGAACCTTCTGCCCAATGAGCGCCTGCACTTTTTTGTTAGGGAACAAAAAATAAACCTCCTGTTAACAAGACAGATATAAGCATTATGTACACCTTCCTATTTGTATTTTATTATCTACCCATCGTCGCCAGTATGGGGAACACGACTTTCGCCGAGGAAAAGCAGACGAAAGGATGATGGATACTATCCGATCACCCATTGATCAGCCATACTGACTGACCACACCCCCCCTCAAAGTCTTCCCCTCACTTTTTCCCCTTCTTTCCATTTTTCGGCGGTTTACCGCCTTTCTTCCCGGATTTAGGGGGTTTTACATCTTTATCTATGTCTTTCGGGGGTTTTTCGGCTTTAATCGCTTTTGCGATGTCTTTGCCCAGGCGTTCGCATTCCTTGATATCCTTGTCGTCCGGATCGTACTGCACCCGAAGCACAGGGTCGACGACTGTTATACCCATTTCCCGCATTTTCTGGGCGATTTGGACCGGCGCTTCGCCACTCCAGCCGTAAGAGCCGAACGCCGCGCCAACTTTGCCTTTAAAATTTTCCTTGCTGAGTCTGTCCAGAAAACGTTCCATCGCGTCGTGCATCTTGTACCAGAACGTGGACGACCCTATTGCGATTGCATCAGCGTTCAGGATGTTGCTAATATCGACATCGTAGAAGCTGACTGACTCTGCGCTGATACCGCGAGAATCCGCGCCTTCGACGATCGCATCGGCCATCCTTTTAGTATTTCCGGATGTACTGAGGTAAACTACTACCAGCTTCTTCATAAAAACGGTAACTCCTGAAGCGTTAATAATATAATTAGACATATGTTCAACTCACGTTATATTAAACCTATCTATCTACGATGATACCTCTTTATACAGAGAGAACGACATGTGATCGTGGGCAAGCTAGTCAGAGATCAAATACCAGAGATCATGCGACGCGAAGGCAGACACCCCGAGGTAGAGCAGATCAACGGAGATCGCCTGCGAACCGCCCTGAAAGACAAACTAATAGAAGAAGCAGACGAACTACAGCACGCGGAAGATATCACAGAGGAACTCGCCGACGTACTCGAAGTCATCGAAGCCCTAATAACCGCATACAACCTAGACCCAGAAAGAGTAAACACAATCAAAACAGACAAAAAGAACAACCGAGGCGGATTCACAGCAGGATGGTACCTAACCTGACGACCGGTCAACCGCCGAAAATTAATAGTCGGACAGACAAATAGTCTACGAACGCCCCCACCACTATCCACCGCCTATCATCTATCTACCATTCGTTTATCATCCGTCTATTAATATTGGGATAGGTTGGAACAAACATGTTGGAGTTTGTTTATTGCTTGGTGTTTGGCTGAATGCTGCATGCGGCTGATACATACTCTTCTTCGGCTTCGTCCAGCCGTTTCTGTTCTTCTAGCATTGATGCATAGCTGAAGTGGGCATGGAAGTCGTGCGGGCTGACGCTGATCGCTTTTCTAAACTGTACTTCTGCGTCTTTCGCTCGGCTTTTCTTTCTCAATAGGTTTCCGTATCGTACGTATGCGTTGGTGTGTTCCGGTCTTACTTCGGTCACTTTGCGATATTCTTGTTCTGCATCGTCAAACCTGCCGTTCTCTTCCAGCATCAGCGCATAGTTAAAACGGACTTCCACGTTCTGAGGTTCTGACTCCAGCGCGTTGCGTATGTCAGACATCGCAGGCCTGGTGCTGTTGCTGTCTGTGTGGATTGCCCAGACATCCACATTAGGCTCCATAGTAGACACCCCTTGTCCTGACACCCTGTACAGGCATATTGTGACCTGAGTAGCTTTCTCGTACCGCTCTAGATAAGTATATGGTAAGGATATGTTTTAAAAAAATCGCTTAAGATACAAAAATGGCGCAATAAACAGGATATGTCGAGATTATAGCAGCCGAAGGCGATGAGAGTGTTTCGTACTGCTTCGTAATCCGTAAGGCTCGGTTTGTCTGCCCGAAACTTTGAGGGGGTTTCGGCACGGCGAAAAAAGGTTGGCGTTTTATGCACGAACCATAAGGTTTTAAACCCGTGGGCGTTATAGTATGTCAGCTGAAACGTTATGTTAGAGTATAAATGGTGGGTCTCATGCTAGACGATATCCCCCGGGAAGAATACCTTTTGAAGGGTAATACTGCTTGTGCTGGCTGTTCGGCTATGCTGGCGTTACGATATATCCTGAAGGCGGCCGGCAGGAATACGATAATCGTAAATCCGGCGTGCTGCTCTACGGTATGCCAGGGCACGTTTCCGAAGTCGGCCTATGGCGTCCCGGTGTTGAACATCGCGTTCGGGGCTGCTGCAGCGACTGCTGATGGTATCGCCTCGTCAGCCCGTAATAAAGGTAAAAACGTGATCGTATTTGCAGGGGACGGGGGTACGGTGGACATCGGCATCCAGGCGCTCTCCGGCGCCATCGAGCGCAATGCCAACATCCTATATGTTTGCTATGACAACGAGGCGTATTCGAACACCGGCATGCAGAAGAGCGGTTCGACGCCCTACGGTGCGATGACGACGACCACCCCCACAGGCCGTAAGGACTCCAGGAAAGACATCGATTTTATCGTTATGGCGCATCGCCCTGCATACATGGCAACGGCTAGCGCGGCGTATCCAAGGGATCTGCTGAATAAGACCCGAAAGGCGCTATCGATCACAGGCGCCAGATTCATCCATGTGCACGCACCATGTCCGTCCGGCTGGAAGTACCCGACCGAAAAGTCGGTCGAACTAGGCAGACTGGCGGTGCGCTCCGGCATGTGGTTCCTATACGAGTACCAAGACGGCAAAGTCACGGTGAGTCCGCCTACAGCAGCCGCACTTAAAAAACCGGCGCCGATCGAGGACTACCTCAAACCCCAAGGCCGATTCAAAGGCGCCGACATTGAGCGTATGAAGCAGGAAGTCCTGTCGAACACACAAAGGATCAAAGGGCTGATACAGTGAAGGGGGCTGGTACAATGAGAAGAATGGCGACAGGAAACCAGGCGGTTGCTTATAGTGTAAAAGAGTGTGGTGTAGAAGTCATAGCCGCATATCCGATCACGCCCCAGACCGAAGTCGTGGAGACGGTGGCGAATTTTGTGGAAACCGGCAAGATGGACGCCTCTTATATCCGGGTGGAGAGTGAGCATTCCGCCTTAGCGGCGTGCATAGGAGCGTCTGCTACAGGCACCAGGACTTTTACCGCCACGTCGAGCCAGGGCTTGCTGTATATGAGCGAAATGATCCACTGGGCCGCGGGCGCGAGGCTGCCTATCGTAATGGCCAACATTAATAGATCGTTGGGCCCTGCCTGGAATATCTGGGCAGAGCACACAGATGCGCTGTCGCAGCGGGACGCGGGGTGGATCCAGTTTTACGCTTCCACGGTGCAGGAAGTGTACGATACGGTGATCATGGCGTACAAGCTCGCCGAGTCAGTGTACCTCCCCTGCATGGTCAACTTGGACGGGTTTATCCTGAGCCATGCCGTCCAGCCGCTGGAACTGACGGAGATCGGCGATTTCCTGCCCGAGATCAACCTGCCTCACGCGATCGATACAGGTAACCCTATGACATACGGTAATCTAACCGGTCCGGCCGACTATTTTAAGTTCCGGCGCATGATCAAAGACGATATGGAGCTCGCCGGCAAGCTCTCCGCCGAAATCGAAAGGGAGTTTTCGGAACTGTTCGGGAGAAATTACCATAGTACGATGGAATACCGGACGGAAGATGCTGAAATGGTCATCATAGGTATGGGCACTATCGCTAGAGAGGCGGAGATGGCGGTGGACATGCTCCGTAAGGAAGGGATCAAGGCGGGCTCGATCCGGGTTAGACAGTTCCGACCGTTCCCGCACCTGGATATTGAGGGAAAACGTGTTGTGGTTTTGGACCGGGATTATTCTCCTGGGGCTGGGGGTATATTGGCGCAGGAGATCCGTTTCAAGCATAATGTCCCTGTGTTTAACGTGATTGCTGGTGTGGGCGGCCAGGATGTCACATACGCGGATATCGCGGCCGCGGCCAGAAACGCGAAGGTAGAGGGCGAGATGTGGCTGGGGGTGGAGTGAACATGCTGGAAATCCGCATCCACTCCAGGGGCGGGCAGGGAGGCGTTACGGCTTCCAAGCTTCTCGCGCAAGCCGCTTTCCTCGAAAACAAGTACAGCACGGCGTTCCCGCTTTACGGTGCTGAGCGTCGCGGCGCTCCGATCACCTCTTTTACCAGGATTAGCGACGAGGAGATTAAGGTCTCGAGCCAGATCTACAGCCCGGACATCGTGATCGTCCTGGACGATTCGATCCTGGATCTGGTCAGTGTCACCCAGGGCCTGAAGCCCGGAGGGCTGCTGGTCGTCAACACCAACCATCCGGAGAAGCTGCCTAAAGGCGACTTCAGAGTGGCGACCGTGAATGTGACAGACATCGCGCTAAAAATGGGGCTGGTTATCTCAGGCAACCCCATCCTCAATACGCCCATCCTCGGAGCAATAGCAAAGCTAGGCGTGGTCAAGCTAGACTCGGCCCTGGCCGCTATCAAGGACACATTCGATGACGAGCGAAACGTGACCGCAGCGAAAGAGGCTTTTGAAAAGGTGGTCTTATCATGAAGGCGAAGGCTGTCCAGAAGAGCCCGACTAAGGGCGGGGTAAACAGGTGGAACCTGCCGGTGACACCCATGTCAAAACCGCAACACGGAGCCGCGGGCAAAACCGGGAACTGGCGGACATTTAAACCGATACTGGATAAAGAATGCAAGAAATGTGGAAACTGTATCCTGTACTGTCCGGAAGCATGCATCGACGAAGATCTTAACATCGACTACGACTATTGCAAAGGCTGCGGCATCTGCGCCAACGAATGCCCATCCAAGCGCATCAAGATGGAGCGAGAGTAGATAACCGCTCCCACACATTTTTCGCTTAATCGTGACAGTTTTTACCCCACATAATCAACCGGTTTCAGCGGGCTCCGCCGGGCAAATACTGGACTTTCAAGTCTTTTACTCTGCAATTTCTGGCGATGAAACGCTGAGATATATGCAAGCTCGTAGATTTACGTAGCATGGGTTATGCTAAAGACTTATGATGCACGTTACGGAGTGACAGAAACATGAGTACTATTCGCATAACAGTGGTCGCATTACTGGTCCTGGCGGTCAGCCTACTAATGGCTGGCACTGCGAGCGCCAAGAGCGTTAGCAGCACAGCTACGGCGAGTGTGGGACATGCATCAAGCGTAGGCACTATCGGTAATGTCGTCAGTCAAGCGAACGCAGTGCCAGGCACGGCCACCAGCCTAGGCCGGATAGGAACCCAAGTGAATAGCCTGGGAGTAGCGACAGGAGGAACAACGCCCACCGCCATGTCCTTCGGCCAAATCGGCCCCAACGTAGTCAGCAACGCGTTTGCACAACCAAACCTCGCAACATCATTCGGCCAAATCACACCCAACGTAGTCAGCACATCAACAGCAACGCCTAACTTCGCAACATCACTAGGCCAAATCAGCAATGTAATAAGTACATCGACAGCAGTACCCAACACAGCCATGTCCTTCGGCCAAATCGGCCCCAACGTAGTCAGCAACGCGTTTGCACAGCCGAACTTCGCAACATCATTCGGCCAAATCGGCCCCAACGTAGTCAGCAACGCGTTTGCACAGCCGAACTTCGCCCAATCCTTCGGCCAGATCGGCAACGTCCAGAGTAACGCGGTGGCAATTCCCGGAACAGTAACATCAACCGGCACAATCTAACCACCGGACAAGCGAACTGAGACACAAACGAACAGGTTGATACAATAGTAATAGTAAACAGTAGAATGAAGCGGAAATTTGGGGGTGGCTTATGCCGCCCTCGAATTTACTTTTGACGCAATGACTGATCTGACGGTTCGACCGATAGCGTAGCGGATTCGATTCTTGGCTGTGGGTGGACCAATCCCGCGGTCTTGCCGTGGGAGTCCACCTTTCACCCAACTTTCCGCCTTTCACCCCTTAGTAGTTACTCAGTTTAAATTGTGCTGATATTTGGGTTGGAGCTTGGGACTGATGGCACGTGGCCAATGCCGGGAGAAAGTGCTGGTTGTTTGCCGGTCTGCCCTAGTGTTGCCCTGGTAGAGCCGATGCTGGGCACGTATATGTGGGTGGACGGTTCGCTCATACCCTGGGCGATATTGGACATTACTCCTTTCATGATGCCTTGAGATTTTTGTTTGACTTCTTGGCTGGCCGCGCTGTTATCGAGCGCCATCTTAGGTTGGGTTGTATTTTTCTTTCCCAAACCGCTGTTCATGCCCGTCAGACTAGGAATTTTCGAGCTAGAACCGACTGACGGTGTCGCCGCTGTTGAGGTCGCCGCCATCGCCCCCACGAAAATGGCGAATACTAACAGTACAAGTGTTACCTTCATTACTCTCATTTTAATACCCTCCTCAATTTTGACCCTCTGCACTATTAGGATAAAGTGCACTACGGATCATTTTAGATTAATAGGTCGATAAATATATAACGATGGTTTGCTTATCACCAGTTTTCGACATATAAACCATGTTTAACTAAGATTTACCCCGGCTTGCGTCATACCCCCAGAATAAAAACGTGGGGTGGCAGCTTGTTAGCACTCAAATAGAATGAAACGTTTATTGACACACACTATAATGTATATTCTGGTGAATTCCATTGTACACGGCGCACGTCAGGTCCATCAGCATGGACCACCTGAAAAGGATGATGGATTCGGGTGAGCGTTTTATCCTGCTGGATGTCCGCACGAAAAACGACTACGACAAAGAACACATAAAAGGGGCGAGATCAATGCCGCTAGACGAAATCGACCCGGCAGCCGAAAAGACACTAAAGCACGATGACGACATTATCGTCTACTGTGACAGTTTTGTCTGCTCGGCCAGCACCAGCGCATCAAAAATACTGGCCGGCATGGGCTTCAGCAAAGTGAGAGACTACAAAGGCGGCCTCAGAGAATGGAAAGGAGGAGGCCTGCCAACCGAGAGCTTCTCATGAGACACCAGGAAGAAAAAATCCCCGGCGGCAAACTAGTCAGACTCACCATAAAAAACGACGGTGACAACAGGTTTGTACAGCTGTCCGGCGATTTTTTCATCCACCCCGAAGAAGGCGTCTTTTTGATCGAGGAAGCCCTGAGAGACATCCCGGAAAACACACCAGAAAGCTTGGTACAGCAAACGATCGGCGAAGTCGTCCGGAAAGCAAGGCTCGAAATGATAGGCATCGATGTAGGAGTGATCGCCAGACTTTATAGTAGATGCCGGGTCGATAACTAGTGAATGACCGAGGCGATATGTGGCGAGTCATACCCCTGGAAACCCGAACCGCAGCCGAAAACATGGCAGTCGACGAAGCGATATCAGACAGCGTCGCCGCCGCCAACGTCCAGCCAACTATCAGATTTTATCGATGGAAACCATCAGCCGTCTCCATCGGGTGTTTCCAATGTATCCGGGACGAGGTTGATGTACTGTCGTGCGAATCGAACCATATTGATATCGTTCGTCGTCGCACAGGAGGCGGTGCCGTATATCATGATGCCAACGGCGAAATCACCTACAGCGTCATCGCACCGGAGGAGCTCTTCGATAAGGATATCAAAGCCTCGTACAAGGAAATCTGCAGCTGGATCATCGAGGGGCTGTCCGTCACAGGCATCAACGCAAGATTTCGCCCCATCAACGATGTAGTCGTCGGCAACAAGAAGATATCGGGTAATGCCCAGACACGGCGACATGGCGTGCTAACCCAGCACGGTACCATCCTGCACTCGATCGATCGTGCTACCATGTTCTCTGTGCTAAAACCGTCGGAAAAAAAGTTGTCGGACAAGGCAACAACCTCCTTCGAAGATTATGTCACCTGCGCTCTAGAGCAGGGGTGCCCGTCGCAGCAGTCGCTATACAACGCGTTGCTGTCCGGTTTCACCCAAGAGAAAAATTGGAAGCCCGACCGCCTCAGCGAGGACGAGAAAGCCAAGACTGAAACACTCGTCGAAAAATACGAAAGCGACATGTGGAACCGCTCCCGATAAACGACCACAGATTATTTTCGCTGTAGCCGGCTGGTTAACTCCAGTTCTTGGTCACTGTATTACTAGAGAGACCCGCGCCACGTGCGCACGCATCGAAAAATACTTCGGTGATCTCTGGGTGGGGATGCAGTGTTAGCGCCACGTCTTCCAGACTTGCGCCCATCTCGATTGCCAGCATCGCCTCGCTGATAAGCTCGGCGGAATTCTTCCCGACGATCTGCGCCCCGAGTATTCTGCCGGTCGACTTTTCCGCTATCACCTTTACGATACCATCCTCGAAACCCTGGGTGATAGCGCCGCCATTTGCTGAGTACGATGATCTGCTGACTATCACAGCGATGCCCGCCTTCTCCGCCGCCTTCTCACTCATCCCCGCCCATGCTATCGGGGGCTCCGCGTCAATGGTGACCGGCCTGGCCTGGTAATCCGGGAGGGGAGGCCTCCCAGCGAGTACATTTGCAAGTGACGAGCCGTCCCGAAACGCGGTAGAGGCATTCCTCCCGGTCCCGAGCACATCGCCAATAGCATAGATCGCCGGGTCTGACGTACGATAGTTACTATCGACCTCGATAAAGCCTTTAGGACTCAGCCTGACTTTCGTGACTTTCAAGTCCAACCCATCAAGGTTAGGCACAAGAGGAGACGCTACCAAGACCAGATCCGGATTCAACGTTTGAACGTTACCATTAGAATTGATAGTCACGGTCGCACCGTCCGGAGAGACCGTCCACGTTGAATTAGGGTAAACCTTAATCTTATTCTCTCCCATCCATTTCATAACAGGCCTCATCACATCGTCGTCCACCGACCGGACTAACACAGGACCTTTGTGCGCGATGGTCACGTCAGAACCCATTTTTGCCAACAGCGGCGCACTAGTCATTCCCGCAACGCCACCGCCAAGGACAACCGCGTTTACCGGCGCCTTTTTCAACCGAGTCAACCCGTACGGGGTCACCACCC
>DATHCY010000294.1:0-12685 GCA_035319305.1 Methanocella sp.
TCACGCTATATCTGAATAACAAGGTAGAGCAGTACCGGCTGAGGATCGCCCAGGACCAGAAATCATTCCTGGACATCCTGGGATTGATCGCGGAATCCTACGTGACGATGTTCGTCGCAGGCCCGCTTTTTATCATTATCATGGTCTCAGTCATGACGATCATGAACGGCGGCAGCCCGATGATGCTGTATATCATCATCTACGCCGTGTTACCGCTTGGCTCGATCATCTTCATCGTCATGATTGCCATGATGGCACCTCAGGAAGAGATGAAGCCCAAGCCGTTCGAGGTGAACCTGGTCACCCAGTATGACATGCTTGCTGAAGCGAACTCGGACGCAGCAAAAGAAGATAAAAAGAAGCTAGGCGACCTGAAGAAGGCCAGGGACAGCCAGAAGTACAAGGCGTTCATGGCGAACCCGCTGGCATGGGTCCAGAAAGATCCCATTAATTCGCTGGCAATCAGCGCTCCCGTCGGCATACTGGTCGTGGTGCTGCTGATCGCGCTGACCTTCGGAAGCCTGAACCAGGCGTTCTCCGATGTTAGCAAGATACAGCTCAATATAATGCTGGGCAAGATATCGGCGACCAACGATCCGTTCACGATATACGGGCCGATCATCGGCTACTTCGACGACTTCATCGTCTACTTCCTGGTCATCGCGATGGTTCCATTGGCGTTCTTCCACGAGGCGAAGAACATGAAGGAACGGAAGATCGCCCAGGAAATGCCGGACTTCCTTAAGCAGCTGTCCTCGACGAACGAGACCGGCATGACGCTGAGTCAGTCGATCGGCCTGATCGCGAACACGAACTTCGGCACGTTAAGCAGCTATGTACAAAGGGTCTACAAAGATATGCAGTGGGGCACGGATGTTAGCACATCGCTGAAACGCTTTGCCAATGCCCTGAGCACCTCCTCAGCCACCAGGACGATCACCCTGATCACCAAGGCGAGCGAATCGTCGGGCGACATCAAGGATGTGCTGAATATCGCCGCGAATGACGCCAGAGCCACCGAGATGATGCGCAAGGAACGGTCCGATGGCATGCTTATCTATGTGGTGATCATCCTGATCTCGTTCTGCGTGTTCCTATACTGCGTATTTACGCTCACGTCGAGCTTTATACCGGTCATGGCATCTGCAGCGGGCGCCAGCTCGCCGTCAAGCAGCGGGGTGACCCAGTCGATGAGCGCACAATCCTCATTCATCCACGCCTTCAATCCTGACGACTACGTAAGGCTGTTCTTCCATGCTGCGGTGATACAGGGCATGTTTGCAGGCCTGCTTGCCGGACAGATGGGCGAGGGCAACTGGATGTCAGGGCTTAAATATTCGCTCATCATGATGTTGATCGCTTACGTGGTATTCACAGTCTTCATCTGATCGACTGACTATCCAACCGATCGACCGATTGGCACTAGGTAAGGGGTAGATCGACCCTAGTGCTATCTTTTTTATAACGAAAAACTAAAATACCATCGTGACAAAGAGACATTCGCAAGATGAACGAAGAGCAGACTGACTCCGTGAGGAGCAAGGCCGAAAAGCAGGAGCCGATATCGGCAAACAGGCTTCCTACTGGGATGGATATCCTAGATCGAACTCTGAACGGCGGCATTCCAAAGGGATCGCTGGTATATTTCGGCGCCGACCCTAAATCACAGCCTGAGATATTTCTATTCGAGTTTACCACTCCTAGGAAGACCTATTACTTTTCCACTAATAGAGATCCAGCCCATATCATGAAACATATGTCAGAACTGAACTTTTCGATGGATAACCTCGAGTTCGTCGATATCCACGACGAGTACTATAATAATATCTACATCTCCTCTCAGGACGCCGCAGAAGCAGACCGCCGGGTGATCGAGTTCATCGATTCCCAGCTGGACGATATATATGCCAATACTAACCAGTCTTTCACTATCATATTCGATAACTTCAGCTTCCTGATCGACCTAGGGATAGATATCACCATTCTCAAACGGCTGCTCGATAAGATCTATGATATGGTATCCGACAGGGATAGCACATGTATTCTACTTATCCTGAAAGGGGTCCACACCGAGCGGATCGAGAACCTGTTCGAGAGCTACTGCGATACGATTTTTAATATAGATTCCGATCTCAAGGGCGACAAGATTAGCAACAAGCTGTCGATCCCCAAGATCCGGGGCATGCCGCCAGTCAATGAGTATATCAGGTTTAAGATTATGGATCGTATCAATATCGATACATCCAGGGATATCGCTTGATATATCTTTATTTTCGAAGGTTTTAGGCTGACACAACCTCGTAAGGGTTATCGGCCGAGCACTTGCATCTGTGTTCTGACGCAACGCAGCGATCGTGTTACTTACTGGATCACCATATCTGAGCAATCGGTTTGCATAGCGTAGCGTTCATCTCCGGAATCGCCAGGAGTACTGAGAGATCTGTAACATGCACAACACAGCGATAGTCGTACTTCTCCGAGGCTTCGACGCAATCGCTCTTCTCATCTCATCAGAACAACGCCCATCAAGCACGATGCAGCGATCATTTCGTTCCCGGCTGGGTAGGGGACAATGATCAACCTGATCCTGCTGCGCATGAACATTTTAAGAACGACTTAATCAACGAGAAGAGGCGTCATCAGGGCTTATCGGAATCAGAATCATGTCCTTCTTCTATATCGCGGTTAACTGTGACGACTGCAGCAAAGATCCCGGCGAGCAGAAGAAGGGATGATAGCTCTGCGGCAAGGCCCTTACCTATCCCGAGGTATACTGTCCCTGGTGCCAGGAAGATGCTCGAGACGATCAGGACGGTGCATAGGTTCAGCAGGTGTCGTGCTTTCATGGACCACCACTTTTACTGGCCTCCTGAAAAGTTTACTCCGCTCGTCCGGTGGAACATATCATTTTATACCGATGACAAAACAGCATCGACTATCGCCCATTGTGTAGCACTCGGTCTCCTGCACCCCGGGATCTCTGCCGAAGTGCTCGATGAAGATCGCCCTGAGCATGCCTAGGTCGAATGCACAGGCCGGACGTCCGATGACCGGGAGGTCGCAGCACTCAAAACAGTCGTATACGTAAATGGTAAGCGGATCGATATTGCCGATATACATCCTGCCCAACTGGTGATCTGACCAGAACTTTGAAAGGTTGCTCAGCATGACGTCAAGCTCGTTGCTGGCGATCCCGGAGTAGAGCGCCTGCCCTATCTTGAACCCGGCATCGCTCAAGATCGGCTCGATGTTGATACCCTTCTGGTACAGTTCAACTCGGATCGTCCGGAACATAAGCCTGTAGAAGTCGAACATATCCGGTGTTCCGCCCTGAGCGCGGCCGATGTAATCCCGGATGTCATCATCTATGCTGTAGTCTTTCTTCAGGTCGCCTAGGTAGCTGGATTTGATAAAGAAGATCTTTTTTCTGCGATCTCTGACATCGACCCGGGAGCCTATCACGCCGGCGTCGATCATGTGGGTCAAGTGAACGGAAACGGTCGATTTTGCCCTGCCCGACCGGGTCACAATTTCATCGAAGGGCATCTCGCTGTTCTTTAGCATTGATAATATGTTGACCAAGACGGGGTTATCGATGGCTTTTATGCCGGTATCGGTGCCAAATAGCTCGATAGGGATCTGCGGCTTTGTTTTTACTTTTTTCACTCCGTTCATCTCGGAAGGATTGTTATTTCGCAAGGTACATATATTTATTGTTCGTATATGATAGAATGTTCGAAATATAACGAACAATAGTGGCGAACATTATATGTACGATCGATCAACTATCCGTGTTGAGCGATGACGGTTTACTTGGTTTAGAGACCCCCGTGTAAGAGTTTCCAGTGAAGTACACGAAAACACAAATACAACCATCGAAAAATTAGATATGCTGTGCCTCACGGTCCATCCGAAAATGCTTGGAAAACCGTGGTATTCAGCCCAAGCACCATCAAGATCAGTAAAATCCAGCACAACATCATCAGCAGAACGAACAGCGGCAGAAGTTTCACGCCAGCGCTTAATAAGATAGTGCATATGCGGGCAGCCCTGTTGTCGAATCCCATATCCAGATCCACTTGCATTACTGCGGTTGTACAATAAGCTCCAAGAAGCTTAAAGATTACGGGCCAAGGTGGGTGATAATTGACAGATGAGAACACCGCCATGAACACCTCAAAAGGATTAATGATCTTACGAGCCGCCCCCAGGCCTCAACCTATAAAGAAAGACACACCTACCGTCATCGCGAACGGAAACAGCAAGCGTCCTTCAATGAAACAGGAAACAACAGCCCTATAGTATGGTAGTTCACATTAACACAATAGGGGCAATAGATTACACTATCGTCGATTTCATCCGCCCGAATATTTTCCGGTCGGACAGATCAATCTGAACAATTTCGAACAGGAAACGCCCGGTGAAAGATTAATATTGGTATAAAGACCAGTGATGAATATATGGATTGATGAATATATGGATAATACTGTTGGCGACAGTACCTGTGTGATCGACAGGGATGGCATGATCGTCTGGGCCAGCCAATCGTTTGTCGAGCAGTTCTCACATCGGGCTGCGCCTGTGGGCATGATGTTCAACCAGCTCTTTGCCGGCATGACCGACGCATGCCGGCATGGCGAGACACTGGAGGACCGAGATCGGCTTGGAAGAAGGCGATTCTTCAGAGTAGAATGCCGGCGGATGTACAATTCACGGGGGGATCGTGTGAGCGGCATCGTCATGCTCAGCAACGTCACGCTGATGAAGATACTATCTGACCTGTCGAAGCTATCCACCCAGACTCAGACCCCAAAAGAACTGCTAGAGAAGGCGCTATGGCTGATCAAAGAGACGTATGGCTATATGGGCCTGGCAGGCTTTGTGGCTCGGGATGGCGAGATCGAGCTTCTGGCCAGCAAAGGATGGACAGAGAAGCTGAAGTCCATGATAAGTGTGGTGCCGATCGCCCCGGATGCCCCATCCATGGCAGGACGCAGCGCCTACCATCGCGAGCAGATGGTCACTACCATCGAAGAGTACGGCCTTATGACCAGCGTGAAAGAAGCGATCGAACGTATCGGCGGCGAGTTTGTCGTCGTCACCCCGTTGATAGACCATGACAGACTGATAGGGGTGCTTACCGTCATCCATACCCGAGCGCTATCGCCAGCAGAACTGAGCACGCTGGAGGAGGTCTGCAGCCAACTGGCCATATCGCTTAACGTCCGGTCCTCTGAAGAGGCCATCTCATCGCGTGCCGAAGATGCCAAGCTCTTTGTCGAACTGCTTGCCCATGAGATAGCCGCCCATAATAGCATCATCAATACCTGGAGAAAGAAGAATAGCGGCGAAAATCTGCCGGATAACGTACGATGGGCGATGGATAGCAACGATGAGTCGGTAGCAACCATCAAGGCAGTAAGCGAGACCGGCGGGGATGCCCTGTTACGGACGATACTAATAGAAGAGTCGATAAAACGGGCAATAGCAGATGTGCGGATTTTATCTCACCCCTATGACCATAAGGTGAACATTGTCAGCAAGCCTGTACCCCCAGGCATTACCGTGGGACCACTATTTCAGTATGCCTTCAGAAATGTGCTGATCAACTCGGTCATGCACGCGAAGACTCCGGCAATTGACATGGAGATCAAGGTAGTGAAAGACAGGATGGGCACCTGCAAGATCGAGATATCGGACAATGGTCCGGGAATACCCGATGAACGCAAATCCAGCGTCTTCCGTCCCGAAAGTTTAAAAAATTCGGGCACAGGTCTCTACCTGGTTAAAAAGATCGTCGGCAGGTACAGCGGGCGCATCTGGATCGAGGATAGGGTACCGGGAAACCCATCGCGAGGGACTAGGATCGTTATCACCCTACCCCAGAGATAGGTAAAATAAATTGACCGAGGGGCAAGGGGCAGCGAAACCCACGACTTTATTGTCATTTTTGAAAGGTTTCAGACTACCATAGCTTCGTAGAGGTTATTGGCCGGGCACCTTGTATATACTATCAGGCAAATACGATCCTGCACTGTGCCTATACTATCGCTCAGAGGGGGCAAGACAGCAGACGATCGCTGCGCTATGCCAGAACAATCAATCCCTACTAGGTACAACACAACAATCCATTTTGTCCCCGTTTTATTAGGGATAATAATCAATCAACTCTGCCAAGTACAAAACCTTTCAAGAACTATAAATAGGGTGAAGCGGCCCAGGCCTATTACCTTCACCATGTACTGTCAACCTTTAAGTTTCCACCTAACTATAGGTATAGCCTATGAACTTTAGCCGTAGGGGGATGTCACGATCAGGGCTTTTATAGTATTTCGGGCTGGAAAGTGGTAAACAATGAATATACCGAGCGATTTTTATAATTAATGTCAGGCATTAAATGAGATAATGCAACTCAGCCCGTTGCGACGGTCGATAGATATACTCCCTTCGAGTTGATCGGTCAGCAGTTCTATCAGGGTATATGATATAGAGGTGCTGTCGAGGATATTAGCGCATGAGGCAACCCATGGATTACGAACTTCCAGTTCCAGCAGTCCTATATCGTTTTTATGGAGCCCTACGTATATCTCCCGAATGGCTGTGCTGGCATCACTGTAACCTAGGGCGATCGAAAGTAGCTCATTGATGATAAGGCCACATGGAATTGCCCTATTGACATCAATCTTCACTCCGGAGGTATTGAGGATCAGTTGTGCCTGATCAGGCTCACTATAATAGGAAAAGTATAGATTCCGGAACAGGATATCCACGTAGCGCCCAAAGTCGATGCTGGCAAGTTCATTGGACTGGTAAAGGGTTTCGTGTACTAGTGCCATTGACTGTATCCGGTTCTGGCTCTCCCTGAAAATTTTCCGGCCTTCACTGTCTTTGATCACTGACGACTGAATGCTAAGCAGGCTGGTGATAACCTGCAGGTTGTTTTTCACCCGGTGGTGAACCTCCTTCAGCAGCACCTCATTCTCTGCGAGCGATGCCCGGATTTTACCTTCGGCCAGCTTACGTTCATCGACCTCCTTTGTCAGCGCTTGGTTTAGCTCGGCAAGCTCAAGCGTCCGTCGTGTGACCCGTGATTCCAGATCGTCGTTAGCCAGCTTGAGCGCATTCTGAGCATCTTTCAGGTCGTTGAAGGCCTGCTCTACCTCTGTTACATCCTCCACGACGATCACATAGCTGGATATCTCACCGGATTCGGAGTAGGTGGGAAACATCTTCACCCGGTATCGTCTGCCTCTATCACCGATCCCGATGCTATTTGATACTGTAGTGTTGCCGGATTTAAGTAGGTTGACCTGATCGCCGATATCGCCCCCTATTAGGCGGTAGTCTCGAAACAGGTTAAAATTGCCAATTAGCTCTCCTGAAGTGATCCCGATGATCGTGGAAAATTGATTGCTGGCTTTTATCACTGTGCCGTCGCTCGATGTCACGCACATCGCATCCGGGGAATAGAGCAGCAGATCACTGACAAGCCGCCTTGTATCGTACAGTTCCCGGTTCACCCTGTCCAGAAGCATCCTGTTGACGCTGCCCATGGAGTAGAACAGGAGAGTCACAGCCATAAACGTCACTGTGATAGAATAGATGAGCTGCGTAAGATTCGAGGCAACCAGAAAGCCGAAGCACCCGGAAGCGGCGAGTATGTCCCCCGCCAGGCTCAGGACGAAAGCAACGAGGATGATCCCATACGCATATTTATTCACGTTATATACGCCGGCGAGTATCAGCATAGCGCATAAACCGATGACTATAGTATCTCCGACTATGGCTGCGCCGTAGATAAACGAGATATATAACATCCCATGATCATACAATGAAACTAAGGCAAAAAAGGAGAGGGCCCCGACGATCGAAACGCCGAAGGTCAACTCGATGATCCGGGTCACGAGCGAGCGTCCACTCGTATGCCAAGGCTTCGCGACCATCAGCATGGCATATATCAGAGGTATGTACGCAAGGGGCATCATTATCATGGCACCCTGCGAAACTACCGGGTTGTTGATGATAGAAATGTTACCGCCCACCTCAGGCAGTACATATAGGAAGGCGCCGGATAACAGTTCTACGATGAGAAACATAAGCAGGCCCAAGATGACCGATCTCAGGTCTCGGTTCTCCGTTGACCAGAATATAATCAAAGAGATCAATACACATAGGAACATCAGGATGAACACGGCCAGCTGTGCCGGCAGGGCGGTAAAGTTATCCATTATAACCGAGATGAAAAAGAGTGCTGCAGCTATAGCAATGATAAATTCCAGGCCTACCATCAGGTATGGCGACTCATCTGGCTTTTTAACTCCCGTTATCATATTTAAACCGTAAATTAAGCCATTTTGACCGTTATTACCTTAAACTACAAAACTTTGCTGGCGTTCGACAATATATGCGCACATTTACAATCTAAATATAAAATAGACCTTTAATTTGTGGTATTATAATTCCGCATTAGGATTTGGGTAATGGAACCAGCAGCACTCGATGACCCAGATCTGGTATGTTATACCACCGAAAGCATTATTCTCGCCATTTTCGTATGATCGGTATTGCACCATGAGGATCTATAAACAAATGGAGGCTGCTTGCCACAAGCTGTAGCAGCTACATATTCAGGTAACATACGGAGAGAGCGAATTTACTTCAGGAGGACTCGCATGGCTGCATACAGGCTGGAGGGAGGCCGTATTTTTTACGTTGAGCATGAGTGCATCAGCGCGAAGAGCGATAGCCCGCACAAGCGGCACCTGCTCCATAATCACGCCCATAACCCGATATATGTCGTCAGGATGTACTAAAGTCGGAGATCTGGAAAAGGCCCATTCCATCGTAGACGAGTTCACCTACATGACAGACGGGGCGTCCGGCACAGCAGGCGGTGTTAGCACCTATGTAAACTGCCCGCTTTGTGGGGGAGAAGGCCGAATAGTGACGGATAAACAAAACAATGTTGAGATCAAGGACTCGTTCGGGAGTAAGGCGGCGCCAGAAACGCCGTTCAGGTGATAGGTACAGTATTCAGGCCGTTGATGAGAATTATAGCGTCGATCATAGCTATGGCCAGTTGCCTCGATAAAAAAGCTAAGACGTTTTATAAATAGGAGCGGTTAGCGGATCATCTACCCGCCAAGCCACTCATCTTCTAAGTATGAAGAAGTATGCGGTCGACCCAATTCCAACGACAGCAACCAGTAGCGCTGTCACCCATGTGACCCAGCCACTCAGCAAGGGTTGACTGTTTGTTGATAGCATTGTGTAGGTCCCATTATTCGCTGGTTTGACGCTCGGTGAAGCCAATGGTTTGACGCTCGGTAAGACCGTGACACGAACCACAGGCACAGCGCTACTCGTCGCAGCCGCACTCGGAGTCGGTGCTGATGAAACCTTATCGGTTGGCGCTACACTAGGCATAGCAACTGAAGTAACCGTTGGTGATGCAGTCGAAGTCACATTAGGGGCGGGAGTACTTGTAGGAGTCGGAGTCGCAGTAGGAGTACTTGTATGGGTAGGGGCGGGAGTACTTGTAGGGGTGGGGGCGGGAGTACTTGTAGGAGTGGGGGCGGGATCAGTAGGGGTAGCAGCTTGCGATGTAGCCAGCAACGACGTACTGGTAATAAATAATGCCAGTAACACGAGTGTGATCAAACATGGTTTGATCCACATTTTCCTGTATATTTTATGGGACATACGCACCTTATATTCATCTTTACTATCGATGAGGTTTTAATGAAACATGAATCGATAGCGCTCATCATGACCTGTTCCACAATGGATAGTGATTTTGCATACGCTCCACCACCCAAGGATTGGGGAGTGTCTCGAATTTTACAAGGGTGCTGACCAAGAGCTTCAAAGGTACTGGTCTGGTATTACGGTAAAACCAGAAGACATGCCTCCCAGGTGATAACTTTCAATTTTGAAACCACCAAGTTCTATATAATACGATCATATATACCTATCGATTGTGCGTAAATCGAAAGAGAAAAAAAGTCCTATAAGTCAATATGGTTGATAACAGATGGATGTACACCAGTACTATATATAACTAAGAATAATAGCCGACGGATCGTTGACGGTATCTTGGTGATCACAAACGATCCGCGATGTCGGCATATATCCCTTACAGGCCGTATGGACCGCCTGATTCGGACTTCGGTGTTTTCACGACCTTTCTGATCGTCACCTCAATATAATCGCCTACAGTAAGGCCTTCTTCTAATAAAATGTGCTTGTCGACCACGATCGTGTATCCTTCATGAATCCGGGTGATATAGGTGCTGGTCATCAACCAGGTAGGTATCTCTCCTAATAGTTTATAACTTACTGCTCTGCCCATCTTTTAAGACGCTATGGCATTTCACGTAACTTCTACTTTGACTTTGTCGCTCCTGACAATATAAAAGCCGTAAATAAATAGCTTATTTGATGGGGCGGTAGGGGTAGGCTTAACTTTTCGGAGAATTATCTCCCATGTCAGCAGAACTGATACTGGTATGGTATCAACCGGTATGGCGATAAAAAGGCGATCATATGGTCCCCGGCCATGTTCCTATCGAGCA
Organism: Methanocella sp.; assembly: GCA_035319305.1. Lineage (GTDB taxonomy): Archaea > Halobacteriota > Methanocellia > Methanocellales > Methanocellaceae > Methanocella_A. Next base: position 10,575 of record DATHCY010000294.1, read on the forward strand.
TCATCGTGATCTTACTGCTGGTCGATGCCGATGGAAAATTACTGGCTGCATTCACTGATTGATACTGGTACTCATCGTGAGCGGCGGGCTATTAATGGGGCGCCATCAAAATTTATCAATATGCAAATCAGCTGGTCGCTATGAGAGACATATATGACCGCTCCCATGGAATGGAAAATTATATATAGCATAGCTTACAACAGGGGTCCAAAAGTATCAGTGACGAGGCTGGCGCCTGAGAAGCGTCCGGCTGATACAAAAACGACCGATAAAAAATGGTCATTCAAACATCAATTGCTGAGATGCCAACGAAGGCCGGTTTTTGATGAATGGCTCCAGAGATGTTTGAAATGCTAAAAGACAATCTGATCCTGAACACGGATAGCTATAAATATAGCCATCCGGAACAGTACCCGCCTGATGCTAACGCAATGTTCAGCTATATCGAGGCTAGGAAAAGCAATCTCCAATATCCATTCGTCATCGACCGCGTAGTCTTCTTCGGACTGCAAGCATTCATCAAAGAGTATCTGATGAAACCTATTACCATGGCCGACATTGAAGAGGCAGAGCCGTTCATCCTGGCCCATGGAGAGCCGTTTGACCGCAAGGCGTGGGAGAAGGTCGTCAACGTATATGGAGGCTACCTGCCGGTACGCATCTGCGCTGTACCGGAGGGTTATAAGATACCGTTGGGCAATGTCCTCGTAACTGTTGAGTGTAATGATCCGGACCTGTTCTGGATGGCAAGCTTCGTCGAAACCGCCCTCGTCAGGGCCGTATGGTATCCGACATCGGTTGTAACAATCAGCCGGCTCTGCAAAAGTATCATCAAAAGATACCTGAACTCCACATGTGACGATCCTGAAGGTCAGATCCACTTCAAGCTTCATGATTTCGGGGCGAGGGGCGCGAGCTCGAATGAGACAGCGGGAATCGGAGGTATGGCCCACCTAGTCAACTTCAGGGGCAGCGACACGGTCATGGGCGTCGTCTACGCTAAAATATATTATGGCGAGCCGATGGCTGCATTCAGCGTCCCGGCGGCTGAACACTCGACCATCACAAGCTGGGGCGTCCGGTTCGAAAAAGAAGCCTATAGGAATATGCTTAAAAAGTTCGGCAAGCCTGGCACAGTTTTTGCCTGTGTATCAGACTCGTATAACATATTCAACGCCGCCGAAAACATCTGGGGCGGGGAGCTGAGGGCCGATGTAATTGACTCGGGCGCCATAGTGGTCATTCGTCCGGACAGCGGAGACCCGCTTCAGGTAACGATGAGGCTCATCGGTATACTCGGCAAAAAATTCGGGTATACAATCAACAAAAAGGGTTACAAAGTCCTGAACCATGTTCGCATCATACAGGGCGACGGGGTCAATCCGAATATCATCGACCATATTCTCATGGGCTACAAAAAGGCTGGATGGAGCGCTGAAAACATAGCCTTCGGTATGGGAGGCGCCCTGCTTCAGAAGGTGGACCGGGATACGTTTAGCTTTGCCATGAAGTGCTCGGCCATCAGAGTTGGCGATGAGTGGCGGGAAGTCTTCAAAGACCCGATTGATGGTGGCAAAACCAGCAAAAAAGGCAGGATCGGACTCGCCGAAATCGATGGCAAAATAAATACCATTATGGAAGACAGGATAATCGCCGATGGAGGGCATAACCTATTGGAACAGGTTTATGATACTGGCAGGCTGCTCCGCGAGCAGAAGTTTGAGGATGTAAGAAAACTCGCCGACACATGATAGGCGAGTTTTCAATTTTTGTTGATGGATAGGTCAACAACCAATGACTTTAATCATTGGCTTATTTTACAATCGCCAGCACTCGCAGCCTTGCAGAAGACGCTTAAAGGCGTCGTTGTAACCTGGTAGTGGATAAGTGGTTTCCGATTAAATGCCTGACGAGCCGTACTATATATATTCCATAATACTCTACATCTCGATATGGTTGCACGCCCTTAGGTATGGCGCCCTCGTTGAGAGATGGCGGTAGAAGCTTGTAACATGTGTATCCTATACTATTCCCTTTGAGAGCGTGAGCATGGCGATATGCTGCCGAAACTGACGTTTGACGCCCTCGAAGGTTGGTCGCCGGCGCTTTTG
>DATHCY010000295.1:0-22309 GCA_035319305.1 Methanocella sp.
ATTATGTGATAATCGCTTAAATACTTTGCTTTCTGAAGCACGAAAGAATCAAGGAGTAGATTCATCCCACGGCTAAAGCCAGTGGGCTTTCTCTACCCCATGGCCCCAAGATCGTAAGATCTGGGTGGATACCGAGCAGCAGTATTGTATCACACAGCCCTGTTTATGAGCATGATGGGTGGTGCAGCCAGAGCCTATCTACTATGCCGGACCCCGCTGATAAAGAGAATACACTAAGACATTTAACTTACAACACATGGGTGTATACCCGGATCGTAGACAAGATTATCGTCGTGATAGTAAAGGGAATCGTAGAGACGATTAGGAATCTTGGGCAGACTGACTTTGGTCCTAAGAACTATCAATGAAGTTCTCGCTATGGCTTTGAAAGACAGCGATGTGAACGTCAGGCGCTATGCAGCAGGGCGCTGGAAAGATAAAGGCCCGTAAAAGACTGAATAGTTCAAGGTGATCTTGATGGTGAGGTTATTAAATATTGCTGAGATGCCAAGAGTGGATGGTATGAGCACGCCTTTCGAAGTCTACACAGTGATCAAGGAGCCTGCGCTGCTGGCGGGCATGCGCTATCCGATCGGTATTTCGTGGGATAAACTGAAAGAGGCCGGCTTCACGAGCATCGTCTGTCTATCCGAGAATTACCCGAGCTATGATCCCTCACCACTCCAGGAGCTGCATACTGTCTGCCTGGAAGATCTGTGCTGCGGCGGCCCTTTGGACTCCAAACTACAGGAAAAACTTGTAAGGAGTGCAACGAAGACAGTGTTTGAAGGGCTGGGGATGGGTGAGGATATTATCATCCACTGCATGGGAGGTACAGGCAGGACTGGCACGGTGATTGGATGTGTGCTCCGGGAGCTGGGCGTACCTGCGAATACTGTGATCGGGTACCTTAACGATCTCAACGTGGCGAGGGGCGTCGGAGGATGGCCGGAGAATAAGTGGCAGGCGGAAATGGTATGGAAATACTAGCACTGGTCTTTCCGAAAGGAGTTTTGGAATGGATAAGTGATTTAATATGATCAACAGGGTGGTATGATGCCGGAAATAACTTCCGTATATGCAAAGCAAAGTTTATCCTTTCTGAGGCGAGAGGCGAAGAGGTACGCTAAAATCGAGTGTGATACCGAGGATAGTCAGAATACAAAGAAGAAAGCCGACCACGTTCAATTAGACTGCTGCCCTCCGAAGTATATGGTGGTTGGTGTAGGGGGTTTCGGCAACAATGTCATCCATCGGCTCAGCGCCATGGGTTTAGATGGCGCTGAGACCGTGGCGGTCGACACGGATATGCGGTGCCTCAGCTTAGTCGATGCTGATCAGAAAATACCGATCGGAAACTCGATCATCAGGTGCCATGGTACAAGCGGTTCATCGGCTGTTGGAGGATGGATCGGAGAAAAAGCCGTAAGCTGTATAGGGGATACGATAAAGTATGCAGACCTGGTCTTCGTCACCGCTGGGGTAGGCGGAGTGGCTGGGACAGGAGCCGTGCCGATGATCGCCAAGATCTCGAAAGATCAAGGAGCGCTTGTCATAGCGATGGTCATCTTACCGCTGGCTCCCATAAAAAAGGTTCAGGCCGATCTGGAGGGTTGGATATCGAAGCTGCATGCCACCGCCGACATGGTGATCCTGCTGGACGCCCGGAAGCTGCAGGGAAGGGTTCCTGACGCGCAGGAACCCGAAGTTTATTCTATGGCGAGCCAGTTGATAGCCGATGCAATCCAGATGGTCATAGACATGCTTCTGAAGCCGCCGCTGATCAACATTAAGTTTAGCGATCTGATATCCGTCGTGCATTCAGGGCAGCGAGGCAATGGTATCATGCTGATGGGCGAATGCTCGGACAAAAATTTCGAGGAACTCGTCAAAACCACCCTGAGCCTCCCCCTGAGCCCTGGCGATTACTGGAAAGCCCCCGGCGGGCTGCTAATCGTCACCGGCGGCCAAGAGATGAGCCTGAGAGATGCAGAAAAAATCGGGGAGCTAATAACAGATAGACTAGATAAACACGCCAACATCCTGTGGAACGTTAGAATTGAGAAAGATTACGAGGAAAAGATCAGAGTCATGGCAATCCTGATCGGACTTGGTGACTACTCCAACGATTAAAATCGTTGGCTTTTATGGTCCTACAACAGCGAATTGCCGCCCCAATGCGACTAGGTTGGTTTCGCCATTCAAGTTCAGCGTTCTATGCTACGGACTTCGCATAGCAACCCTTCAAGTTGAGTTCAAATGGCAAGCCTAACTGGCTTATAGCGCTTTCAGCCTATGACAAAGGTCAGACAATGACTGTGTAGCTATAGGTTGGCATATAGTTTAATTCGGCCCAAGGATGGATTCCCTCCACGGCCATAAGTAGGTGGGCTTTCTCCACCCACAGCCCGAGATCGTAAAGTAGGCGCAGTGAACTAGCCAGTTAATTCGGAATTTTATCCAGGAGATCAATACTCCTGCGGCACGAGTGATCTTGCATATGGATACGGGAGATTATCAAGATGAATACACCACAGAAATACCAGTCATGATAACGAAACCGACCACCATGCCAGCACGCGCTATCCCCGCGGATATTTCGTGGCAGGAGCTGGGTGATACGGGCTTTGACCGTCAAGCACATCACGCTTGAAATATGATTTCTTCGGCGATATTAGTTTCTACGATTGTTTTTGATCGATTATCGATAGCCGAAGTAATAACCGTATACCCTTTTTTAGTATTTATTGTTATATCATGGTTATTTCAACGAAAATAAAAATAATACAAATTATTCGTAGCCAACCAACTATAAATACGAGCGTATACACACAATACTATTGGTGGTATCACTGAACCATAAAATCATAATATCAATATTGCTGATTACAACTATCCTATCCATAAGCGGATGCTGCTCCTGCTGCTCACTTCTACCGAAAGACAATACAAATAATAACCCGACGACACCCACTCCCGATCCACAGTTAGCCGTTACCTCTAGTTCTACGGCGACTTCCGAAGTCACTGCTACACCCTTGATCACTGCTACATCTAGTTCTACGGTGACTTCCGAAGTTACTGCTACTCCAACACCTGCGGCAACCCCGGTTTCCGAGCCGCGCCGGCTTGCTACGGGCACGTACATAGTAAGAAACTCCAACAGTGGAGACGGAAAACTCCAGATCGATAACGGACTGACTCAAGATGCAGCCGTGCTGCTAGCGCCTGAGCTGTCCTCAAAGGCCGTCATCAGCGTGTATATGCAGAGTGGTGACGAGTTCACCATCACCGGGATACCCGACGGGAATTACATTGTATATTACCGGATAGGCACAGATTGGGATAGCGACATGGATAAATTCACCCAACCGGGGCAGAACGGGCGCTTCGAGGATACACTGAACTTCGAGACCACCAGCGATAAGTATACCACATACGAACTCACCCTGCAGCCAGTTGAGGGCGGCACCGCTGAAACTTACGAAGTGAACGACGCTAACATGCCAAGCACATAATATGCATGATCATGATAGCTGACCGCAGCCCCTCATTAGGGGCTGCAATCGCCCAATTTTAAGTCAGAGCGGTTCTCATAGACCGTTGTGTGGCAGAGGGGGGTTTTCGTGACCGATAACCATATAAGACGCCCCGTATCAACTTTTTTACTGAGCATAAAATCTGGGACTATGCCGGTGGCATATTCCAAAAAACTCTTGCAGGAGACAATCATTCGGTTGAGCCTGTCGCCTTCAGTTCGGATGGTACCAAAATAGCATCAGGCAGCTCGAATAGGACCAAGCCGTAAATAACAAATACGATAGCTCTAAGGCTATCAAAAAAGATTATAATTTATTAAATCCAGATTATGTCAGGAGAATTGTTTTTGCCGAAACTCATAAGTTGAGATGATACTTCGCAGAAGCTTTTAAAGTCGTTAGGGCCAATTAGTGAATAATGAAATTTAAAGGTTGGCTACTGGATGCGGACTACATCGTTGAAAATAATCGCCCTATTATACGGTTGTGGTGCGTCGACGATAAGGGCCGTAGCGCTGTCCTGTTCGATCGGACCTTCGAACCTTACTTCTATGTGATCCCTTATGGCGACGTTCCGATCTCCGCGTTTGAGAACATTTCGGACGAGGTCGGCGGCGAGATCATCATCCCGGTACGTGTGGACATCGTCGACCGGAAAAATTTCGGTGCGCCGATCAAGTGCTACCGCATTTTTACGAGGCTGCCGCGCGATGTGCCATACCTGCGGGAAGCGGCCAAACGCTACGGGGATGTCCGCGAGGCCGATATCCTGTTTGGCGTCCGCTATATCATCGATAAAAGGCTGGTTCCCATGGGCGGCATCCAGGCGGAGGGGAAGCCGGTTGAGATTGGATATTCCGGGATCGGAATGGAATGCGAGACACCTAAAGCGATAGCCATGGAAGGGGATGCGCCGGTAAAGATCATGGCCTTCGATTGCGAGATGTTCAACCCTCGGGGCATGCCTAATCCAAAAGAAGATCCTATAGTGCTTATTTCAATCAGCACTGGGGACCAAGTGAAGGTACTGGAGGCCCAGGATAAAGATGATAAGAAACTGATTAGAGATTTCGTCCATTTCGTCCATGAATATGATCCGGATGTCATTATAGGATACAACCAAGACGCCTTTGACTGGCCTTATATTATGGAGCGGGCGAAAGGCCACAAGATCAGGCTGGGCGTCTCCCGCGATGGGACCGTGCCTATGCATGGACGGGGTGGGGTACAGAAAAAAGTGAAGCTGATCGGCCGGCTCAACGTCGATTTGTACCAGGTGGCGGCTAGAGATGTGGACGGCATCAAAATAAAGACTCTGGACAACGTAGCCGACTACCTCGGAATTATGAAAAAAGACGAGCGTGTCAACATCCCGCCCGCCGAGATCTTCAGGTATTGGGACGACCCGGCTTTACGGAAAACGTTGACCGCCTACACTCAGGATGACGTGGTTAGCACCTTCGGCATTGGCCGGGAGCTGCTGCCCCTGCAGTACGAGTTTGTTCGGATGATTCATGAGCCGCTGGATAACGTATCGAAAATGGGAAGAGGTCGCCAGGTCGAGGCGTATCTGTCTTATATCGCCTACGAGCATGGCGAGCTGATTCCTTCCCGGGCGGGAGAAGTCGAGACTTATGCTGGTGGCTTCGTCTTCGAGCCTGTCAAAGGCATCCACAAGAATGTGGCAGCGCTGGACTTCTCGGCCATGTACCCATCGATCATGATCGCCTATAACATATCGCCCGATACCGTCTGCAAGGCTGACGACATCGATTGCTCCGATCCCGCTCCCGATGTGGGCCACCGGTTTAAAAAGAGCCCGAAAGGCTTCTTCACCACGATCCTGAAGGACCTGGTGACTCATCGCAGCACTCTGAAAAAGCGGCTGGCAGTAACCGATCGTAATGGCAGCGAATACCGGCTGCTGGATATCCGTCAGAAATCGATCAAGATCCTGACCAACGCGTTTTATGGATATACCGGGTGGGCTCAGGCGAAATGGTACCGCAGGGAGTGCGCGGAGGCCACCTCGGCATGGGGCCGATACTTTATCAAAAAAGCCAATGATATCGCAGTTGAGATGGGGCTTGAAGTGCTCTATGGTGACACAGACTCGCTATTCGTGAAATCGAAGAGTAAAAAGGGCCTCATTGTTATAGTGCAGCAGTTTATACAGCAGGTGAAGTCAGAGCTGCCGCTGGATATGGACGTGGACAATGTCTACCGGATCATTTTCTTTACCGAGTCCAAAAAGCGCTATGCTGGGCTGACTGAACGGGGAGATATCGTCGTCAGGGGCCTGGAGGTACGCCGAGGCGACTGGTGTGAACTCGCCAAGGACCTCCAGTCCGAGGTCATCCGTATCATCCTTGAGGAGGAGAATCCTGCTAAGGCGGCCAAGTTTGTTAAGGATACCATTGATAGGGTGAAAAACGGCAAAGTAGCCTTGGATGATCTGATCATTCACAAGACACTGACCAAGAGCGTGGCCCGATACGAGAGCGCCCAGGCACATGTAAAAGCGGCGGAAAGGGCGAAGGAGCTGGACATCTCCGCCGAGATCGGTAGTAAGATTAGCTACGTGATCGTTAAAGGCCCGGGAACGCTGAGCGATCGGGCGTACCCGGTTGACATGTTTCAAGGGTTCCGGGATGGCAGGCTCCACACCAGGAACAGGAACTACGAGATCGATACTGACTATTACGTCGATAAGCAGCTGGTGCCCACGGCGCTGCGCATACTGGGATACTTCGGATATTCCGAAGATGCCCTGAAGGGGCGAAGTGTGCAGGGAACCCTCGAAAGCTTCTTTTAGACGGTGCAATAATAGCTGCGCTGTGTCGGAACACAGATTGACCAGTGTTCCCGCGCTCGTTGTGTTAGTGGTTATACTTGTGGGGGTGGTTATATGATCCTCTCCTTGCCTGGGGGTTCCCGTGGGTAGCACGAAAACACAAAACTCTTTTTAGAGGGACACGAAAACTGTAATTCATTAAGGGGTCCGTGGCCAAACCACTAACTGCACGAGGACACAGGTTAAAACGCGAAGGACACTAACAAACGGTCTTAGAACATGAATAGATTCCCATAAAACAAGAAAACACAAAATCAAAACATAAATAGTTTTTATTCGTGGCGTCATAAGTTATCGCATATCAACCGCCAATGCTTGGAGGGATGTGCCCCGATTTTGCTGTAAATCCTAGGTCAACCAAGGAGCTTCAGAGGGGTCAAACTGAATTTACGGAAAAATCGGGCATATACGGGAAACCAGATTTGACACGATACCTGAAACATGCAGCCCATAAAAATTATTGCTAAAACAGCCCTGATCCGCTTATTTCTTGTATCAGCATTTTCATCGATAGCTGCCATGATATTCAACGGGGGTATTTGATGATGGCCAGACGGAAATTTGTTTTTATTGCTCTCGCTGTCATAGCAATACTATCGTTGAGCACACAGGCGGTTGCACAGTCTACGATCTCTACGATTGGGGCCGGGCTCAGTATTGGTAATGTCGGATGGGGTGGCTTCAGCATGTTCGGTCCGTGGGGACTTTATGACCAGTACGGGCTGTTTGGGCCTTACGGGCTGTTTGGGCCTTCAGGGCCAGGTTATGGCAGCGGGCTTGGGTTCAATGGCTTCGGCATGCATGGCCCTATACCAACCAGGGAACAGATGCTGGCGGAGATCAATCCAGGCGCGTTGAAATAGTGCGCGGAATTTGTTTTGTGTACCACGATTCAGGTATACAATCCAGCGTCAGCTTTTTTATGCCCAATATTTTTTACTATACTTTCGACGCGCTCTAACCCTTATTTTATATTCGGTCCTGACGTATCTCCGTTATGATGGGAGAAAAGTACTTCATGCTGGAGGAGCGGATGCGCATACTGTCAGAGGGCACCAGGTATGACAGTTGCAATAGCACTACACTATGTCATACTTTTACCCCTGACGGCCGGTGCATCCAGCTGTACAAGACTCTGATGACAAACCGATGCAGCGGCGAGTGCCTCTACTGCCCGAATCGGTGCGGCCGGGATGTTACACGCGTTTCGTTATCTCCGGACGAGATCGTCAGGATCACTTGGGACTTCTACCGTAGGAACGCTATCGAAGGCCTTTTTCTCTCTTCGGGGATCGTCGGCGACCCGGAGCGTACCACGCAAAAGCAGATCGACGTGATCAGGGCGCTCCGGAATAGCGGCTTTCCGGGTTACATTCACGTCCGTATGATGCCCGGGGCGCCGCGAGATCTGATCCGGGAAGTTTCACTCCACGCGAATAAGTTTGGCGTCAACGCTGAAACCACCTGTAGATCCAGGTATGATGAGATCTGTCCGAACTTCGACTATGATATTGACATCCTGCGCAGAATGTCGTGGACGTACGAGAATGTTAGGCGCCGAAGGATAGAGGTCCGGTATGGTGAAGGTATCGTTGGCTCTAACGACACCCAGTTCGTTGTCGGCGCTACGGGAGAGCCGGATCGGGAGATCATCAGCACGATCGAGCGTTTCACGGGCACATACGGACTGCGCAGACCGTTCTTCATGAGCTTTGACCCGGTAGCCGGAACGCCATTGGAGGCAGGTACAGCTTCGCCACTGTGGCGAGAAACCCGGCTATATCAGACCTCGTACTTGATGAAGAGCTACGGACTCAGATGTAAAGACTTGGAACCCATTTTGAGCGATAACGGCTTCCTTCCTGACGAGGATCCGAAGATGGTCATGGCACGGCTGAACAAAGACCTGTTCCCGCTGGACATCAACACGGCCAATTATCAAGAGCTGTTGCGGGTGCCAGGCATCGGCCCTACCACAGCGAACAGGATCCTTCGCTGCCGGCCCATCACCGCGTATGCCCAGCTTGATGCCATGGGAGTCGTAATCAGACGGGCGAGGCCATTCATCAAAGTGGGGAATAAGCTGCAGGCCAGTCTGGAGGCTTTCACATGATCATCGGGTATAAAAAGAATGTATGGGATGTGCTGCGGGCGGCCATCATCATGAGCCGGGAGCCGGGAGCCACGTTTGTCTGCGGCAAAAGCGAGAAGGACCTCGAAGCCCGGTTATTACGCTACCAGGGGGACGTCATCGAGAAGGTTTCGTCTATTGTGCCCAATGTGCCCGGATCGATCAAGCTGAAGTTGCGGGAACGTCTCCCCCGGGCGGGTAGTCGGTGTCAGCCTTCCCTTCACACTTTTATCACATACTCCCTGCGGCATAGGGAGTGCGTGCCGAATGAGTTGATCGGGCTACTGGCGATGTACCATCCGGACATAGGACAGGTACTGGCATGTAAGGACGGACGTTCTAAGAAGTACTTTAGGCTACAGATGGATGTATCGCGGGAGGTCGAACGGCTACGTGCTCATACCCGGCCCCGTCCAGCCAGGGGCGTCATGTATGTCGAGATCGCGCCGGAGCACCTGGTAACCGACATCTATCTCGAATGGATCGGTAAACGCATCAACGATCGGGTCTCCATCGTAAAATCTCATCGAGACTTCTACATAGTCAACGCGCACTTCCTGGGGTACGACGCCCAGTACAAGGAAATATCGCCTGAAGAAGCGTCGAAGCTGGTTGGTGACATCCCAAATACAGATAGCGAGCTGCAGGTATGGGAATCGTTCTACGATTCCCAGGCTATCGAGAGCCGACGCAACAAGGCTCACGCGAAGAAAATGCTGCCTGAGAAGTACACATACCTGAGCCCTGAGATCCGGATCGAGCGGAAAAAGATAGAGCGCGGGATCCCTAGGAGTACCCTTGACGATTTCATCTGACGACAATCCTGCCCGAAAAAATGAAACCTGCCAAAATATCGGCCATTTTCATTTCCAATCCTTATGGCACTCCTTATGGCACTCCTTATGGCACCTTACTTATTTATAACTGAAACACTGCTCTGCATCGGCTTGGTCCCGATCAGAGTCTTAGATCCGTCTCGCTCAAGTTTCTCGATCAGCGCCTGCTTGACCAGGTCCATGTCATCCGTCCGGAAGGCGACCTTTATGCCCCGGTCGTCTTTGAGGTATCGGTAGCCTCTGATGATGGCGATTGGGGTGCCCTCGTCGGCCTCGCCCATGAGCATGTTGGCGCAGGCAGCCACCTCATCGGCGACCCCCTGGATGGTGATCTTGAGTTTATGGCCGAAAAGGTCTACGTCACCGCGGCGGTCATGCAGCGCCGCGATGTCGGCACAGCCCACTGCTACGCCGATCTGGCCCTCCCTGAACGACCTGCCGTTCGTGTCGGTGATGATGATCGCAACCTGCCTGCCAGTAAGCTCTTTGATGCGGTCCCGGATCTTCCGGGCGGTCCGGTCCGAGTCCTCAGGCAGCAGCAAAATGTATCCTGTTTCGGTGTTAGAGCGATCGATGCCTGCATTGATACAGACGTTGCCATGGATCGTCTGTACGAGAAGCGGGTGTTTGATCAGCACCCGGGTGCTGTTGTTCAGCACGAACTGGATGAACACCGGGTCCTCATTATTGAGCACCGCCAGCTCTTCGGCCTCGGGGGTCGGTACGACGCCATCGAGGAGCACACGGCGGCCTTCGGCCTTGGATACAATCGTCGATGCGAATACGACGATATCATTATCCTCTAGCTGCACCCTATCGGAGACGATCTTCGCCAGATCATCTCCCTTCTGTATCATCGGCACATCGTCGACAGTAAACCCGGTAATCCTCACACGAACAAACCTCGGTCCGATAGTTTAAAGACAGCTAGGGTCCTGAAATTACTTAAACCTTCTGTGGTAGGTCGGAAAATAATGGATTTTGACCTTGTAAATCGAAAAATCTATTTAAATTCGAATGTCTCCTTTCCAGCCTGCCCCCGAACATGCTCTTCTACTGGCTCTACATTGCCCCGGATCTTTTTTCGCTTTCGCATATCCTCTTCCTCACGCCGCTCTCCAGGCGTCTTATGTCCGCGATCTACTTCACGTCCCATGATCATCACCGTAATTGTGCTATCATACCTATAAATGATATTCATCCGATATTTTATTGAGCTATCATCAGATATTTTATTGAGTTAAAGCTCGTATCTTGGTTGTCTTGCATCTTTTTTCCTGTGCTTTTTCGTGTGATCCCGGTCGATCTCCTCGTTGCTGGTTTTATCGGACGTTGCCGCATCGATCCATGTTACCACGCCGTGCTGGATTTCCTGTATTTCGTCCGGCGTCGCAATGTATTGTCTTGAGGAATCGGCCGGAGGCCATGTGGGAATACGTTCCGTTGAGTAGTCAATCCTGCCGGTCATGACGATTTCATCCGAAGCGCCCGGCTCGTCCCGGGGGGCCACATATGGATCGGGCTTTTCATCTGATGTCCACCCGGGAGGCTGTTTTCTTCGCTTTTGTTGCTCTGCCATAGAGATGTCCACGTCCTGATACATATTGGGTGCGCGACTTTTTTAACGCTGTTCGGGAAATCCGCGGAAAATTATCTGCTTGGAGACAGATCAAATGCAATAACCGCATACTTAGCTGACGAGCCGACTGGAATGCATATACGCCCAGAGGCGCTACCATCGAACAGCCGTCGCTTGAATGCATAGGGTAGGCTAGAGCCACCGATCCTAGTATGCTCAGGGTTTCTCGTCGTGTGAAAGGTGCCTTCGTCGATACATAGCTGCCCGTGTATAAGCGGCTTTTTTATATCCACAGTGATGGTGGATATGCGAACGTAAAAGGGCACTGCGAGCATCAGCCTGGACCGTTCCTCTGCACCGGGGGTAACTAGCTGTATCTTCGCGCGGTACCACCCATTCGGACTAAGTTCCCACTTGAGTAGCGCGCCACTACCTCCAGTAAAAATCAACTTTTTACAGTATGGTGTGGGTTTCGGCCCTGACTTGTGGTAAGAATCAGGCGCGAATATGGCGCCTTCGAACTTCTCGATCGATGATGGCACAGCAGACTCTTCCTCATCCACGACCGATATGGACCTGACGTTGCCTGGGTTTTCGATGAAAAAGATGCCGATACATGGAATTTCGGGGGCGTTATTCAGGCTTTTTTTGATGGCTCTGGAATCAAGATTTGGAAAGCCCATCACCAGGATCAACTCTATAGCGTTGACCGTTACGGTCATCTCGATATTTCTGAGTATCACCTCCGTTCCTGTAAAAGCCGATTGGATATGGCAATCGTTCTGGGTAGGAGAATCAGCTGAAGGCATGTTGTATCTGGTCCGCTCCAGCTGGTCAGCTGCGATGATTACCCTCAAAGCCAGAGCGTCGTTTTTCTGTGACAGGGCGATCTGCATGGCTTCTTCTAGCGATTCTCCAGAACGCTCATAATCGCATATCCCTCTGCTGGCTTCCGAAAGTCCGATCAAGGAGCCGGCAATTTCAGGGTTGTTCGTCATCGGACGTCTGATAGCAATCGAATCTTCAAATGCCGTCTGTGCATCCGCAAACTTGTTCAGCATCATATTTACGGTACCTATATTGTGGAGAACGCTGGCGATCTCGTCGTTGAGCCGTCCATCGGCATTCTCGCCTCGCAGCGAAAATAGCGCAATTTTCAGTTCGGAAAGCGCCTCTCTAAACAGGCCGCGTGCCGCCAGCGACTTTGCCTTTTCGCCGTGGGTAACGCCGATCCGAGCCAGCCTTGTGAGCTTTTTAGGGACAGCCATCAAATCAATTAATTGTACGTTTAAGAGTATTAAAAGCCATCGTAACCCAGTAGATTATAGCAGTTTTTAAAGGATTTTAGGCGTTCGGCGTCCTATCTCACCATATCTGAGCAATCGGTTATGTGCAGCGCAGCGATCGTATTCCTTCACAGGTTCAGTCTATGCTACAGCCTGATCTAAAGAGGCGGAAGGCTGAGCTATTTATTCAACACAGCATCTTTTTCTGGGATAGGTAAGCGTCGATAGCATCACGGCTCGGCAGAGTGATATTTTCAGGTGGAGAGCATAGATCATGCCATCTGATCCTCAGATGCTTCTCCGGCTCTATATTATCCGGTTCGCCTTCAGCGATGCAGTTGTACAGAATGCTGACCCAGTGCTGGTCATCAAAAATACGATCGGATACGGCTAAAAAATCGTAAGACCGTGTTTTCAGCCCGGTTTCTTCGGCCACTTCTCTGGCCATCGCCTGTTCCAGTGTCTCGAACGGCTCAACCATCCCACCGGGAATCGTCCATAGTCCAGCATTATTTCTGCAGGCTTTCGAGCGCAGCAGCATCAGGACTTTATCTTCCCGTACCACGATAGCCCCTACTCCCAGTCCAACATAGTCCCTGCCAGGGATCATCTGGTTTAGATAAACGCTCTTCTTTTAAAAGTATTGCGGGGACGCGATCGATCGATCAACCAATCAGTCATCGAAGTTATTGATATCGAGCGTGGAGCGAGAGAAACCTCGGTTGTTTTAGCGCCGTGTTGAATCGGGTTTCTTTGGCTCATCAACTATTCAGCCTTTAACCGCTTTATGCTTTATTAAGTTACAACTATTTTGAGCGTCTTTCATAAGGTTGCGAGTGCTGGAGGTTGTAGATGGTATGGGGCCGGCCTTAACCTGGATGAGAATCGCGCCTCTACCATCCATGGGATGGCAAGCGTTTTTCTATGAAACAGGGAGGAAGCCATAGCCTCTTCAGGGAATGGCAGTTCGCATGGACGGATGCATGGTGGCATGTCACGACTAAAGTTAAGAGGGGGATGTCATCCGTAGACGGCGTCATAAGCCATATACAGCACGAATACGATCGTAGGTAGCGCGGTCTGTTCAATTCGTCCGTTGTGTATTAGCCTGGCGCGCACTCCGTTTTCGTAAAGCGGTATAAAATTTCGGGACAGTACCATGTCCAGGCAACCGTCCCATACATCGGTGATGTCCTCGTTTCCTTTGCAGATGCGACGGAATTCAAGGAACGTCGTGATCAGCATGAAGTTCAGGTTTTCGTGGGTGGCCTGAAGCTGATCCTGGCCGATGACGTTTACAGCGTCGTCAGAAAGGATCGTGACGCAGCCGAAGGATTCGCCCTTTACATCGTACACTTTCCCTACGGTATAGCAGGTGGTGTCATTGTTCTTTTGGTCGCTGAATACCGCACAGGCCTCTTTGATCACGTCAAGGTCGTTGATCAGGCCTGTGATATCTTCACGGGCCTTCTCGTCTGCCATATGCCCGTCCTTAGCCTCGTAAAAGTAAGCTTCAAGCGGATGAGTCACGTAAGCCTCCATGCTTAATTTGTTTTGTATTCTAAATAGTTTCTACTCTCGGCCGTAACCAAACGTTATATCCCATCCAGACTATATGGCATGCGTGGAGTTATTACGTCAGCTCTTTCATGCTCGGACAGTGATATTGATATTATGGGCGTTGTTGCTCATTGCAGTAGTGGCCATCATCGGTCCTGATGGCATCTTTTCCTTACATAAAAGTATGACCCCGGAGCAGATCAGGAATTTTATCCTTTCGTTCGGGGCAATGGCTGTCTTGGCGTTCATGGTGATCAGCATGTTAAGGCCGCTCGTGTTTCTGCCGGTGACGCCCTTCACCATTGCCAGTGGGTTTCTATTCGGCCCGGGTTGGGGTGTGGTGTATGCCGTTACCGGGTCCATGCTCAGCGCCCTTCTGACGTTCTTTCTGTCCCGCTACCTGTTCCACGACTATGTAAGGGCCCGGGTGCTTCCGGCGTATCCTGCAGCTGATCGGATGGTCCATGGTCGGGAGTGGCAGTTCATTGCGTTTCTACGCATTATCCCCATATTGCCCTTTGACGTCGTTGGATATATCGCGGGGTCGACCGGTGTGAGACTGAAAAAATATCTCTTCGGTACACTGATCGGGGAAATTCCGGGGGCTACCATCTTGGTTATCCTCGGCTGCTCTCTCAACGACATTAACTCGAGCCTGTTTTATATCAGCATATTGCTGGTGATCGGTCTGCTTATACTGCCGGGAGCCGCCCGAAGGTTGCTGCGTAAGGCGGATCGGTAGTAAAAGTATTGCCCTGTGACAAGGATTTTTATTATATCCAGGACCAAATAGCTTACAACATCGCCGTTTCTGAGGATGATTATGATATATGCGATTTACCATATCCTTAAGGGGTGAGTCTTTATGGTCCCGGTCGAAATCAAGAAAATATCGTTATATAATACGTTGACTCAGACGGTGGAAGAGTTCAGGCCGTTGGACGATAACAATGTACGAATGTACGTATGCGGCCCCACGGTCTACGACTACTGTCATATGGGCCATGCCCGATCCTATATCGTCTTCGACGTTATCCGGAGGCATCTGAAGTACCGGGGCTATAAGGTCATATATGTTCAGAACTTCACTGATGTGGACGATAAGATCCTCAAACGGGCAAGAGAACTGGACGTATCGCCCTCGGATCTCTCCAGCAAGTTCGTGTCCGCTTACTTCGAAGATATGGACCGGCTCAACGTGACGAGGGCTGACTATTATCCCCGGGTCACCGAATATATGGGGCAGATCATATACATTGTGCAAACGTTGGTTGAAAAAAGCTTTGCTTATGAGTCAGAGGGCAGCGTATACTTTAGCATCGATAGCATGAAAAGCGAAGTCGGAGTTCTCTCCCACCAGACTTATGACTCGCTCAAGGTGGGCGCCAGAATTAGCCCGGATGAGCGGAAGCGAAACCCCATGGACTTTGTGCTTTGGAAAGCGGTAAAACCAGGTGAAAGCCTGTCCTGGGACAGCCCCTGGGGTAAGGGTCGGCCAGGGTGGCATATCGAGTGTACTGCCATGTCGATCAACCTGCTGGGCGATCAGATTGATATCCATGGCGGTGGGATGGATCTTATCTTCCCTCACCACGAATCCGAGGTGCTCCAGTCTGAGGCATACACGGGCAAACGCCCGTTTTCAAAGTACTGGATCCACAATGGCTTTCTGCTCATCGATAAAGAGAAGATGTCCAAGTCACTGGGCAACTTCTTCCTGATCCGGGATGTTCTGGAAAAATTTTCCCCGGAGACCGTCCGGTTTTTTATCCTGAATACCAACTATCAGAGTCCGCTCGATTTCAGCGACGCCGGTTTGGGGGACGCCGAAAAAGCGCTGGCACGCATCAGGAACGCCCTGGAAGATCTTAAGCTCAGAATGAGGCGGGCGACGTTCAAAACATCCGAAATCAGCTTGAGTGTGCAGGATATGATCACAGAGAGTCGTCGCAGGTTTGATATGCACATGGACAACAATTTTAGCACTAGGGAGGCGATCGCGGAGGTATTTGACTTTACACGGAGTGTGAACCGGCTGCTTACTGGCAGCAACCCATCCTATGGAGAGCTGGAGCAGGTATCAGCATTGTACGAGCATTTCAGCGAGATACTGGGCGTTCAGTGGGAGGTAGAGGCCGGCGGCCAAGATGCCCTGGCGGGGGAATTAATGGACCTGATCATCGATATCCGGGCTGTAGTTCGCCGAAAGAAGGACTTCGAAACCTCCGATCTCATCCGCAGCCGGCTCAAAGAGCTGGGAATCACCTTGGAAGATACCGCGGAGGGCGTGAAGATAAAGCGCCAATAGAGAAGGGGATTTCTGGTAGCAGGCTAATGCGATAGTATCATCGATTTGTATTAGTGCAATCCGGTATCCACGTGCTCGCTTTGGTGGCTGTGCTTGTGTTGGTGGTTGTGTGATCCTGCCCTTGCTGGGGGTTCCTATGGGTAGCACGAAAACGCCAACGCAATAAGCATGGGAATACTGACAATCTATATAATCTGTTTTGATCTGCGTCCGTTATGCTTAAATCGGTTGTCAACAGGGCGAGTCGCTGTGTTATGCGGTATTAGATTTATAAATGGGCTTTCAACAGCTATACAATGAGATGGGTGGCATTGGTGTGCGTTCTGCTGCTTATAGCCTCGGGAATCGGCGAGCATACGGAACATTTTAACATCAGGTATAGTGATTGTTATCAGTCAGATTCCGATACGGGTAAAGTGCTCGAGAACGCGTATAACTATGTCAACATGTACCTTGGCACAGTTCCACCATCGATCAAAGTCATTGTGGTAAATAAGAGCAGGATGGATGCGGTGGGAAAACATGTAGAAGCATTTTCGGCCTGGAGCCGACGGTCAAGCTCGATCGTATTGCGTGATGAGACGTTGAAGGATCCGAAGTCCCTTTCGATCGTTGTAAAGCATGAAATCTGCCACCTGGGGTTGAATAGCATCATGGAGTTCAAGGACGATGGGCAGTTTGGATGGATGGAGGAAGGCGTTTGCATGGTGATCTCTGGAGAGCCGCTAGACGATCTCAAGGTTTCAAAGTGTATTGTCGGCAAAGGCTTCCTCAATACGTCAGAAATTGCTGCTGCAGTCGACAGCAACGATTATCAGGTATGTAAAAACGGTTATCTGCAATCATATAGCTTGTGCAAATACATAACGATGAAGTATGGGGTTCGGACGCTGATCGACATCATAAAAAATCCTGAGAGGGACTTTGGAGGGTCTTTTCGAGCATGTACCTCCAGGGATTTTGCATCGTTTTATGAGGAATGGAAAGCTTACGTCGAGGGTACTGCTGCCGGAGGGCTTCAGATGGACTTTACGGATGTCTGGCGAAATATGATCCTTGGAGAAGTCGGGGGCGGCGCTTGAAAAATTATATAATCCTCGGGGTGAATGATAATACACATGATCAAAGTCGCTATCCAGCACCGGGTATACTCGCAGAACAAGGTCAAAATCAAAAATGTCATCAAGAAGTATGGCATGTCATGGGATAGCGGCAGGAATGGCTGGGTCAATTCGGCGACAGGCGATGGCGTGTACATCGATAAGTCCATCATGGACATGATCCTTAGTGACTCATTCTCCAGCGATAAGCCGATGACGATGTTTATTGACTCCGGCAATAGGGAGTTTCTCGCCGAGATGGAGGCGATGTGCAAAGCTCTCGGCGGAGAATTGACGTACGATGTTATCCAGGAAAAGCCTGGACCTGGTAGCGTATCACCACAGGCAATACCTGTGAGAAAGTCGGCTGTAGTAGGAAGGCCTGATGATATCTTTGTCAGATTGAAAATCCGGGATCATGATGGCTGTAATACCAAAGAGTTTTCTGGCCGGGCGATGATGGACCTGCGGGGTGTAGACGGCCGCTGGGATCGGCGCAAAAGCCAGGTGCTGGAGGAATATAAGAGGCTCGGGCTTGACAGGGAGACCGTCGAAAAATTTATCCGTCGGGAAGAAATCGCCTTTAGGAAGCATAATGCGTGCTGGGTAACAGGGGATTTCTCGGACTCGGAAAAAGCTATGTCCGGCGATCCGGATGATAAGTGAACGGGTATATCTGCTTAACTTTTCGATTTCTGTTCAAATTTTGTCATTATAGCGATTATTATTGTATTTAACCATATAAAAAATATCAATTCATCAAAAAAGGTTACTGTGTATGCCGTCTAATTTCATCTAAAATCACGATTAGACGATAACAACTGTTAAATATTAATTAAGCTTTATAGATAACCTTGAAGGAGGCCGATCATAATGGCAAAGAAAGAAATTGTTGAAAGTTCGTCCAGAGAAAAAAAGAACTTCGGTCTGATCAACGAAAAAGGGGAAGAAATTGGAACCTACAGTGGGGCGCAACCCAGGGATGCAGCGTTAAAAGCCGCAAACCGTGGCACTGCACACATAGTACTCCGTGAAAAGGGCACCAAGAAGCTCCACTATTTCAAAGGAACGAGAGAGCTCGTCGCAGCACCTCCAAACGCACCGGAGTGGATCAAGAAGGCTGCAGCACAAAATAAGGGGAAAATATACAAGGCAAATGTCGAGAAAGTCGGCACTGCCAGCCTGGAATACAGCGAACTGGAGAGGAACCCCAAGTCTCTGTTTAAAGTGCCTTCCAAGAAATGATGGGAAAAGCACCAATTTCTTTTGTACTTTTTACTTATTCAATAATAATTTTGGCATATTGTTATAAACTAGATGGTATATTTGGTATTAGTGATACTTATGGCTAGGAAAGAAGCGAAAGGTGATATTAGCGTAAGGGAAGCGGGAAGGCGCGGCGGAAACACTACCAAGGAACGTCACGGCCCTGACTTCTACAAGGACATCGGACATAAAGGCGGCCAGAAAGTCCGTGAGCTAATCGAGAGGGGCAAGACGCAGGAGCGCTAAATAAAGCTTCTGCACAGCATGCCCTTGAATAACTGCGGGGGTTATAGCCCCCGTAAAAGCTTATTTTATAAGAATGTAGCCTTAGGTTGGAATAACCCGGTTACTTTAGCGTTGGAGGGACTCCGACCACTTGAGGCTCAACAAGTATTCGACAAGCCGCTCATACATATCAGATTTCTCAGACTGGGATTGCAGTCTGTCGCTGTTAAAGCGTAGAAGCCCATAGACGTTAGCCGCGAGAGCGGTCACTGTTCTGCAACATGTTGTACAACGGATCCGGGCCATTAAGACGGCAATGGTGTAGTTAATCACAGGACCCAACGGGATTCAGCGACAGGAGTGTGTCGATGATATATCAAATTCCAAAAAGAATATTAAGGGGTATACCTTAATATAGTAAGCGTCCGGAGCTTAACAAAAAATACCCCCATCGGTGAATTATACCTTAAAAGCGTTGTCACCATAATTCAACGGCTCCGGACTAAATTCTATTGTATCATCCCGAAAATTATGGGGAATCCGAAATAAATTTGGTCAACATATAATAACCCTTTGATTATACTGGTATACGGGTATAGTAGTTAGCAAACAATGGGTGTATATTAAGATCAACAGGTGGGTACGTGAGGCTATCTAAAATCAACACCGTCGGGTGTGTTGCGGCACTTATATTTGTTACGATATTGGCCCTGAGCATTTTTCCGTTGAACTCCAGTGCGATCGAGCTTCGACCGGAAATACGCGTCGGCGATATCACATTTGGTAGCGACGTAATGACAACAGGTTTAAGTCAGAGCGTCTTTCACCAGCAGACGCTAGCTTCTACGGATGGAGAGGCAGCCGCGGTCGCTTTCGAGAATGACAGGCCAGTTCCGACAATTACGCAGGCCAGCGATCAGTCGGTCGCCGCCACAAGCACGGGCTTCTTTCAGGCCGATCTACCATTTTACCCTTGTCTCAACAATGGTGCGTCACCGGTAGGCATCGGCCAGATCGGAGTGCCATATCCCGTGACAACAGCGGATTTCTCAGGAAGCGATATCATGTTTCCTGAGATGACCAACCAGGGTAACTTACTTAACGACTCAAAACTCGTATCCATGAATAGCACACGAAAAACTCTGCCATCCCCCGGATCTACCGCGACTGGCAACCTGCAAACCCTCTATGATAGGCAGGGGATCAATAATAGTGGACTGAACGCCAAAGACGCAAACATGCCGGTGATCTTATCCAGCCAGACATTTAACTTCGATGCAGAGCCGGATCAGATCAATAACACCAGCCTTGTCGAGCGTCTCTGGCGCAACTCTCACGTCGGAAAACTGATGGACAATGCGTACGAAGGGGACACCGCAGGCCCCAACTGGATCATGCCATATCAAGATCCATATGATCTGATGCAAATGCACTGCCCGGGTAATGTGATTAAGTATTCGCTTGAAGAAACAAAGCCCGGTGCAAACCTCATTCGCTCCTTCTGGGAATTATAGCGCATCGATCATATATTCCCAATAGCGGTGCTGCAGGCAGAGGACTCAAGATAGAAGCTGAATCATAAGCCCGCAACTTAGTTATGGGTAATTGATAAGAATTATATGCTATGATTGCCTAATAAGCGATATACTATGGTTGTATAGCGTGCGCCTGGTCATATCATCATAATCGCAGGCCGCAACGCGTTCACTATCTCAAGAGAGAATTTTTAACATGAAATCCCAGTCAATCATGAACAGGAGGGTATAAAGAGATGAAAATTTTAACACCGATAGTAACAATCGTACTGGTGCTCGCAATCAGCACAGGAACCGTCTATGCATATACTGATTCTTGCTTCACCGAGACACCTACAAATTCAACAGGCAACGCGGTAAACGTACAGTTCACTGATATCAGTACCACTAATAATGGAAGCATCACTTCATGGTCCTGGGATTTCGGCGATGGCTCAACGTCTAAAACACAAAATCCGTCGCATACCTACACCCCGGGAGTCTATACTGTGACGCTCACCGTCAAGAACAGCAAAGGGGATACGGACAAAGAAGTTAAAAAAGACTGCATAACTATCCTGACGCCTACCCCGGCCGGTGCACCGCCAACAATCAATTTTACCCTGATAAGGGGCGGTGCTGTGCCTTCACCTACGAATCAAACATCATCTTTAGGGACAAATAACTCGAGCATAAATAACTCGAGCATAAATAACTCGAGCCTAAATAACTCGAGCCTAAACACTACGACAAACAAAGTCGCTGCGACAAGCGAAGCTTCTACTAACGGATCAGTAACGGCTACACCGATCACTGAATCTACTACGAATAACACAACGGTTACGACGGATACGGCGGCGAAAACCAATACTAATGTCCTGTCAAACCCATTGGTCTTGGGCACATTCTTTATTACATTCCTGGTGCTCGTCATCGCTGGAGTCGGAGTGATGGTGCTAAAAATCATGGGCAGGAAACTTTGAATTAAAATTTTTAAGAGTGGGCTGTGGGGGTGAAGAAACCCCACAGACTTTAGCCGCGGGGCGAATCCACTCATTTTTCGGGGATTTCACCCATACTTTCAGCTTGTCTTCTACATCGTGTTATGCACATGGGAGCCCCGGACAGGATGGGAACACGTTCCATGCACATCCAGTTTTTCTGCTGCAACACGGTGGAAATTCAACGATATAATACCATATTCAGTTATTTATACACTACCGGTTGCCTTATGGCAGTATTCGAAGAGTGAATTCATCTCACCGTTTTTGATGGGGGGTTCTCTACTGGCCATGTTATGCTAAAAATCGCAAAAAATATTCTCATATGGGATTACAATCTATCGCTAACAATTCTGGAAGCCCACGAATTTAGCATGGATAGTAGTCGCGAGGGGATAGTAGTATACAAAAATGCCGGGCGGTCATCGAAGTTGTCAACGGATAGAGCTTAACCGCTGCGCCAAGGCCTCAGCTGATGAGGTGATCGGTGAACATATGAAGCGTTTCAAGTGCAGGGAGGGTGAGTTGAACACCCACAAAACAGATCTGCAGTCTGCCGCTACTGAGATCTCATTTGTATAACTTTAAACGGAGCCTTGTAATGATTCCGTTGCAGCAAACGATTTTTATTCGCAGCCTTTTTACCTACCGGTTCGAGCAGATAACACCCGCCTATATTTGGCTTATTTGGATATTTTTCAGGGGTGTCATTATACCAACGATCTGCCGCTATTATTGATTAAAAAATACTCTTTTGCTGTTATATATGTTGTGCTTGCTTTTCAGATACTATAGACTTGTCGGTGATGCACCAGACAATGGACCGAGCGTTCATGCGGGCTTCATCCAGTCGACGAATTTGTCTATGATCTTACCGCATCAGTGGCGATGATCGGCTTGCCATAATCCCGGGTCTCAAGGACGACGATGCCGAAAGGCTCGTTGCGGGGCGAGACGACAGGAGGCCCTGGGCGTTGAAAAGATCAACCAGTTCGCCGTCCACGATAGCCAGACTCATCTCACCTGGCATCTACGCCTCCCTTCTACGGGTAGTCGGACAACGAACCGCGCACCCTCCCCATGATCGCCCGGTACCCGGCACTCCATGTG
>DATHCY010000296.1:0-5039 GCA_035319305.1 Methanocella sp.
CGTGACTCGCCAAAGGATGGGGTAAAAGAAAAGGACGAGCACTCTGTGGTGGCATTCGTGAATCATGAACTAATTTTGCAACAATCTATTACTATAACAACTCAACAAATGACCCACACCAAGATTTCTCTTCCCCCTCCCAGGTATCTCAAACGATCGCTGCGCTACACTAAAACATAGACACCACAGACAAACAAATACTTAATAGAGAGCTTCCCCGCCACTCTTTTAATTTAAATTTGTGGTGTCTGTGTTTTGGCGTCATATTACGTTCGCCGTTTCGGCGCAGCGATCCTCTGAGATGCTTGGGAGGGGGATGAGAAATCAGGCTATCGGCGTTCATTTTCATTGTCTGACTGTAGGCAACCTTTTCTTCACTCCGCTTGCGGAGTCACAAGTATATATGCGAGCCGACCAACACATGAATCAGAGTCAGTATCTTCGCTGACCCGTCGCAATATCTTATTAAGGTCGTAGCTGAAATCACCATTTATGCAGCTATTTCGGGAAAAAACGAGGATCATTGAGATTAGCATCGAAAGATCAAGAGAGATGGACACTAAAATAGAAAAAACGACCATTATCAACCCTAACTCGAGGTTTTTGCCCCTAGATGACTTCGAGGCCGACGAGTACTGATCACTCCAGAGGTGTGAACTACCATGCCCTGAAGTGCTGCGGCTTCCTGTTTCATGGGAAAATGCTCGTCACCAATTTTTTTTGTGGTCGGACGTGATCATTTAGGTTAAGGTCGGTTTCCAGTCCCCTGTACAGCTTGGCAGCACTCGCGGCTGCGGAAGACGATCAAAGGGCGTTGTTGTAACCTGATGTGTGCAGAGTGGTTAAATGTTAAATTAATTGTATAGTCTCAATGGGTTGGATTCCTTCCGACGCTAAAACAACCGGGTTTTTCCCTTCAACCTTCTCTAATCTGCGGCCCGTCTCGATAATTTATTCGGCTGTTGGGTGGGGTTGGGTGGGGTTGGGTGGGGTGTCGGTCGCTACTTTAAGGCTGATATCCTCATTTCAAACGCCGCGATCGGCATCTCTATGCCCCAGTTCTTGAGCACGATCGGGTGCAGCTCTCCGATTACACCGATTTTTTTGTCGTCAATGCGGATTTCGGCGCATCGTCCGGATATGAAGGACGGGTGTTCGGTGGGTACTGTCTTGAGTCTGTCCAGTTTTCCGAAGTTGAGGCAGAGCGACTGCAGTCTGGATTTGATCTCATTATAGCCAGCTTTGGAGTAACACAGTGCGCAGGCGAGGTGTTCCTCTTCCTGAACACCGGTATTTTCGCTGGTATTTATTCGGACTACTGGGCCGACTTCAAAGATGTTTTGTGGATAATCGCGGTGAAGGTTGTTGGAAAGTACGATCATTAGTGATGGCAGCAAGCTCGGTCGTACGATGTTATACTGATCTGTGTAGGGGTTTGATAGTTCTACCGCGTATCCATCCTCTGGCAGGTTCATCTTGGCAAAGGTCTCTTCTCTGCCGACTAGGATGAAGTTGAAGGTATCTTGGCAGCCCAGGCCAATCATGACGCCTCTGGCCGCGTCACTCAGTCTGCTCTCGGGCGTAAGCTGGCCTGCGGATGGAGTATTGGGGTAGACTGGTCTGATATTGTTATAGCCGTAGGCTCTGCCCACATCGTCGACTACATCCCGTTTATGCAGGATGTCGGTTCTGTAAGGCGGTATCTCAACAACGAGGTAGTTGCTGCCTGTCTCCGGGACCCCGAAGCCCATACGCTCAAGTAGCTGTTTTATTTCAGGCGCGGTAAGCTCGAGTCCCAGGATGTGGTTGATGTACTCCACTTCAATGTTGATATTGCGGACGTTGAAATTCGGTCTCTGCAGTTTCTCATCTGGGTAAACGATGTCAAGCCCGTAGATTGTCGCTCCGCGCAGGCTAAGCGAGTAGAGGACGATGTTGAGCATGTAGTCGATGGTCCTCATGTCTTCTCCTGTTAGCTCTATCAGTAGGTCGTGCGTGTTGACTGAGACCTCGGTTCTTTTCGAGTTGATGATGGGCGGAAACGAAAATATGGCGTTATCGTCCACGATGATGGGCACGAGTTTCTTATCCTCCAGTACGTATCGATACTCGATGCCTTTAGGGTGCTTCACCAGGACGTCGGCCAGCGTCATCAGCTCATCGCTCTGTAGCGGGACGAACTCGACGCTGTCGGCGGGCACCGCGCGATAGTGGATCTCCGTGCCCTCGATCTTTGACAGATCATGGACGCCGACCGCTCCCTTCTTGCGCTTGCGGCCGAAGGTACCATGCAGCTTTTCCTGCAGGTGCATCAGCGACCTGATCGATTCATCGGTGAAATAGACGTCCCGCGCAATGGCACCGGTAACGTAAGGTCTGACATGTTCGACTTCTCGGTTCACGATTAGCCTGTAATTAGACTTGTGGACTTTTGGTAGTGTCATACCGGGTTTTACCCCGTAGAAAGCTCGGAGCATCATTGCTATGCCTTCTTCGCATAGCAGATCAGCACGGTCGCTGGTTACCTCAAAGGTCACTTCATCGCCTTGGACGTCCTCTGTTTCCAGCCCTAGCTCGAATAGGTCCTCCCTGATCTCGTCCAGGGTAAGATCCCTGCCGATCAACTTGATCAAATCGGGATAATTGAGGGTTACAGTCGCCATAGGCCCCACATCTCATGAATTTTATAAATAAGAGATTATTTGGTAACTCTGATCCATCATCGCCTGATGTCAGCTAGTAATAACTCGCTCCGGCCATATAATACGTTCGCCCTATTTCAAACCTCTCAGAATCCCCTAGGCATCTCGGCGATCGCTGCGCCGAAACGGCGAACGTAATATGACGCCAAAACACAGACACCACAAATTAAACAAAGGGTAGCTGAGAGCCTCCCTATTAAGTATATGTTTGTCTATGTTCTGGCGTAACGCAGCGATCCAAGACGCCTACAGGGATCTGAGAAGTTTGAAATTCTGTGACTAATGGATCTGCGCAGTAGAAGTCGACGGTCGGGGGATCGTCGTTGATCGCAACTGCTCCAATATACCCCGGGGCCGTCTCGAAGTTGACGATCCTCCAGGTAGCTTCCATTACGACTGTGTCTTGCAAGGCGGAAAAACTGTCCAGCGGATACTCTAATCCAGTCCCGAGCGCTTTTAGGATCGCCTCTTTCCGGGTCCAAATTCGGTAGAATTCTCTGAGGCGTTCCGCGGTCGGGAGTTTTTGTAGATAGGCTGACTCCTCAAGCTGGAAGTAGGTGTTTGCGATGGCGCTCACCGACACCTGATCGTCGATATATTCGATATCGACGCCAACGCTTCTATTGCGGGCGACCGCAACTACAATATGATCTCTCTTCCTCGATATGTTGAAAAAAAGTGGGGTGCCGGCGGCTGACTTGTCCCGTAGTTCGGGCTTGCCGTGCCTGCCGTAGGAAATATGGATCGTGGCCGGATCAGCGCTGAGGTATCGTGCCAGGATGATGCGAGCTACAGCCCGGCCGAAAGTGAATTGTATACGATCTCTTTCAAAGCGATATCCCTCGGCACGCAATATCTCGTCCCTGCTGAGTACGCGCCTTAAGTCGGCTATGCTCACGCCCGGTTTCAAAGTGGCATGCCATATATGGACTCTATCCTCCTTTCCAAGACCGAGGAGTAGATCTGGGAACTTAGGTACCATTCGAGGCGACCTTTTCGACTTGCGGGCGGTCTTTGATGACTTGGTTTAGATCGTCGCCTATTGTTTCCTCGATCTTTTTCGCGATTTGTTTGGCATAAGGCTTTTCGATGATCGTGTTATGCAGACAGTCGAGGTATACCGTATCCACGCCTTTCGCATATTTTTTCCAGCCCATGTCCGGATAGGACATGCTCAACAGGTACCGTATGTCCTCACGGGATACGGCCGAGAAAAGAGTGATCTTACCCTTGTATTCCTGCGGGCGGTATTCTACAAGCCTTCTGAAATTCTGAACGGCGAGCTCTCTGATATGGCCGTCCATTGTGTCATCGATCCAGCCTGGATGGTCTTCTTTTATGATTGAGGTTACCAGCAGGCACCAGCGGAAGAACCATTTTACTTCCTTGACCTTCCTTTCATTGCTCTGGTGTAGTATATGCCAGAAAAGGCCCGGGCTCTGACGGCAGAACGTGGTCATATACTGGAGGCTGAACATATTTTTAGCGCTCCAGAACTCTCGCTCTGCGGGCTGATCCAGTATTCCCAGAAACTTGACCTCATCCCCGCCGTTAATTAATTGTTTCGCTACCTCGAATGATAACATTCCAGCGTACGAATGGCCGAAAAGGCAGTACGGGCCCGACGGCTGCGCTGTTTTCATTGCGCGGACACAGGACTTCGCCATCTCTTCCAGCGATCCGCCCGTACCGTCGATGTCGCTTTGCTGAACACCGTAGACCGGCCGGTCCTCGCT
Organism: Methanocella sp.; assembly: GCA_035319305.1. GTDB lineage: Archaea > Halobacteriota > Methanocellia > Methanocellales > Methanocellaceae > Methanocella_A. Next base: position 4,439 of record DATHCY010000296.1, read on the forward strand.
CAAACTGGAGATTATATTTTGATAATGCATTAGGTTGCCGCTGATAGCGTTCAGGCAGAAGACCGGGAGTTTTTTCGCGTTAGTCCCTTTCGGGTTCAATGGAATTATCTGGTCTTTGTTCACGTCAACGATGGTGTCGCCCGGCCGGCCGTCTTTCATAGCATTTTGATTGCTTATAATGATACTCGCCATACCTTGTATTGTCGGCGCGCGGAAGATCGTATTGATCGAGAGCTTTACGCCGAAGGTATTTTCGATGGCGGTAAATACGCGGACTACCTTGAGCGAATCGCCTCCAAGGGCAAAGAAATCATCGTTAGCGGCGGGTTGCCACCCGAGCATCTCTGCCCAGATACCGGCCAGCTGCCGTTCGGTTTCATTGCTAAACTCCCGACTTAAGGTGGCGGTTTGAGCCCGTGTTTCCTTCATCTCTTTGATCTTTTTCTCGAATGACTTGTGCAGGGTGGACCTTTGGACTTTCTTTATAGGGCCGCTCTTGGGTATTTCGTCCACCAAAAATATATATGAGGGCACTTTGTGGAACGACAGCCGATCGGATAGATAACCGCGTAATTCTTCTGGCGTGACCTGGGAACCGCTG
>DATHCY010000297.1:0-13996 GCA_035319305.1 Methanocella sp.
GGCTTTCGAGGGCCAGGCCCGCCTGTTCTTCCTTGAGGGGGGTCAGCTTCTCGGTCTTACCCGCGAGCCGGCTTTTCTCGTTCTCCAGCCGGTCTATCCGATCCTTCACCAGGTTCTTGAGCGAGACGAGGTTTTTGGAAGCAATGTTGTACTCGTCGATGTGGAGCAGCGGATCGAAGATGGCCTTTCTTTTCGTGGGGCTCTCTAAAAATTCCGACACGAAGGTCCCCTGCAGCACGCCCACCGCGTTCTCGAACATCGATCTCAGACCGTCGAAACCTGTTACCCTGTAGCCCAGGACCTTGCACAGCAGATCTTCGACGTCTTCCTTTCCGTCGAACCGGTTTCCCAGGGAGTCGATCAGGAAATACGCCTGCGAACTTCCGCATTTCCTGGTGACGACGTATCTGAGGCCGTCGTCGCCTTCGATGTCTACCGTGACTTCACCGGTTTTTTCGCCTTTACGGACGAACTCCGACTGGGTATATGGCAGGCAGTCGAATAATGCATATCCGATCGATTCCAGCATTGTCGATTTTCCGGAACCGTTCAGCCCTGTGACGCCCGTGATTCCTTCGGGCAGTTCGACCTCTGCCTCGCGGTAGCTCTTGATGTTCTTGAGCGAAACTTTACGGATGATCATTGATATCCCCATTTATCCAAGAACTGGTCCAGCGTGTTTCTTTGTACGGTCACGGGCGCCGCTTCAGATGCGCTGCCTGCCGGTTGCTTCTGCTTTGAGGCGGGTTTCTTACGGGAGGATCTCCTGGCGGCCGCAGGCTTCGCCTTCTCAACGACCGGCTGTCCTGCCGGCGGTCCCGTATTCTTTACAATCGTGTTCTTCTGGGATGTCTTTGGCGCTCTTCCGTTCTTTATTTCCTCGAAAGCCGTGCGCATTAGGGAGTCTAGCGTTTCAGGGTCGGCCTCTTTGATCGCAAGCTCTTTGATCTCTGACAGCATCGCGGCATAATAGCCGGTGTAGGGCGCCAGCACGCTGTCCGCGGCCGCCAGCTGGACTAGCACTTCACGCTCTACGGAGAGCCGATCGAAATTACCTGTGTCAAGGCCCGGTATGCAGGCTGTATCGTTCGACAGGTCGTAGCGGATACCCACGTGCAGCGGGCCTAGCAGTTCGATGACCCGTGTTTTTATTAGATCGATGTCTATTAGCGAGCGGTCGAAGTTAAGGCATCCTCTGAGCAGTATGTATACGATCGGCGGGTTTTCAGGTCGTTCTACTGCCGCCAGTTTTCGCCCGATCTCTTCCATCAAGGACGCCGCGTCCATGCACTCATCGATGGGGATGGTGATGGATAGGAACTTCCTCCTGCCCACCTCTATAAGGGTTGCTCTCCCATCCTGTACTAGGTAGAAGCCTTTCGGGCTGTTCGCTTCCGTGACGGAGCAGGTATCGGGGCTGCCCGGGTTGTACGCCCAGCCATCGAGTTCGTAGGCATTATGGTAATGTCCCAGGGCGAGGTAGTCGACCATGTCTTTCAGCTGATGGATCTCTTCGTAGGACATCTCACCGATAATGTTACCCTTCATCTGGCCTTCGATCCCCGTATGCATCATCAATATCGTGTAGTCCGGCCGGTCCTCTGAATTGATCATGGCGATCTCGTCTCTGATTGCCGGGATCATCCTCGAGGTTGAAGCGCCCGCGTAGCAGAGGCCGAAGATCCTGGTCTTGCCAATATCCACATAGTTCTTCATCAGCTCCCCGGACGGGCCTGGCAGTATGAGCGTCAGCAGATCTTCGCTCTGGAGCATCTCTAGCCATGACATCCCATCCCGGATGAACGCGCGGTCGTGGTTACCTTCGATGGCGATGCAGGGTATTCCCGCCTCCTTCAGCATAGAGAGGATATGTTTAGCCTGATAATAGGTCGGGGCGTTGATATTGCGGATATGAAACAGATCGCCGGCGATCAGGACGAACTCTGCCCTGGCATCGATAGCCTGCTGCACCACAGCCATGAACGATCGTCCGAAATCCCTGAATCGCTCGTCGAGATCGTATTGCCTGTAGCCCAGGTGAAGATCAGCAGTGTGTACGAATATCATATGACACCTATAGATTGGTCGATATGCGGATATTATTAATCTTCTTTATATGCGGAGTGAAATTATTCAGTTCGAAGCCTTTGCTGCTGCACCCTATCTCGCAGGAAATCAAGCCGTTCGTGCATAACCTTAATCTCGTAATCGAGTTTCCGGTTTTTATACAGCTGTGACTCGTTTTTGATTACTGATGTACGGAGGGAGATATCTTCAATACTTTTGATCGCCCTTTGGACGCCCTTATCATCAAGAGCGTCCGACCTGACGCGTTTTTCCAGCCTTTTGACCCTGGTTTCAAGGGCCTTAAGCTCTTTCAACTGGTTCCCCCCTCCAAGCACCCCATCCAGCGCTTTCAGCGCTTTTAAGGCTTCCCTGCCGCGACTGGTAAGCCTAACGTACTTGACCCGGCCTTCGCTAATAAACTCCACCAGCCCAAAGGCCTCCATATCGGACAGGATGTTAGTGGTATGAGCGAACGTAGTATCAGCTTCCTTCATCAGCGCCGAGACGTAGGGTTTCTCGACCGTCGAGATAGCGAGAAAGATCAAGCAGGGCTTTTTTTGCATGAACATCTGCTTCAAATCTTTCGTATCCCGATCCATAACGCCCCGCTCAGATCCTGTACTCCCCACGGGTTTTCCCGCAAGCCCACCCTAGAAACCGCCCAGACGGCATATGGTGAAGCGATGCTGCTACGATCCATCCCTCGCCGATTTTTTTCGTGATTAACACCGGCCTTCCTTCGCTGTTAGCCATCACGACGCTGCCGTCATGATCGGTAAAATAGCCATCACAGTACAGCCGCCCGGGCTCAATGAAAGTGGACGCAGGATCCAGAGGATCCACCATACCCACATCAGCCTCTTTAAATTTCATATGATAAGAAAGCCGCATCGGCAGCCAATCATAGGTATAATCATCCAGGATGGCGCCGAAAACTAACAGGATCCCTCCAGCCCCGACGAATTCCGCGATCTTACCCGCGTTCCTCTCAATAGCAGGCAAAATTTTATAATATTTTGGATCGGCGAATCCCGCCGGGATGATAAGGAGCTTGCACGGCACGCAGTACGGAGAGCCGAACGCCTGCGGGGACACCTGCAGACAGGCGAATCCCTGATCTTCGAATTCTTTGCTGAAGGCATTGCTGCGATCGGAGATGAAGAGGGCGTCTGTCATCCAGTAGTGGTCAATACGACATCCTATTTAAGCATAATGTTAACTCCGGTCAACCCCAACTGATCCGACCCATCACCATAACCGTTATTATCGTTGCCGCAGTCTGATCGATTGATGACTAAGTGTCCTGTTTGCGGTGGCGACGATTGCATCCTGCCAGCCTCCCGGATCATCCCGCGGACCACTTCGATGTACACACCGTGCCTTACATGCGCCGCCGATCAGCCCCTGGACAAGCTGACGCCGATCCGGACGATAGGTGTTCCGACAGGACCCGATACGTACCGATGCGTATCCTGCGACCGACGCCACATAGACGTGGTCATGGCACAAGCGCTAGAAATCCTCATCGATCTAGGCTTTAAAGCCGAAAACGCCGCCCTGAAGGACGCGGGAACACCGCTAATCGTCTACGGCACGGACCTGGCCGAACCCCCGAGGTTAGACCGGAAAGAACTCATCCTGCTACTAGACCATGCCGACCGCGCGGCCGCAAACCTCATTCTATCACAGGTGCCCGAAATCAAAGGCGTGGTGAAACGACACGGAAACCCGAGAACCAGCGTCGGACTGCCCGACACCGGACACACCCCACACCTATATGAGCTGCTAGCCGGCTGCGACATCAGAGCAGACGTCGTCAATTCTCTACTCGGAGACATGTGTTTCTACCGCCGACAATCAGTCATGCACATCGAGTTCCATAGAAATAACTCCGTAAAAATCAGAATGCTCGAGAAGATGTTCCTCGACGGAGACATCGCTGGAAAAACCCTGGTAGATGGCATGGCCAGCGCCGGCACACTAGGCATCCTAGCCGCGGCCGGAGGCGCCAAGAAGGTCGTGCTAAACGACGCATGGCTCCCCGCAGTAGAGAGCATCCTGCTGAACATCGAAGCCAACCAAGAACCGCTAGGAGTCAGACTAGAACACCTACAGTCGATCGCACAACTCCCACACATCGCCAACAACCCCACCCTAGTAGCAAAAGCACACGGCGAAGTCGAGCTAGAGGTTTGGCACGGCGACATTAGAAAACTGGCCAGCAAAATCGAACCATGCGACATTTGCATCATCGACGCGTTCCCCGGCATACCCACAACCGACATCATCAAAAGCTGGCAAGGCACCGCTAAAACCAAAATCATAACCCTCTGAGGTTACTACCAAGATAAGCGTATGGATTATATACATTTACAAGTATTGGATGTTATAGGACGGGGTTTCTATGGTTAAAGTTATCGGCATATGCGGCAGCCCCCGAGTGCGGGGCAACACCGAGTACATGATCCGCGAGGCGCTTAACACCCTGGAAAAGGAAGGCGTCGAAATCGAGCTAATCCGACTGGGCGAGAAGAATGTCGCGCCATGCGAGGCATGCGAAGCATGCAGCAAACTGAAAGATTGTAACATCACTGACGACTTCCAAGAGATATTCGCAAAAATGGAGGCCGCCGACGGCATCATACTCGGAAGCCCAGTGTACTTCGGCTCGGCCGCCCCGCAAATGATGGCACTAATAGACCGAGCAGGATACGTGGCGATCAAAAAAGGAAGATCACTAGAGCGAAAGATCGGAGCATCAATCGCAGTAGCACGCCGCGCAGGAGCGAACTTCACATTCGCACAGATGAACTACTTTTTCTTTATCAACGGCATGATCGTCCCAGGCTCAACCTACTGGAATGTAGGATATGGCAGAGGAATGGAAGAAGTAGCTAAAGACGAAGAAGGACTGCGCACCGCACGTAACCTCGCGACCAACATAGCCTGGCTACTAAAAAAGATCCACAGTTAGCCCGACGCCATAACAAAAGAGGCTACCCAAGGACAGAATAATAACCAATAGAGCATTAGTAATATACGACGGTCGTGACCGGTTCAGCACCTATCCAGGATAACCCCCATTTATCATACCGAAGATCAACACCATATAGCCATTCGTCGCCCTTCACAAGCTCACGATCGCGGTGTCAACCCCAATTTTCGCTACGTGCAGCAAACCAAGCTATGATATACCAACCACGATCAAAAGCACAGCGCAATGATCATAATCCCAGCCCCGAGCACCCAGAATATCCCAGTTTTTATCGCAGTACCTCCCCCCCTTAAATCCGCTATATATACGTATAGGTAGCTATTAGCAGTCTAAAAATGTTCTGTCTAAAAATGTTCTATTACCAGTTTATGATTACAAATATTACCAGTTTATGATTACAAATTGGATTGTCGATTGGGGGCTCTTGGCCTGAGGGGGCTGGCTGTCGGCAAAATATTAATCATGTGTATAACTATATTTTGACAATATGATGATCACCACTGTCGTAGGTAGTTATCCCGCCGGGATCGTGATCGGGGGCGAGGATGATGTCAGGCGGGCTATCGATATCGCTGTTCATGATCAGGAACAGGCCGGCGTATCGATCATTTCGGATGGTCAGGTGAGATCGGATATGGTGGGCATATTCGCGCTAAACCTGCCTGGGTACCTGAAAGAAGGCGGCAGATATCATGTGGCTGGGCGTATCGAACAGCCTTCCACGTCTGCGACGGTGAAGGATTTCCTGTACGCAAAAAAGGTGGCCGGGAGGAAGGTAAAGGTCAAAGGTATAGTGACGGGCCCGACTACGATGGCTAAGAGCTCGGTAGTGGATAAATCGTCGCCATACAAATCAAACACGGATCCGGAGCTCGTGTATGATCTCGCCTACGCGCAGGCATCCGAGGTGCGGGCCCTTGCATCGGCCGGAGCTGACATCATCCAGATCGACGAGCCGTTTTTCAGCGTGGGCTCTGACCTGGAGACCGGGGTCAACGCCGTCAACATTGTCGCGAAAGCGGCGGAGACCCCGATCGTGCACGTCTGTGGCGACATCCGACCTGTGTTCCGACAATTGCTCGAAACCCACGTCAAAGTACTGGATCACGAGTTCTCAAAATCGCATAATTTGGAGGTCATGGACCGTGAACTCATCGAATCGTACGGCAAAATCATCGGCTTCGGCTGCTTCGACACCACGACCGACGAAATTGAAAGCGTGGAAACCATAGAGGCGCTAATCCGAAAAGGCATCGAGAAGATCGGCAAGAAAAACATGTGGATCGATCCCGACTGCGGCATGCGTATGCGGAAGAAAGAAGCCGCACTAGCCAAACTGAGCCACATGGTAGACGCCGTCAGACGAATCGGATAAACGAGCACAACCCCATTTTTACCGGCGGCGAACCTGCCGAATCATACCATCAGATCCCCCCGTGCACACCAGCCGTAGCCTGAGACTCGGAACCACCCCCCCTCGATCTGCCGCTCCCCGTTTGTTCGCCCGCCGCTGATCAACGCCGGGCCCCCACGATGCCCTTCTGCTCGCCGGGATCGATGCGGGGGTTGTCGAGGGATTTGGCGTTCTGATGCCTGCTGTCGATCGGCTAAAAAAGATATAATTAAATATTCAATTGTAAACTATATAGTGGGTTATTTTTTTTGGTGAAGTGTTGTAATCATTCTGATCGGGATGCAATAACTACATGTGCGACTTGTGGCAGGCCGATATGCTCTATCTGCGAGCTGTATATTGGCGGTAAGTCGCTGTGCGAGGAGTGTGCGGGAAAATCCATGGGGAGCGGTTCGGCAGGCGCGCCGGTCCCGTCTGCGCCGCATGTCCAGTCGGTTCAGCCTGCTTCTGGCGCTTCCGGCGCTCCTGTTGCCTCTAGCGCTCCTGCCGTGTCTTTCGAGACGAAGATCAAAGAGCCGATCCTGGCGGCGCTGTTCTCCTTCTTGGTGTTCGGCCTTGGGCAGATCTACAACGGCCAAGTGAAGAAGGGCTTCAGCTTTCTGATGCTCGATATCCTCTACATCCTCTTCCTGATCTTCGTATTCTTCTGCGGTAATATCCTAGGCGCCCTGATGATGTTCCTATCGTTCTTCCTGAGCTTCTTCGGCAGTATCTTCCTGAGCTTCTTCGGCATGGACTTCATAGGCAGTATCTTGATCATGATCATGCCGATCCTGGTGATCTTGGCCTGCTGCATAGGTATGTTCTGCTGCTTCCCATTCATCTTCCTGCCGATCTTGTGGCGGATCTACTCCATCTACGACGCCTACAAGGTCGCGGAGGAGATCAACCATGGCAGGGTCGTCGAGGATTGGTTCTGACCGAGCTCGCGGAATGTTTGCGGCCGGTTCCCTGCATAGCATAAAACGGACTATTTAGGATTGACGGGGTGTAGGGGCGGCGAAGAAACCCCACGACTTTAGTCGTGGGCGAAGCGTACTCCGTATGCCGATAACTTTAAATACGCTGGTCACATCATGTGTTTAAATGTCTACCGTATAGTCGCCAAACGATGGAACTTGTAACTGTGTTACACTTGGCGTTATGGGCTCAGCCGATGCAGAGTTGACAGGCTAAAAGCACCGTTGAACCTCTCAAAGGAGATGAGCGTGCAAGGTAGACTCCCACGGTTTTAGCCATGAGCGCAGGTCACTTTACTGGCTCCACACTTTGTCAACGCGGGCTTGCCTGCTATCAAATCTTAGTTGATCCCCCCCCGCTGTTTTATTTTTTGCCGTTGGCACGTTCACCTCTCATGACATTTTCATGTTCGTAGAGTCTGTGCAGTGTGACAAAGGGCTGTGTCGGTAGCTCATGATCTCCGACGTGACATAAAATGGAAATTTATTTAGCTTACCGACTCCATATACGGTTAGTCAACATTGGCTTACATGTCATCGGTGAAGCCGGTGCGTATTGTGAGAATATGTGGCACATATATGTTGTTGTAGGTGATTTGTTATGGTAAATGGTGAAAGTATACCGGCGGTTTCCGTCATGCCTCCTTCGGGGGCGCCTAGAAAGGATCCGCTCATTTCGGCGATTGTATCTTTGTTTATCCCGGGGCTGGGGCAGATCATAAACGGCCAGGTAAAAAAGGGCCTGATCATACTGGTTAGCTGGATCATACTATGGGCTGTTCTTGTTGTTATACTCCTATCCGGTTCGTTCATTCTCAACGCGTTCACCGGGTTTGTCGGCTGTCTGTGCTGTTTTGGCTTTGTCATCCCCTTCATCATGAACCTCTATGCAGCATACGACGCCCACAAGACGGCCACCCAAATTAACAATGGTGTTGTGGTCGAGGACTGGCTATCTTAACCCGCGATAGCCGGGGTTCTTTTTCTTTTTGCGGTACAACTATCTTTATCGTCCCGTCCTGAGCTGGAGGCCTTTCATGTTTTCAGGTTGTGCCCGCTTTCGAACATCCGTATGCATGCGATGAAACAGATGAGGAATACCGCCATAACCGCTAGCAGACAGTAGTAGGGGTCGGTGCGCAGATACCCTATCATGGAGTACCTGAAACCATCGATCACGTATGTCAGGGGATCGAGTCGGGATAGTGTGCGTATCCATTCGCCCGGCGCCATGTCGATGGAGAAGAATACCCCTCCGATGAATAGTAGCGGGCTCAGCACGTAGCTCATAATGTTGCCCACATCCTCGATGTTTTTGGACCATTGGCCGAACATGACGCCGATGGTCGCAAACGTAGCCGATGTGAAGATTAGGAATAATAGGAAGAGTAGGAGATCGCGGATCCAGATATGGAAGATGAGCATGGTTACAGCTGCGATAATGATACCCATAAATAGTCCTCTGGCCATCCCTCCCAGTACGTATGCGATCACCATTGTTGAGTAGTGCATGGGCGTTGTCATTGGATCCTCGATGTAGTTGCTGTCTCGTGAAATGTAGATCGAGTATGCTGGGTTGATGTAGGCGTGGATGATTACCTGCATCATGACTAGGCCCGGAAGCATAAACTCGATATAGGAGTGGCCGCCCATTTGCGGTATGCTTGATCCGAGGGCGTAGCCGAACGCGAAGATATATAGGAAGGTTGAGATGAGGCTGGGGAGCACTGTGCGGTTGGGCTTTTTCGCGAATCGGATGATCTCTCGTTTCAGCATGCTGTTCATTGCGATCAGCTGGCTATTCACGCAGCTCACGTCCTGTCAGCTTCAGGAAGACGTCTTCCAGGCTGGACTCGGTGATATGCATAGACTTCACGGGTATTCCCTCCGATTTCAGCAGATCTAGCACTTTGACAGCGGCTGTGCTGGTGTCGGACACTCGAAGGCTCAGTATCCCGTCTTTCCACCAGATCCGTCGTACCTCGGGGATCACCTTCAGGTTTGGCAGGGCTCCTCCGTAATAGTTGATTTCGATGAGGTTTTCCCCGCTCATGGACTGTTTCAGTTCTTCCGGGGAGCCCATCGCGATGATCCTGCCTTTATCCATGATCGCGACTCGGTTGCACAGGTTCTCCGCCTCCTCTATGTAGTGGGTGGTTAGGATGATCGTTGTGCCTTCGGCGTTTAGTTTTTTCAACATATCCCATAGCGACCGTCTCAGCTGGACGTCGACGCCTGTGGTAGGCTCGTCCAGGAATAGCACGCTGGGCCGGCTCATCAGGGCGCGTCCGATGAGAAGGCGTCGTTTCATGCCTCCTGACAGCTTGGTGCAGCTGGCGCTTGCCTTGTCCCGTATCTCCAGGAAATCCAGCAGTTCGTCCGCACGGGTTTCCCTCTCTTTTTTGGGTATGCCGTAATACCCGGCGTGGTATGTGAGGATGTCGCGGGTCGTCAGGTTCTCGTCGAAGTTAAAGTCCTGGGGCACGACCCCTATGAGTTCTCGGGACGCGTATCTGTCCTTGACCACGTCCCGGCCAAAGATCGTCGCCGTACCTCCGGAGGGGGTGCAGAGGCCTACAAGCATCCTGATCATTGTCGTCTTTCCGGCCCCGTTAGGCCCTAACAGGCCGAAAAATTCTCCTTGTACGATCTCTAGGTCCACCCGGTCTACAGCTACCAGGCCATCGAACTTCTTGATCAGGCCGTTGCTGATGATCGCCGACTCTCGGGACATGTTAGGTGGTCCCATAGTGCATGGTACGCTTGCCAGTATTCATGGTCGTACACCAGGAAAAATATTAGAATCAATGGTATATCCTTATTACACAAAATGTTTTGCGCCTGACGTTAGTATAGCTGGCGCTATAAATAGATGGCAGGCACAAACCCCCCTCTTAGTGCGCCTTTTTGCCGGTGACCTCTCTGGTTTCGAGCTTGTAGAGTACCAGTGGGATATTCGAGGCTGATAGGTAGTCGATACCTTTTTTGGATAGGGGTATCCTGAGCAGTCCCTTGATGCCTAGCTTGTCTTTCACTGCTGTGGACATCGCCACGTTCATAGTGTTGCGTTCTACCTTATCTGTCACCTCGATCAGTCGGCCTTTCAGAACGACGCTCCCATAGTCGGAGAGGTCCGAGTTTGACCAGTCTACTTCAACCGTAACGCTCGGGTCTTTGCGGATCAACTCCATTTTTTTGCCTGTTGTAGTCAGGTGGAAATACATGGTGTCGCCGAAATAGTAGTATTCCATCGGCACCATATGGGGAGAGGGTTGATCGTTAAACGAGATCCGACATACGAGTTGTTTTTTCAGCAGATCGTCAATTTCCCGGTGGGACATGTCCGGCAGATCAAACTTGTTGATCTCATAATCCTGCTGTGTCCGTTCCTGCATCACAAACACCACACTATAATATATCTACAAATAAATAAATGCGATGCACATCGATGCCGGGATACAGCCCTCACTACAAAGCGCGAGGAACCCCTACTCGCCCAACTCAGTCTTCGACCCGTCGTAATTCCCCTTAACGTACCCGGCCCTGCGCCGATCCACTCTCCTATTATAATCATCTACCCGATCCGGATCCTGACTGCTAAGACCTTTGTCGAGTTTCCGACCCTGCTCGAGGTCTTCAGCCACCTTATCTTCCACAGTTCGCTTTCGTTCAACCATATCGATCAGAAAGAAAATCTAGAATCCCGGGAAGAATAAAGATACCCGAAAAGACGGCGAGATCTACTAAGAGGGGGACAGACCCGCCATTTATGCTGCGCACGCGCTTCAAACCCTCTTTGAATAGTGCGAGCATATACCATCACCAAGCAAACAGTAGACGGATTTGCCATCCCCCGAACCCGGCCAACCGCACAGTCTCCATTTCGAAGCTGATAGAAGGCGGAATTCTCCATGCCCAGTAACAGGCAACCACAAACACCCCGGGAGTGCATTGACGATACTAACCGGGCCGGGTCCCATGACCTTGAAGACCCAGAAAACCGCCGGATTGTCATCCAATGCACGACCTGGCCACTAATCGTTTTCATACATGGTCTATGAATCAATGTGTTCGTGCGGGCGTGTCCCAATTTTGCTGTAAAATTGTGTGTCATCCCAAGAGTGTTGGAGGGGCCAATGTAATTTTACAGCAAAATTGGGATACGCTCGTTCGTGCTGATCCCAGCGCCAGTATCACCGGCGTTAACTTCTAGTTATTCGCGGACCGATAAATCTTTTTAACTTCGTGTCCAGGAACCGGTTGCAAATTAATCCGCAAGTATATAAACTATCTGAAAATATCTTTCGAAGCAGAAAACAAGGTGTATTATGATTAGAATCATTGATGCTGCTGTAGGTTTCATCTTTTCCGTGTTTTTGTCGCTGGGTGCCATCATCGCGCTGCTACTGATCCCTCCGGTTGGTATCGTGCTCTTCATCTGTCTCAGGAAATACATGCTGTGGGGATCCAGGGTGCTTAGGGGACAGACCAAAGGGTAAACTTGCCATCATATAAAAGTATTTATCGCCATCTGGATAAATTCATTGTAAGCCAGTCGCGCAGTATTTAAATACTAAATCAATTTAATACCGAACGATCAGATAATACTGAGGGTACTCATATGAAGATGGAAGAACTTCGTCATGGGACGGATCTCATTAAGCGAGGCTTCGCCAGGATGCAGAAAGGCGGCGTCATCATGGATGTCACGAACAGGGAGCAGGCGCTGATCGCAGAAGAGGCGGGCGCGGTAGCGGTCATGGCACTGCAGGCGGTCCCTGCCGATATTAGAAAGGCAGGCGGTGTCGCGCGCATGGCAGACCCGACCATCGTTCAGGAGATCATCGACGCGGTTACGATCCCGGTCATGGCGAAAGCCCGCATCGGCCACTTCGTCGAAGCCGAGATCCTCGAGGCCATCGGGGTGGACATGATCGACGAGTCGGAAGTCCTGACCCCCGCCGATGACAAATATCACATCGAGAAGACAAGGTTCACCGTACCCTTCGTTTGCGGCGCGAGAAACCTCGGGGAAGCTCTTCGCCGGATCGAAGAGGGCGCGGCCATGATCCGCACCAAAGGCGAAGCAGGAACAGGCGACGTATCCGAAGCGGTCAAACACATGAAACAGATCCAAGGCGAGATCCGCGATCTCAAGGGCAAAACCCACGAGGAACTGGCCAGATACGCCCGGACAATCGAAGCGCCATCAGCCCTAGTCCTCGAGACAGCCCAACTCCAACGCATCCCAGTGGTCAACTTCGCAGCCGGAGGCGTAGCAACCCCGGCCGACGCCGCTCTAATGATGCGCCTAGGCGCTGACGGCGTATTCGTCGGCTCCGGCATCTTCAAATCTGACAACCCCGAAAAGATGGCGAAAGCGATAGTCGAGGCAGTCAATAACTACGACAACCCAGTCCGACTCGCCGAAGTATCCAAAGGCATCGGCAACCCAATGAAAGGCATCGGCGTCAGCACCATGCCGAAGGAAGAGATCATCCAGACACGCGGATGGTAAACAAAAACAAAGACTACCAGACCCAACCCCATTTCTTTTACACCACCAAATACCCCCGATTTTCCCCGCCCAAACACAATCACCAGATAGGATACGCTTCACCCATCCAGCATCAAGACAGGCAACCTATTGCCCACCCAATGAGAACGAGTACGAGCAGCAACCGCCGACGATCATCCCCCCCCTTTGCCATCCTATGAGCACCTGATACTCCTCCAGATCTATGCTGGGCGTCGGGAATCTGCTGGTAAAATTGTATTTCTATGCTGGGCATCGGGGATCTGTTGGTAAAATTGTATTGATCATTGGCCGTGGTCCGATTTACGAGCTCGCTGGTAGTCTTAACGATCGGCCGGTCGCCTGCAGGTTTCCTCTGGTTTGCGGTGTCTATGCGTAATATCCACCGCGTATCCACGCCTCGCTGATCAGTTTTACCTGTCCTAATCGTCACCACTCACCACAGTTTATAAAACTTGTTAATATCAATGTGATTTAATATGAGGAGAGAGCATATATCAATATAAACAAATTGTAGGATATAGATCGATAAAGGTGCTATAATGGTCAGAGCATTTAGAATCGTAATGATAGCATCATTCCTGTTAATGGTTATAGTGATGTCTGGCTGTACCGGGACTCCGCAGAATGTTGTGACGCCGACGGCCACCCCCGCGGCGACCCAGATAGCTACGGAGGCGGCCACGCCCGCTCCGGCGCCTTCGCTGACGCCGTCCATATCAGCATCGCCAGTTCAGACAGCGGTGAACCAGACGGTAGAGAACCAGTATCAGTACACGGAAAATCTGCAGACCGGCATAGACCAATACAACCTGGGGGTGGGGCTCATGACCGACGCCCAGAACCAGGCCAATAACAAATCCGACTGGACCAACGCAAGCACTCTAATGCTCAGAGCGAAGGATCGAATGGACTCAGCAAAAGTCGAATTTCAGAACATGACGAACTACTCTAACAGCGCGGACGAAACCACGCTGAGCCAGAAGTGGGCGGAAGCCGCCGACTACGCGTCGACCAGCCTGCAG
>DATHCY010000298.1:0-16376 GCA_035319305.1 Methanocella sp.
CGGCATCGCGGGGATGGACCGGTTGTTCGGCAAGAACGTGATCGCTCTGTCCGGCCGGGCCATCGAGGCCTCGGGGGATATCGACACGATCCTGCTGGATAAGACCGGCACCATCACTCATGGCAACAGGCAGGCCGTCAAATTTATACAGCTGGGCAACCATGGCGAAAAAGGCGTGGCAGAGGCGGCTTACCTCTCGTCCCTGTTTGATGAGACGCCCGAGGGAAAGAGCACTATCGAGCTGGCGCTACAAAAGTATGGCGTGGCAAAAAGGGAGGATATCTCAAAGTACACTGCCATCCCATTCACGGCGACGACTCGCATGAGCGGAGTCGATATGGAGAGGACCAAATATAGGAAAGGGGCTCCGGATTCGATCAAAGCCTATATCCAGAAGATGGGCGGGACGGTGCCGTCGGAAGCGGACGGGTTCGTCGATGATATCGCCGTTACTGGCGGTACCCCGCTGCTTGTCTGCGTCAATAGCGAGATCTTCGGCGTCATTCACCTGAAGGACGTGCTGAAGGACGGCATCAAGGGGCGTATAGCTAATGTCCAGGCGATGGGAATTAAAACTGTGCTGATCACGGGAGATAATCCCCTGACAGCCGCCCATATTGCCCGGGAGGCCGGCATCGACGAGTACGTCGCGCAGGCGAAGCCTGAGGATAAGCTCCGGCTGGTCAAAGAGAAGCAGGCGGAGGGCATTATGGTCGCGATGACCGGGGACGGCACCAACGACGCGCCGGCGCTGGCGCAGGCCGACGTGGCGGTGGCCATGAGCGCGGGCACCCAGGTAGCTCGGGAAGCCGCGAACATGGTCGATATGGACAATGATCCGTCCAAACTGATCGAGATCGTTCGTATCGGCAAGGAGATTTTAATGACCCGCGGCGCGCTTACCACATTCAGCATCGCGAATGATGTTGCAAAGTACTTTGTCATTATCCCGGCGGCACTGTTCACCGTCTACCCGGAGCTCGACGCCCTCGATATTCTGCATCTGCATACGCCACAGAGCGCCATCCTATCGGCGGTGATCTTCAACGCGATTATCATACCGATGCTGATACCGCTGGCGTTGCGAGGCGTCAAGTATAGGCCGTCGACGGCGAACCGGATGTTCGTGAAAAATCTGCTGATTTACGGTGTAGGCGGGTTGATCCTGCCGTTTATAGGGATCAAGCTGATCGACCTGATCATAGGGGTGTTTATCTAAGAGGGAGTGGAAGCATGTCAAATATCATCAGACAACAGATAAGACCGCTGTTCATTATATTCGCTGCACTTTTCGTGCTGACCGGAGTCGTATATCCCTTGGTGGTGTTCATCGTCGGTCAGGTTGCTTTTCCGTACCAGACGGGAGGCAGCCTGCTCAAGGATAGGAACGGTACGCTGACCGGCTCGGAGCTCATCGGCCAACAGTTCACCGAAGATAAGTATTTCTGGAGCCGACCATCGTATACGACCGGATATCCGTATAACCCGCTGGCTTCGTCAGGCTCGAACTACGGGTCGACGAACAAGAAGTTGATCGGCGACATTACCAACCGGACGAATATGATCAGGCAGTCCAACAATGTCGATTCCGTGCCGTCTGACCTCGTCATGGGCTCGGCGAGCGGCCTAGATCCGGACATTAGCTTGGATTCGGCTCTATTGCAGGTGCCGCGGGTAGCCAAAGCTCGGGGCATGGATGATGCTGCGTTGACACAGATGGTATACGATCATGAAAATAAACCCGTGATGGGTGTGCTGGGCGAAGACACAGTAAATGTTTTAGTATTGAATCTCGCACTTGATCAAAGGGTGAGTACAGGAAATAATGATGCCGGAGTATACCAGGCCAGATCCCGATGAGCTGTTGCGAAGGGTCATCGAGGAAGAGACGAAGGAGCACAGGGGCAAGCTGACCATATATTTCGGCTACGCGCCCGGTGTGGGAAAAACTTACTCGATGCTCAACGATGCAAGGAACCTCTCTCAAGAAGGCAAAGATGTAGTGATCGGCTGGCTTCAGACCCACGGCAGGAGGGAAACGGAATCCCTTGCTGAAGGTATGGAGTTTACCCCTGTAAAAGTTGTGGAGTATAATGGCATCCAGCTTAAGGAAATGGACCTAGACGCTGTTCTCGCTCGTAAGCCGAATTTCGTGGTGGTAGACGAGCTGGCTCACACGAACGCCCCCGGGGCCAAAAACCGGAAGCGTTACCAGGATGTTAAGGAAATTTTGGATTCGGGCGTCAACGTCTTTACCTCTTTTAACGTTCAGCACATGGAAAGCCTCAGCGATGTGATCATGAAGATTTCGGGCGCCACGATGAGGGAGACGGTGCCTGATCCTATCTTTCTATCCTCAGATGAGGTGAAGCTGATCGACCTGCCGGTGGACGATCTGCTGAAGCGGCTGAAGGAAGGAAAGGTTTATACCCATGACATGGCCCTGGAAGCTGTAAACCGATTTTTTGAACCCTATAATCTCCTGGGGCTCAGACAAATTGCTTTGCGCCAGGTGGCCATACGGATCGATCACCGCATGTTTAGGTACTTGAAAGAGCATGGGGTCACCGGCCCGTGGTATGCCTCAGAGCGGGTGATGGTCGGCCTGCATGCCAGCCCGTATGCGATACAGCTTATCAGAGCTGCTTTCAGGTTTTCCAGCGAGATCAATGCGGAGCTTCTGGCGGTACATGTCGAAAGCGACCAGGACCGCAGGTTCACAAATGAGGAAAAGGCTTGGCTACAGAAAGCGACCGATATTGCCAGCAGCTTGCAGGTCCGCATTATCAATCTAAGGGGCAGCGATATATCGAGGGAGATCGCCCGGTTCGCAAGCGAAAATAATATCACCAAGATCATCATTGGAAAACCGCTTCGGCATGGGAACGTCCGCTCGATCGACGAGCTACTGTCCCGGACTACGGGAATCGATATGTATATATACGCCGGCCAGGGCAAAGAGCCTGCGCCCAGGATCGATACGCTTCTCAGAAGCCCTGTCGACCACTTGTTAAGGTATTTCAAGGGACCGTGATTGTCCTGCGGCGGCTGCTGATATGAGCTTTCCTATTTTTGTCAACCGCGAGAATTCTAGGCGGTCATACGAACATCAGCACGATTGCCAGCGATATGATAAAGAGCGCCGTGGAAATGACTATCGCACTGGATGCTAGCTTTTTATCGGCTTTGAACTGTTCAGCCAGGACTGCATTGGTCACTCCTACGGGGGTGGCCGCCTCCAGTAGCGAACTCCGGTAGACTGGACCGGATATTCCGCCGGACAGGGTATAGGCAGCGATCATGACGGCCGCCGGCATTACCGCTAGTTTGATAGCGCAGATCGCTCCTAGCGGCTTCGCCTTCTCCCGGAAGTCGTAGCCCGTGATCATCGCACCGGTTGCAAGGAGCGCCAGGGGTGAGGTGCTCATCGATATCCAGTCCAGTGGCGTTCGGATCAGCTCCGGTATTGCTATCCATGACAGGGATAGGCCCAGTATGGTTGCCCAGATGACCGGTATACTCAGCAGTCCGGATAGCATCGATTTTAAGCCGTATGATTTGCCCTGATTCGGCTTGCCGCTTTCCGGCTTTCCGGCTGCATAGTGCTGGAACAGATACGCTCCTACGGTGAATACGGCGACTGTGTATATCGATGATATAAACGCGGTCAGTCCTAGGGAGCTTTTACCGGCAACCGCCATGTTCAATGGAAAACCGATATATGCCGTGTTGCCGAAAAAGGCGCAGATGATGAACACCGGTATCGATATCCGATTCAGCTTGAGCATATGGGCAGCCGTCATTGCTACGACGATAATGGCTACTATAGGGATGAGGCTCAGCAGATAAATATCAGGGTCGAGAAGCAGGTCCTTGTTCGTGTCGTGGAGGCTGACGAACGTGATCACGGTAATTCCAACATAATAGACATAGCTGTTGACCAGCCGGACCAGTCGTTCCGGAAATATGCCCACTGCCTTGAGAAGCCAGCCGGCCAGGATCAAACCGAAAATCGGTACGACCACGTCCACGAAACTCATTCAGAGTGAATAAATGCTTAAGGCTGTTATAAAAGATTGCCTGCAGAAGTTCCTGGAAAAGCGCATCCACTAATTATTATAAAAATGTTATGGCATGGCGGCCGATCATTCGAATAGCATAATATACTAATTATAATATTTATATATGGATGTGTCACCCTCAAATTAAGCACATACACTGGGCTATCGTGATCATTCTGTTACTTTTTTCTATAGCGATCAGCGGCTGCTTTGGTTGCGGCAATAACACTGGCATTTTGAATAACCAATCATCGATGCAATCAACATCGACTCCCTCTGCACAAACAGTGCCGACATCATCAAATTCGGCCACAGCGATTTCCACCGCGGAAAACTCAGAGGGGACCGTGATCCGAACCGATAATGGCTATATCGTAAAGGGTTCGCCGTCAAACGGGAATTCTTTCCAGCTGCAGCTTAAAAAAGGCAAGGCAAAATTCCATATTCAGCTTCCGGACTATGCAGTTGGAGATAGCTATACGCTTTCCTTGACTAGCGCTGGCGGACCGTTCTCGTATATGTCAAGCAACAAGTTCGAGGGCAATGAAGCGATCCAGGACCAGGATCTCAGTAAAAATATCCCGGCGGAGGGTTCTTACCAGCTGAATATGGATTACGATAACGTCTGGGAAATCGATATCACGCAGTAGCCATCAGCCCTTCGAGCCGATCCAGTCCAGCATCACCTTTTCTGCGAGGCCCATGTTGCCGACCTGGCAGTGGTTCTGAGCTCGTTCCGCCCGGGTAAATAATCTTGCCGTCAGCGAGCGTACATTGCCCAGAGCCTCGATCTGCCGGTAAAATTGCCACAGGGGCACATAGTGATCTTCGCTGCCCGCCAGGAGCAATACGTCCTGCCTGACCAGACTGGAGATCGCCGCGGTATTATAGAGCCTGATAGCTTTAAAGAAGCCGTACGGCGAACCAGTTCCTGTGACATGCATGCCATGTTTTACGCCCCATTCCGCCACAGGCCGCTTGGACTGCTGCCCGACCACCAGCGCGTTGACGATCTTTGAGGCATGCAGATCCAGAGCGATGGAGAGCAGCGCCCTAGAAAAGCTGCTGAGTTGCCGGAAGACTACGCTGGAGAAGTCGTACATGATATCGAAAGCGATCACCTTTGTGATCCTAGGCTCGAAAGCCGCTGCCCTGATGGCCAGGTAACCGCCAAGCGATCCGCCGATCAAAGTGACGTCCTTCAGCTCGAAATAGTCCAGCACCGCACTCACCGGCTTTTCCCACTCATGGGTCATCGCCAACCCGAAATCTTCCAGCGCGCCGCCCTGGCCAGGCCCTTCAAACGCCACGGTATCGTAGCCGCTGCCAGCCAGTCCCATGATTATCGGGAAGAACTCTTCGATATATGAATCGAAGCCTCCGAATACGATGATGACGCCCTTCGGCTTATCCGGAGTGAACCGGTAGCATGGCAGACGCCCTTTTACGCTACCGGACTCGTAAGGTATTAAATGGCGATGGCCCTCGCCTATGCCATAGTACTGGAGGATAAGATCAAGAAATTTTTTTCTCACCCCGATCTTACCCGGGTCGTCGGAAAACATGAAAAATTCCGCGGAGCGGTAATAATAGGTCGCTTCGAGTTTCATGCCATCCGATAATTTCCGATCAGCCAGAGCTAAAAATTCCCTCGTCCAGTCTTGGTACGTCTTGATTTTAGGCGCGATCTCCTTCATCTCGACCATTGCATTTTCGCCAAGGTAGGAAATCCACCGGTTCATCTGGAAGTTGAGGCTTATATCTTCATGCAGATCATAATAACCCACGTGCAAGCGGGGTATATGGATATCTGACGATGAACGCGTCGATATCTTGCCATCGAGTTGTACCATTATGCAATCTCCTTTATCAAGTTTTATCCGCTAGGATCCATGCGGCCCGCGATTTTTCCGATAAGCCTAGCAAGCGTAGCCCGCTCGTCGTCGGAGTCCAGAAAGTCCAGAGCCATCGTGATGACCATTTTGAGAATGCGATCCTGCTCCTGCCTGACGCCCCACCCTTTTTTAGTCAGCTTCAGCCCGTATGAACGGCGATCTCTCGGGCTGATGACCCGCTTGATCAGCCCGTTGCGCTCCATACGATCGATCGTATGAGTTAACGTGCTGTTCGGGATACCCAGCACTTCGCGAACCTCTTTCAATATAGCCTCCGGGTTTCTTTCGATGATAATGAGCACATGTAGCTCGATCTCCTCAATTCCTGCAAGCTTGTCCGACCATAGGTACAGCCGGTCCGCCGTGAAAACATTCACTACCGTTAACACACTGTCCTTCAAAGACTCGGCCTGCCGCTCCTTTTCGGTGATGTTGCCCCCGTGTTTCTCCCTGCGTCGATCCATCATCGCCATCTCAATATATTACCAATATGGTAATACTTAAAAAATTGTAATATACCATATTAGAAATAAATATTTCGGTGACCTCCCTGGCGAATAGGGTAAAATGTTATAACTGGGTATGCATGGAGGGTACCGTCGAGGATAAGAACATTTATTTGAGCAGAGCATGTTTATATTCTGATGTCATTTAATGTTATACCCGCGATCGACCTCAAGGGCGGCAAATGTGTTCAGCTCGTCCAGGGGGTTCCGGGCACCGAGATCGTCTCGATTGACGATGCGGTGGAAGTGGCGGCCGGCTGGGTGGGCCAGGGCGCTAGGACGCTGCATATTATCGACCTTGATGGCGCCTTGAGCGGCAACCGAAGAAACGCATATATCATCGAGGAGATCGTTGCCAAGTTCGATGTCGACATACAGGTGGGCGGTGGCATACGGGGCTTCGAGACAGCGAAATATCTGCTCGGGCTGGGCATTGGCCGGGTCATCTTGGGCACAGCCGCCATCAGAAATCCGGAATTGGTCTCGCAGCTGTCGGCGGAATATGGCAGCAACGCTGTTATGGTCTCACTGGACTCCAAAAAGGGCGAAGTCGTGATTGAGGGGTGGACCACCTCCTCGGGAAAATATGCAGACAAAATCGGCCATTTTTTCTCGAAGATCGGCGCCGGTAGCATCCTATATACCAACGTGGATGTCGAGGGGCTGCTCAAGGGAGTTTACGAGGACCCGATCCGCTCGCTGGTCGGGAGCGTCGATATACCGGTGATCGCCTCAGGCGGCGTGACGACACTGGAGGATCTTGTGAAGATCAAAAACACAGGTGCAGCGGGTGTCGTCGTCGGATCGGCGCTATACAAAGGTTTATTTACGTTAAGGGAAGCAATAGATAAGGTATCATGAGATCGGCCACCGTGCACCGTCAGACTAGTGAAACCGAGATCACCATTGAGCTGAACCTTGATGGCCGGGGCAATGCTACCGTGGATACTGGAGTCGGCTTTTTCGATCACATGCTGATCTCGTTCGCAAGGCACGGGCTTATCGACCTGATGATCAAGGCGAAAGGAGATCTGGCGGTAGACGACCACCATACCATTGAGGATGTGGGCATCTCGCTGGGTGAAGCGTACTGGGAAGCGCTGAAGGATAAGGCGGGCATCGAACGTTTCGGGCACGCTATAGTCCCGATGGATGAGGCGCTGGCCACAGTCGCAATCGATATCAGCGGACGGGGCCGCTCAATATTTAGCGCGGATTTGCGCCAGGCCAAAATTGGCGACTATTCAACCATCATGACACGACACTTCGTCGACTCTTTCGCGAGGGCTGCGGGGATTACCGTTAACGTCAGAATCGAAGGCGAAGATGATCACCACATGATCGAAGCCATGTTCAAGGCACTTGGTCTGTCCCTGCTGATGGCGACAACCAAAAACGAAAAACGAGGGATGCCTAGCACGAAAGGCATCATATAGGATCGATGTTGGCGTGCTGAAAAAATCGACGCTAAATTTTAGGACGGCAGTGCATAGGTAACGAAATCCACGACTAAAGTGGTGGGGTTAAGCGCACTCCATATATCCCTTATCGATTAACCAGTAAACGATTTATGCTAAAACGCCGATTAAAAAATAGTATCTAAAATTTATCGTTACAGGCTGCTACAATCGGTTGCTTGAAAAGAAATCCTAGAAGCCCACAGGCTTTAACCGTAAAATTAAGCCCGTCTTCGATGATTTCCTCGGCAGAACGAGCGTCGTAATCGCTTGCGCCAGTTTTTTATAAGGTCAGGCCAATAACTTACACTGGTTATACAATGGTCGGTGCGATTATCTTCTTGGACGGCTGTATAAATCTGATCGGCCTGACATTGACCGGCGACATAGCTTCAAAAATTAATTCGGATACCCTACTGGCTATTTCCATATTTCTGGTTTCAATCCTGATGGCCCTCCTGGCCGGAGCGATCTTATCGAGATATCCCCGGCAACTTTTGAATAGAGTTCATCAGGCAAATTTAGATGTAGATATTATCCTTACATTAATACTTCCTGTTCAACTGATCACCGTCCTGTCCGGCGCTTATATCGCATTAAAAATACCGGGATGGTCGTCCGATGCCATATCCAATGCCCTTGACACTATTATCATCATCGCGCTAACGCTGGTTGTTGCGTTCATGTTTTCGAAAATCGTCCGCGTGTATTTCGAGTGGTATGGAGAGAGAGAAAAGCAGAGAGATAGCTCCACGACAATCCTTTCCATGATCTCGTTTGCAGGGAAAATTGCAAGCATCATTATCTATGGCGTAGCGATCTTCCTGATAATGTCTCAACTGGATATGCCGATCACCCCTCTGATAGCAAGTATGGGGATTATAGGAATTGCGGTAGCGATGGCCGCAAGTGATGTGCTATCGAACTTTTTTGGCGCCTTGGCGATCCTGATAGATAGGCCGTACAGGATAGGGGACAATATCTCCATATCAAGCGACGAATATGGTCAGGTCACCGATATTGGGCTCAGGAGTACCAGGATAAAAACTGTGGATAATAAGGTCATTGTTGTACCTAACGTGAATATTTCTAATTCGCAGATCATCAACTATTGCGTTCCTGACCTTACCCGGATGCAATATGTACGTATTGGTATTTCATTCAACTCAGATGTTGAAATGGCATCAAAAATTCTGACTGAAACTGCGGTCGGTATTAGCGGCGTTATGAAGGATCCTGCACCGGTCGTCTACGTAGAAGCGCTGGGTGATTACTCCGTTAACTTGGTGATGCTGGTGTGGGTGGAGAATTTTCGAAGGGACTGGGACGTTCCGGACAGGATATATCGGCAGATTATGAAACGTTTTTTTGAAGCGGGGGTGGAAGTTTCACACCCGGTAAAATCCATAATATATAATAGTTGCTGAGAACACCTTTTCGATATTTTTTAAAAAAAGTATATATAATTATGAATAATATTGTATCATATTTTAAGAATAATTTTTGAATCGACCTTCAAAGCCAAATATTTATATCATACAAAAGAAAAATACCATATATATAAAAATATCTTTGACAAAAATAGACCAGTTAAAGGGTAAAGTATATAATAACAAAAACAAATGATTTTGTACCAACCGTTTAACAACTAAGAGTGAAATACAAAGGAAGTGAGATTTTGGGAAAGATGTCATTGAAGCAGATCGAGATCGCCAGAATGCTGGACTCTACCGATCCGATAGGCCAGTGGAACGACTGGAAATGGCAAATGAAACATGCCATAAGGGACATCCCCACGTTCGAAAACGTCACAGGGGCGGTGTTTTCCGCGCCAGAACGAAAATCCCTGGAGAAAACGATCGAAAAATTTCCGATGAGCATCACGCCATACTACCTCTCGCTCATCAATCCAAATGACGTAAAAAATGATCCGGTCTTCAAGCAATGTTTCCCTTCGCCTTCTGAGTTGATCATAGAGAACTGCGACATGGAAGATCCGCTCGCAGAGGAAAGGGACAGTCCAGTTGAGGGAATCACTCATAGGTATCCGGACAGGGTACTGTTCCTGATCAGTAACGTGTGCGCTATGTACTGTCGACACTGCACGAGGAAGAGAAAGGTCGGCAACGTTGATAATATTCCGGACAGAAACCGGATCGAGGAAGGCTTGGAATATATCCGAAAAAACACACAGGTACGGGACGTACTATTATCCGGCGGAGACCCCTTGATGCTCCCGGATGAATACATCGACTGGATACTGACCCAGTTGCGGAATATATCACATGTGGAAGTCATCCGCATCGGAACCCGCGTACCAGTGGTTTTACCATACAGGATCACAGAGAACCTGGCAGCAATTCTAAAGAAACACCATCCTATATGGATCAATACACACTTTAACCATCCAAAAGAGATCACCCCACAATCAACAGAAGCACTGAGAAAACTAGCCGATGCAGGTATACCGCTGGGCAACCAATCCGTGCTCCTCGCCGGTGTCAACGACTGCCCGAGGATCATGAAACGACTGGTGCAAAAGCTGGTCCAGAATCGGGTCCGTCCATACTACCTATTCCAGTGCGATCTATCAGAAGGGCTGGCGCATTTCCGCACATCCGTATCGAAGGGAATCGAGATCATGGAAAATCTCATAGGACACACTACAGGCTTTGCGGTTCCCACATACGTAGTCGATGCGCCAGGCGGCGGAGGTAAAATTCCCCTGATGCCTAATTACCTTATCTCCTGCACTACCAATAAGGTGATCCTCAGGAATTACCAGGGCCTGATCACCACATACACTGAGCCGGATTCGTACAAAGCCGAGAAATGCGAAGGCAATTGTGGCGATTGTAAGCTGGACCACGAGTTCAACCACCCATCCGAAGCCAGTACCACCGGCATTGCAGGCCTGCTATCTGATATAGATAACACGATCTCCATCATACCCAAAACCATCGTACCCAACGGGAGAAAATACGATGCCTGACGCGATCACCACCATCGGGGACACGGTAGTACAGCAGGGCCGATACAACGACCGTATATATGTCATGAAACTGGCAAAGAAAGATATACCATGGATCATCGACAGACTTAAGGAGATCGCCACGGAGAACGGATACTCGAAAATATTTATCAAAGCGCCCGACACCGGCCTTACCGAGTTCCTACGGAAAGGTTATCTAATAGAGGCATTCGTCCCTCGTTTTTTCTATGGGAAAGAAGACGGGTACTTTCTGGCACGGTACCTTCAGGATAACCGGAGAAAAGAGCCCAGAAATCACCAGATCCAGAACGTACTGTTAAAAGCGATGGTCAAAGCAGGCCTACATAAGCCCTCAAAGCTGCAGCCGGGCTTATCCTTCCACGTCGCGACGAAAGACGACGCCGGAGAACTCTCAAGTTTGTATAAAATGGTATTCGACACATACCCATTTCCCATCTTCGATGAAGCTTACCTGAAAAAGGCCATGCAGGAGGACAACGTGAAATACTTCTATATCCGATGCAAAGACGACATAGTCGCCGCCTCATCCGCTGAAATGGATATGGAAATGGAAAACGTAGAAATGACCGACTTTGCCACGCACCCCGACTATCGAGGCAAAAGATTATCCGGATATCTTCTGCGCAAAATGGAAGAGGACATGATAAAAGAGGGTATGAAGATCTCATACACCATTGCAAGAGCCATCTCCTATCCGATCAACGGCGTCTTTTCACAGGCCGGATACTTTTACGGTGGCACGCTGTTGAATAACACCAACATATGCGGTTCGTTCGAAAGCATGAACGTCTGGCATAAGCCACTGAGCAGATAACATCAGAACTTGAAGAACCGAGCCTGACTGAGAACACGAAGAGACCCCCCATCTTCGTGTCCTGCTCCCATGTCCACCGTGACTATTGTACCTGTGATCATTCATGATCCGCCAACAGCCGAGAGTTCCCATGGGATAGCACGAAAACACAAAACACTTTTTTAGAGGGACACGAATTGCCCTAATGCCTCTAATAATTTAGCGCTGGGAATAGATGCATCAGAGGACGCACTATTTACATACCTGGCGCCGCTTCGGCCATCGCGCGCCCTTGGGGGAAAATTTAACGATACCTGCCATCATCGGAGGCGACGGTCTATGATGGGGTGTATATCGCAGGAAAAAGTGACCACCATAGGCTTTACGAAACCGGTGCTGTTCAAGCATCTCTTCCCAAGTCGAACGCCTTGAGGTTGACTGCCACGGTCTTTGGCGGGACTGACTTTGCGATCACATCTTTGAGCGTCTCAGTTTTCAGCGGCATATACCGTGACACCGCCCCGATCATGGCTACATTGAGTGCCTGTGCAGAACCGGCTTTTTTAGCCAGCCCGGTATAGTCCGCTATTTTGACATTCACACAAACATTCTCCATGATCTCCACGATCTGGTCCAGTTCTGGATACGGGGTTTTATGCGAATATACAGATACGGGCACTATTTTTTCAGTATTGATCACAACGACGCCGTCGGGCTTGAGGTACTTCGCGAACCTCAACGCCTCCAACGGCTCCATACTCATCAGGCAATCGGCGCCACCGGCAGGTATCATACTGCCATACCTGCAGCCTATCCGCACATGATTTTCCACGGCACCTCCGCGCTGTGCCATGCCATGAGTCTCCGAGGCGGTCACAGGCAGGCCTTCGGTCACAGCAGCCTTGCCGACGATATCCGATGCAAGGATGGCACCCTGGCCACCCACGCCTACGATCACAAGGTCGAAGGATACCGCTACTGCCATGCTAATCACCCCTCACCTTGATGGCTCCGAACTGACAGAGTTTAGCACAGACGCCGCAGCCTACGCACATTTCGTTCGAGAACGCCTTGCCTTCGCAGTATCCCATAGCCGGACAACCATATTTCACGCATCTTCGACAGCCCTCACATAATTCCGGGATCACTTCATACCGTTTTCGCTTGATGCCCATCTTCTTCGCGGTAATCACACACGGCTGTCTTGCTATCACTACTTTGACTCCATCCGTCTCGTAGGCTTTTCTAAACGCTGACTTCGTGGTCTCGAGATCGTAGGGGTCGACCGTCTGCAGATATTTAACCCCGCAAGCTTTAACGATCGCCTCCAGCGAGATCTCTTCCGAAGGCTCGCCGGTGATCGTACGTCCAATGCCCGGGTGCGGCTGGTGCCCAGTCATCGCCGTGGTACGGTTGTCCAGAATAACTACAGTAATATTCGCCTTATTGTACACGGCGTTTATCAGGCCCTGTATTCCGGTGTGCAGAAACGTGGAGTCACCTATAGTACAGGCAACCCGGTTTCTGATGCCTGATATGCTCAGGCCCGACCCTATAGTGATGCTCGCGCCCATACACAAGCAGGTATCGACCGCATTCAGCTGAGTGCCAAGCGTGTAACAACCGATGTCGCTGGCATAGATGGCATCGTCTTTAAAGACGCTTTTGAGGGCGTAGAAGGTCGATCTGTGGGCGCAACCCGGGCACATTGCGGGAGGACGCTGAGGCAGCTCCACGCAGATTTCGGGAGGCGTGGGCATTTTTACCTGGACGCCCAGGGCGTTATGGACAATACAGCGCACGAGCAGCAGGTCAAACTCTCCCTCTTTAGGCACTTCCCCGGTCAGCTTGCCCAGCACGTTCTTCGCGTATATCCGAACTTGCTCTTCCACCACCGGCATCAACTCTTCGAGGACCAAGACCTTTTCCACCCCTGCAACGAACTGGATGATCAAGGCGGGGTCAATCGGATAGGCACCGATCTTAAGGAGAGATACCGGCTCATCGACGGCAGATAACACTTCCTCGGCGTAGATGCTGGCCACGCCGGAGGCGATGATGCCAATCTTTGCACCGGCCTTAAGCGATAACCGGTTCCACGGCGAGTCGGCAAGCTCTCTTGCCATTCGTTCCTGTCGCTCATTAAGCTTCTTCAGAAGCGACCTAGTGTAGCGCGGCAGGACGACAAACCGTTCGGTATTTTTGACGAATTTTTTCTCCCTGCTGATACCAGACAGATTCCCGATCGTTACATCGGACTTACCATGAGAGATCCTGGTGGTCGGACGGAGTATAACGGGGGTTCCATGTCTCTCGGAGAATTCGAATGCGTATTTGATCATGGCTTTTGCTTCTTCCGGAGATTGTGGATCGAAGCAGGGCACTTTTGCAAATTTTGCATACATTCGGGAATCCTGCTCGTTTTGCGATGAATGACAGTAAGGATCGTCAGCAGACACCAAGATCAGGCCGCCAACTACGCCAGTGTGAGAAAGCGTCATGAACGGATCGGCCGCCACATTGAGGCCTACATGTTTCATGGTACAAACGGACCTAGCCCCCGCCCAAGATGCCCCGATCGCCACTTCCAGCGCCACTTTTTCGTTCACCGACCATTCGATATGAAATTTACGCGATTCAACATCGTATTGAACAAGCCCAGCAAGTATCTCAGATGATGGCGTGCCCGGGTAGCCCGTTGCCACATCCAGCCCAGCCTCCAGCAGGCCCCTAGCGATCGCCTCGTTCCCCAGTAAAAATTCTCTGGCCATAGTCATTCCATATCAGCGGTAGATTTAGGATAGTGTCAACCACCACACCCTAAAGGATGGGGCTTGTCACTATCTCAGCCTTGACAATTTGATTTAGGAGGAATTTGCTCTATTGTTTCCAACCGAGCCGCATTCTCCCGGTCTGCTGACAAGACCTCTACCAGATATCCTGCTTATGCAGAATCTCCGGCTACTTTCCGTAGTATATCCAATGCCCATATCGGCATTTACCAGAATGCATATAGAGGAAAATGAAATCGATTCAAATGATTCCAACGATTTTTTAGTATTATTTTCCACATTCTGGTTTGTCCTTGTACAGCGATTATTTGACACCATACTATATTAAATTTTTCGGAAACCATACCAACACCCGGAAAACCCGGCCACACCCACATACAGCGAAAACAAAAAAATATGGGACAGCGGGCAACCCATTGTGACCGCTGACACATTTTAAGATCAGTAGGGTGCAGGGACAGCGAAACCCCACAGACTTTAGCCGCGGTAGAAGGTCATTATTAAAATCTCATATTAGCTAGCGTAGTGACTGTCATTGCAGTCAGCTGGCCTATCACAACCAACCGACTGCACGGGACGGCAATGGACTATTAACAGCTTCCTCGCTAATCCGCCTTAGTTGGGAATAATGCTGAGCGTCGTGAACTAGGGCGGCAAGACCACGATGCCGGACATAATCGCCCAAACAATCGTACTGTCCAACACGGGCTTCCCGGCCCCTGCTGATTCGGCAGATGTCGGAATGGCAAACCATCTCCTATACTTCAGCAAGTCCAAAGGCACCCCCACCGCAAGGGCCCTCGAGACCACGATCAGGAACTTTGATAGGGTCATCAATGATAGCACAAAATTGTCTTGGTTGACGAGATGGAATCGATCGAGCCTAACGGAGCCCCCCTCGACGAGGATCATCGCCAGCATCACGGAGACGCTGTATGAAAACGATATAAACATCGCCGTATTCATCAGCCACCTAGCCAAGCAGATCATGAGAAATACCGCATGCCGATCAAGATCGATGTGCCCGATCAAGATCGATGGCGTCGAGCCAAAAGACTCGAACGCGAACCTCATCGCGGACCGAAATCCGCGGTATAACTATCTGACGAGAAGCACGCCGGAGTTCATCGTCGAGAGGCCGACACGGACGCCGGCCTGGAAAGAGGAGTTTACCCTATGTGCTGGAAAAGTTCAAAAAATCGGGCGTGTCCCAATTTTTGCTGTAAAAATTCCAGTTGGCCTCTCCAACGCTCCTGGGTTGACCTACAATTTTACAGCAAAGATTGAGACACGCCCAAAAAATCTTAGACCTCACCTTTTCATAACCGTTTTAATGATCATCAAGATTAAAACTGCAGCGAGGATCAACGCGACAAGCACAATTAAAATCAATCCTGCAACACAGATCATCGTTGTTATATCAAACCCTCTAAAAGGCGATCCTGCACGACTTGAAGGTTCTTTGCCCTGCTCCACTGGCGATGGAGATGAACCTGATGTTACCGCTGGACGAATAGTTACGGAATTATTCAATATGGCCTCATTACTCCAGTTACCGTGAACCGGCTCGTCCTGCGTATATTTTCTGATGAATACATAATCCCAGACACTCATCGTATTTGAGCCGTACGATTGGAGATTAATGTAGCCGTCCATCCTAGAAACATCATCGGTAGAAGTATTTCGTAGTAAAGTTCCTTTATCGTCGTACAGATAAGCTTTGATCCCGTCTGCCCGGGTGACAACTTCACCTCGATAATAAGTGTTCGTCTTGTGAATATAAACAGGATTCTGGAAATTGATCCAGGTGCCATTATATTTTGCCAGCACATCTCCTCCAAAGTTGTGGGCATCTAAAT
>DATHCY010000299.1:0-3905 GCA_035319305.1 Methanocella sp.
CTGTTCTAGCAATAAGGACATACTGGAGCGGGTATGCAACAAATGCTATATCCCTGCCACCAGGCAGGTGATCGAGCTGCTGGACCAGGGGTTCAGGTGCGCTTTCAGCCTGTCAGGGACGCTGGTTGAGCAGCTGGAACGGTGGAATCCTGAAGCGTTCGGCCTCTTTAAGGATGTCGCACGGCATAAAAACGCGGAGTTGCTATGTCAGACATACTATCATAGCATTGCCAGCCTATTCAGTGATCTATCCGAATTCGAAGGGCAGGTCCGGCAACATCGGCAGCTGATGAGGGACGTGTTCAGCGTCAACCCTCAGGTGATGGAGAATACCGAGTTCATCTTCAATGATGCGGTCGCGAGGTCGGCAAAAAAGCTGGGCTTCAAGGCGATCTACGCAGAAGGCGTGGAGCGGGTCCTAGGCTGGCGCAGCCCGAACTATGTCTATTCCTGTCAGGGGATCAAGCTTCTGCTACGGAACTATCCTCTGTCGGACGACATCGCGTTTAGATTTACGAACAGGCAATGGGGCGAGTGGCCGTTGACAGCGGATAAGTACGCCTCGTGGGTCGCCGCCTCTCCGGGGGAGTACGTCAATATTTTCATCGACTACGAGACCTTCGGAGAGCATCAATGGGGCGATACCGGGATCTTCGAGTTCCTCAGGTGGCTGCCCGGAGAGTGCCTGGCACGAGGGGTCGAATTCATCAAGCCGTCGGAGGCCGCCTCTATTCCCGTCTCTGAAGAGCTCAGCGTTGAGGAGACCACCTCATGGGCCGATGTGGAGAAGGATACATCCGCGTGGCTGGGCAACACTGTCCAGAGCGTCGCAATGAAGGAAGTCCAGCGCGCCGCAGCCTTTGCGCAGGACAAGAAGACATGGCGATATCTGCAGACCAGCGATCACTTCTACTACATGGCCTCTAAGTTCGGCTCCTGCGGCGACGTACACTCGTACTTCAGCCCGGGCGCGTGCGACTGCATCGAGTCCTTCGACTTATATATGCGGGTGCTGTCGGACTACGAGACGCGCTCCGCCCAAGAAATGGGGCAGCGGCAGGCCGCGCTTGAGCTTCGCTGCCTCTCGCCGGAGCAGTCCTTCAGGTTCTGGAACCCGGTCGCATATACGGGATTTACCGCATATAGTCTGGACGACTTCGCCGACCTGCTGAACTTTGTGCCGGAGGACTCGCTGATGTACCACCTTCGCCGGGATGACTTCTCCCGTTGGATCATAGGCATGCTGAAAGATAGGGCACTGGCCGACGAAGTCGCCCATTGTAGCAATAGGATCGAGCTGATCGATGTCATCGATCGCAAGAGGAAACACCTATGGAGCCAGTTAAAATCGCTTTCTTCTGCTGGGAATCTATCTATTCCGAACGCATAGGCGGGCTGTCACCGGGGGCGACGTACCTGGCGGAGACACTTGCCAGGGACAACGAGGTCCATTTCTTTACCCGGGGAGGAGGGGACAGGATCATCAAAGGCGTGAAGTACCACTACGTACAGCCATATGCCGACAACATCGTGGACTACGCTCGAAACATGAGCGATCTAATGGTGGGGCGGTTCCGGGAGTATGACTCCCCAGAATTCGATATTCTCCATTTCCACGACTGGCATGTCATCGATGCACTGCACCAGCTGAAAGACCGCAATACGGTCTTTACCTTCCACTCGACGGAGTACGGCCGGGCCGGCAACAGGATCGGCGAGTGGTGGGAGGCCCGGGAGATCTCCGGCAAGGAATGGTACGGTGCGCTGATCGCAAAACAGATCACCGCCGTCTCCCACACGCTGAAGAATGAGATCATGTGGCTATACAACGTTCCCTATGAGAAGGTTTCCGTGGTGAGCAACGGCATCTTTCCCGAAGTCTACGAGGCGGTCATCGACCCAGGAAAAGTGAAGGAAGCCTATGGTATCCATCCTTATGCTCCGCTGGTCTTCTTTGTCGGGCGCATGGAATACCAGAAAGGCCCTGATCTCCTGGTGAAAGCGGTTCCGCTCGTGCTTAATAACAGGTGGGACGCGCGTTTTATCATGGCCGGTCAGGGCACCATGAAATATGAGCTGCAGCAGGCGTCATCCGGCATGCCCGTACAGTTTCCCGGCTATATCCCGGACTCCGAATATGTGCGGCTGTTAAATGCCGCAGATGCGGTGGTGATCCCAAGCCGGAATGAGCCGTTTGGGCTAGTGCTGCTAGAAGCGTGGAGCGCCCGCCGGTGCCCAGTAGTCGCGGACGTGGGGGGCCTTTCCGAAAACGTCAACAACTTTGCAGACGGGGTCAAAGTATATTTAGACCCGGCCTCGATAGCCTGGGGCATCAACTATGTGCTGGGCGACCCTGCCCGTGCAGGGGCCTACGGCAGGAACGGCAGGAGAAAAGTAGAGCGACACTTCCTGTGGAGCGTGGTCGCCCGCAGGATAATGGACGTTTATAGACAGGTGATGTAATTTGAAGATAGCGTATTTCGTAGATGAATACCCCCCCTTCTTCAGGGGAGGGCTGGGGACATATGCCATGGAGATCACTCAGGAGTATACCCGCAAAGGCCATGATCTAACCGTATTTTCACGAAACAGCGGCAAAGACCCGACTAACGACGTATGGAAGGGCATCAGGGTTCATCGGCCCTTGCTGATGAACATGCTGGACCTGCTGCCGATCCTTTCCCCGGGCGACGTGGCCCGATGGGATCCAGGAGGCCAGACATTCTTCTCGGAGACCATAATGTATAACCTGATGTCGGCGTCCAAGCTGATCAACGACCTTGTGGCCCAGCAAGGGCAGTCATATGACCTTGCGGCGGCCCATGATTGGCTCGGCTTCCCTGCAGGTATCCTCGCCAGGAGCAATCTGCCGATCCCGCTGGTCGTCCACTATCACTCCACAGAACAGGGGCGCACTGGCGGCGGCTCCACCACAGTCAAGGAGATCGAGCGGATGGCCGCTATTAAGGCTGATCTGATTATCACGGTGAGCTACGCCATGCGGGACGAGCTGGTGAAACTCGGCTACCCTGAAGCCAAAATCAGGGTGGTCTACAACGGGGTGGACGCGAAGAAATATGCGCCAGGTTCTTTCACCGACCGGCAGATCAAGGACTTCCGCAAGAAGATCGGCGTGGGAGACTCCCCCATGATCTTCTTCGTGGGAAGGCTGACTTGGGTCAAAGGGGCCGACACCCTAACCGCATCCATGGCTCAGGTAGTCCGGGAGGTTCCGGATGCAAAACTGGTCATAGTCGGCAAGGGGGAGCAGGAAGATATGCTCCGACAGATCGTCCGATCGAATGGTATAGAGAAAAACGTCATCTTCAACTTTAACTACGTAAACGAGGACGAGCGGAGGCTGTACTATGCCTCCTCGGACGTCTGTATCTTCCCATCCAAATACGAGCCGTTCGGCATCGTCAGCCTGGAGGCAATGGCGATGGGCAAGCCGGTCATAGTGGGCGCGTCCGGAACGTCCGGCTTCCGCGAGCAGGTAATCCCTCACGGCAATAATATCTGCGGCTTCCATATTAACCCACATGACCCCAGCGACATCGCCAAGTTTCTCGTCATCCTCCTAAAGGACCAGGGGCTGCAGAAGACGATGGGCATTAATGCCCGGAAAAGGGTGCTGGAGCAGTTCACCTGGGAAAAGGCCGCGAAGGACACGATACTCGTCTACGAGGAAGCCATAAATCTATACAAGAAAAAGGTCGTGGAGGAGTGCGAGAACAGGGCTCGATCGTGCGATCTTAAGCCGCCCTGAAGCACTGCTGTAGTGTCCACCGGACCACCACCGGTCCAGGCACTACACCACTTTCAGGTCGAAATCCTTGGTCTGGTTGCCGCTGATCGTCATCTGTAGCGGACCGTCACGATCATCGCTGATCTGACGGGCGATC
>DATHCY010000300.1:0-3654 GCA_035319305.1 Methanocella sp.
ACCTCGCCGGACACGCAGCGGACGAAAGCCGCGCTGGAGAAGCTCGACTTCCTGGCGGTCTTCGACACGGTGATGTCCGAGACAGCGAAGCTCGCCGACATAGTACTGCCCGGCAGCACGTTCCTGGAAGAGACATACTACGCAACCTACGAGGCCGGTGCATATCTAAAGCCGACGTACCCCGGCATGCTCGTGTTGAGACCGGCGGTCATAGCGCCGCTCTACGAATCCCGATCCGAGTGGGAGGTCACCTGCGATCTGGCCCGAAAGCTGGGCTACGGGGAATATTTCCCATGGAAAAACATCGAGGAGGCCATCGACTACGAGCTGAAGCCTATAGGGATCACCGTCAATGATCTCAAGGGACACCCGGAAGGCATCAAGTTCCCCGGCCCGTCCTTTCTATACATGATGCTGAGCAACAAAGGCCTCCCAGGAAAGCTGCTGATCGTCGTCCTCAACCGAACGGTATTCCGGAGATACCCCGAAATGTACTATAAGTACCGGATGATGAAGTTCATGACCCCGTCGAAGAAGGTCGAGATCTTTTCTCAGAGGCTGAAGGACATGGGCTACGATCCGTTACCATCCTATCGAGAGCCTGCAGAGAGCCGTGCGAGCAATCCGGAGCTCGCAAAGGAATACCCCCTCATCCTAACGACCGGGGCTAAAGCTATACCGTATATACACTCGCAGCTGAGGGACATTCCTTCGCTGAACCGCATGATGCCACACAACGTCGTCGAGATCAGCCCCGAGACCGCCCGAACGTGCGGAGTCGCAAACGGGGACGTAGTGCAGGTGACCAGCCCCCGATCCTCGGTCACATGTTCGGCAAGCGTAACAGACAAGATCGTCCCCGGTGTCGCCCAGCTATACCACGGGTTCGGAGACGCCAACGCCAACGCGCTGACCGATTCCAGATCGTTGGACCCCATCACCGGCTCGGCGCCACTGAAGTCAGCGCTGTGTAACATTAAAAGGGTGAGCGATAAAGCCGGCATATAACCTGATCCTATCCGCCGTAATGCTATTAGCTCCCGTCTTCACCGAGGGATCTCCGACGCCCGCGGCGCCCCGGCTTTTTCTTCATGCTCTCGAAGAGCGCTTTGTCGTTTAGTGAGAACCAGGCCATCAGCACCGGTGACTAGTTTCATCTCCGCGAACCCTTCAAACCATATACCACGATGACATCTGCCGAAGCAACGTGGTCCAGCTTCAGCTTCCACAGCACGACGTTACTATTATTGTCCAATCTCTATCCACGGACGGTTGATGGCCGCAGGTGGCGCGTGGCGACCCTGAAACCGGTATTGGTAGATAGCCTTACAGGAACTTTCGGGTGTGGATAATATTTTTATATGGCATCGCTTCTTACTTAACCTGTTATAGTATTAGTTTCACCAGATCAAGCCCATAAAACTAGGAAGTGTAACATTTTTTGTTGAAACTTTTTTAGCTCAGTCAATCTTTAGTTGCCAACACAACATCGGATGGAAAAATTGAAATTGACGATATGACGACAGGTAATTCTTTACTACGCATCATGGACAAGCCAACTAATCGATTGGCGGGATATTTGACCCATATTATTGGTGCGGGGGGTGCGATTCGAACGCACGAACTCCTTCGAGATAGGATCCTAAGTCCTACGCCTTTGACCTGGCTGGGCAACCCCCGCATTGCGCATCGAATTCGGTGCTCTTTCTGGATAGTACTAGTTTTTGTTCCATACTATCATAGGAGGGGTATTAGTCTATGGCAGAAAATACTATAAAAATCCTTCGTACGGATCAGGAAAAATACTCATGTTGCGCGGTTCAGCGGGTGCAGTTAGCGGTCGATCAACAATATTAAATATCATAATCACTAACCCAATAATTCGATGGCCGATACATATACCACTTATTTATTATATGCTCTAGTTATATGTGTAATTTTATGGATCGCAGTGATGGTATTAATTCTATTATTGACGATAGGCGGCTCAGTTTTAACGGCGGTTACTGCCTGGATACCGCCGCTATCTTGGGTTATAGGAAGTATATCGGCAATAGGGTGGACAATTTTTGCAGCGGTAGAGAGCATATTAAGTTTCGTTATAACGATACTGTTAGTACTGTATATTTATAGGGGCTCATTTTCTTTATAGTCATTTTTTGGGGGGTAGCGGGAATAGCAAGTTTTAAATATGTCCTTACCTAATGACTGATTAGTCACTCTATAAACGAGCGGATTATGAGAGAATACCAGAAAGACAAAAAAGAGGCGATCATCAACGCCTCCTTAAAGCTCTTCACCGAGCGCGGCTTTGATAATACGCCCACATCCATGATATCACAGGAGGCAGGCGTAGCCACAGGCACCCTGTTTCGCTATTACCCTACCAAGGAGGACCTGATCAACAGCACCTATGTAATTGCCAAGGACCGCCTGGCCCGGGCGATGACGGTCGGATTATCCAAGGAAAAAACCCTCGAAGATAAGGTCCGCCTTATCTGGGGCAACACCATCCGCTGGGGCCTGCAGAACCCGCAGGAACTTCTGTTTCTGGAGCAATTCCTCTCATCGCCATATATCACCAGGATCACCGAGGAAGAGGCGATGAAGAAGTTCGCGTTTATGAGCGATCTGATCGAGGAAGGCGTTACTGCCGGAAAGCTGAGAGATATACACCGCGGCCTGATCTTTGAGATTTTGTTCAGCGCCAACAGGGCGGTGATCAGGAAGATCTCGACGCACGGGCTAGAGAGGCAGACGGATGAACTGATAGACGGGTCCTTTGAACTCGTCTGGAGTGGCTTATCGAGATCGTAGTTATCGGTTAATGTTGCCATGATGGTGACTGATTAGTCAGTTCTATGATGGCGAACGAATATACGGAGGAATATTTATGTTGTACAGGACAATGAAAACGACGGGAGATCAACTCTCGATATTAGGTTATGGCTGCATGAGGCTGCCTAGAAAAGGCATGAGCATCGACGAGGAAAGGTCCATAAAGCAGATCCGCTACGCCATCGATCATGGGGTAAACTACTTTGACACGGCACTGATTTACCCGGGCAGTGAGGCGATGATCGGCAAGGCGCTGGCGGATGGGTACCGGGAGAAGGTAAAGCTGGCCACCAAGCTGCCTCCCTTCCAGGTAAAAAAACGGGAGGATATGGACAGATTACTCGACGTGCAGCTGCAGAAGCTGAAAACCGATCACATCGACTACTACCTGATGCATAGCATCAGCTTTGGAGATTGGAAAAAGATGAAAGAGCTGGGCATCGAGGACTTTATCTCAAAGGCAAAGTCAGATGGCCGGATCCGGCATATAGGCTTCTCCACCCACAATGGAACGACAGAGTTCAAGCAGATCATCGACGACTACCCCTGGGACTTCTGCCAGATCCAATACAACATCCTGGATGAAACCAACCAGGTCGGGAAAACAGGAATGCAATATGCCGCGTCGAAAGGTCTCGGAGTCGTTATCATGGAGCCCCTTCGAGGCGGCAGCTTGGCAAGGGCTCCGCCTAGGGAGATCCAGGCGATCTGGGATGCGGCAGATGTAAAGCGATCGCCGGCTGAATGGGCACTCCGATGGGTCTGGAACCATCCCGAGGTAACCGTCGTATTAAGCGGCATGAACGACGAGAAACA
>DATHCY010000301.1:0-9441 GCA_035319305.1 Methanocella sp.
CGAACCCGGAAGTTAAGCCTGGTCACGTAGCATGCTGTACTAAGGTACGCGAGTCCCTGGGAACCACGCCACGCCGCCAACCCACCAAAACACAAACACAAAAAGTCCCATCCACGCTCCTAACTTTTCAACGGGGCTTGAATAAGGAAAAAGAAAGCTCTATAGCTCTCTCTATAGCTCTATCAAAAAGCTTTTATCTTCTTGAAGATTCCTTTCCCTTCTTGATCAACTCTCTAACTTTCTGACCGCCTTTCTTGCCGATGCTCTCATAATAGCCTTCTCCATAACGTTGCTTGGTGGTATTACCACCTTTTCTACCGGCTTCCTTGACGGTCATATCTCCTTTGCTTCCTTTCATTGCCATATGAAAACCACAATATATAAATATTAAATTATATAAATGTATGTTACTCATGGAAATAGCGAAAATACGCTTGTTTATCAATTGATAGGGCAGGCATTTTAAGAATGCCACTTATTCAATGCCGTCATATCGATTTTCAAATTGGAAATCTGCCATATTGATTGACACGACTGCTACCTGCTATCCATCAAGGGATGGACTCTCCATCTACGCTTGCCGCCTCCACCCACCCATGATATGTGTGTAATGAGTCAAGTCAAACGACTCTCCTATCGCTTGTATCTGCTGAACGATTGCTTGCTACCTGCCCATAGATCAGGTACCTGTATTTCGAGCAGATCAAGATTATCATATGATGTAGTATCCACAGTGAACGTACCGGTTGTTTCGGCGATGTTCCTTGTAGTATACTGGCTCTGTTCTGCATCTGGATAATTATATTCGACGACATCAGTAAATTTAATGGTATTGCCAGTGACGTGATAATGCCCCCTGATCACAAAACCCATATTGCTCCAGCGGACGGCCGCCCCGACGGACACGAACGTGCCATTCTCAAAAAACTGGACCGATTCACTCGCAATATCATCCCCCACATAGTTGCCAGAGCTATCTTCGTAACTCAGATATGCCGACGATGTCCACTCATCGCCGATAAGCATGCTTGCATCGCCTGGATCGGTAGACCCAGAATCCGCATGCGTATTATTGGTTTGAAGATTACCATCTGTACTACCATTATCATTTATAATATTAGTCGGTAAGAACGGACGACAGGAGCAGCACCCGCTCATGGCCAGGACAACCGCCAGCAGGACCAGTGATGCTAACACCTTCCAAAACATACCTCAACCACCCTTGATTAACAAATTAATACGATTTATGTATACTATGAGATATAACTTACTAGATAAGCAGTTGCAGCCAGATCAATCTTGACTGGATTTAACATCCCGTCACAATGATATTCAATCAGGACTTGTGCCGGTAGAGCTTCGTCTCGTTGTCCCATAGGCCATCCGCCTGAATGTAGAGCGTATCATAAGCGTCGCCCGGCTCAATCCGGTAGGCGCCAGAAGTGTCGGCGATGTTAGTTGTCCTATGCTCGGCTTTGGAGAGGTCCTCATAGTAGTACTGACGATATGTGTGAATTTGATCGAATCCCCGCTGACATGATACCCGCCCATAAACACATAGCCCGGGCTCTTTCCATTATACATTGCAGATCAACGAAACAATCGCAACCACCAAATCTCAAGGCACTACATCAACAACTATGACACCATCATTGTGGAAGACCTCGACATACTAGGAATGCTGCGAGATAACAGTTACAAGAACAAATTATCAGTTAAATCTAGTGAGACTCTTAAACGTAACATCCTGGTGCTGGGTGGCGTGATTTCTTTGATAAGCTGGTTTACAAGGCTGAAGGTGCTGGCAAACACCTAATCAAAGTGGATCCCCGGGAACACCACCCAGAAATGCTCAGTGTGTGGAAACATAGTCAAGAAGGACTTAAAAGATATAATACACATTTGTCCGTATTGTAGTTCAGTTGGATAGGGATTTTAACGCGGCGTTGAATATTTTGGGTGTTGGTGTGGGTCTCTGGTTGGAAGGGCGTGGTGTATGCCGGTTTGCCTGCGGAGCAGATAGTCAATGCGCTCAGCAGAAATGTTGTTTGCAGACTGTCGGCTGTGAATCAGGAAGCCCCGCCCTTCAGGATGGGGTAGTTCACTATCACTACGGATACCGGTAATATGACGTTTCATTATCCCAGAGGCCTTTTGCCTGCAGATAGACCGTATCACAGGCATTGCCCGGTTCGATCCGGTAGGTGCCCGACGTGTCGGCGATGTTCGTTGTCGTGTGATCAGGTTGATTCATATCCTGGTAGTAGTACTTGACGATATGCGTATATTTGATCAAGTCCCCGCTGACATGGTATCGGCCTACGATAGTATAGCTTGTACCACCTCCGCCGTATTTATGAAACACACTGATGAATGTAAATGTGCCGTTCTCATAAAAATCGATGTCCGTTTCCGCGAGCGTAGATCCATCATAGGCTGACTGTCCCCAGATCCAGTGGCCGAACAGGTTATCTGCATCGCCCGGGTCGGTGGGTCCATCATCGATCTGTGGATTATGATCCGAGTCGCCTTTCGAGAGAGGCGAACAGCAGGAGCAGCACCCGCTCATGGATAGGGCGGCCGCCAGCAAGGCTGCCGCAACTACCACCTTCAAAAACATAACAACACAACCACCTGATAATTAATAGATTAATGCAATTTATGTGTCCTCAGAGATATAACTTACCGTATAAGCGGTTGCAGCTAGATCAGTGTGTGGATTATGGAAAAGTCTAGATTATTTCCGATAGGGTTGCAACAACGATAAACAGATCTTTCTAAAAATAATTGGTAGAGAAAGCAGGTAAGTGCTACCTACTTTCTTGATATCGACTCTTTTCCTCTCTTTATGAGTTCGCGGACCTTCTGACCGCCCTTTTTACCGATGTTCTCGTAGTAGCCTTCGCCGTATCGTTGCTTGGTGGTGTTACCGCCTTTTCTTCCAGCTTCTTTTACAGTCATTTCTCCTTTGGTTTCCTTTCGTGCCATAGGATCACACCTTAATAGTATCTAAGCGCATATTCTATTGTATGTTCTCCATATAAATAGCGAAAATAGGCTAATCTAGCAATCAATGATGCAGATACTACAAAAATTAAGCCCATATCAATAATTAGACTGAAATTTAAAAATATTCATAAAATAAATGCGTATATAAAATTATCATCTTGTTAATATAATTGTTAAGGTGGTGGGAGGCAGAGGTATGGGACCCACTGATTTTATTAGTTCTGGGAACGTCACGAGATGTGATTTGCGAAACATTATTAATAAGCAGCGAGATGTAATTCCACGAAGGTAGAGATATTTTGACGCGCTTTTTCGAAGTCATGCACCGGGATAGTGCCGCTAGGATCGGCCGTCTGATGGTCAGAGGCGGTATAGAGACGCCCCATATCGTGCGTCCTAGCCAGCACGATGACCTAATCGTCGATGGTGGCAACGCCCTGATCCACGACCAAGCCATAAGCGCCCCTAATTCATTTAATATTGCCCCGCATGTAGGCTTGCCATATCATGTCCGTGATGATCTAGTCCATTTTTTCGCCCCGTCGAATAAGGAAAATGATGGAGCGGGATATCCCGTTGGAGCGGTTATCCACCCTGATCAGGCGATCCAAGGCGCTGATTTATATATCATGGCAGGAGCAAGGTCAATCGAAGGCGACCCCAGAGCGCTGCTGGACAGCTTCATCAAGATCCGGAGCTTGACAAGGCCAGATACCGCTCTCTACGTGCCAGCCCTCGCGACGCCCGAAAATATTCCCCTGTTAATTTACCTAGGCGCCGATGTCGTTGATGATGTCCTTACGACGATAAAGGCGTACCAAGGGCACTATTTAACGGCAGACGGCTGGTTCGATCTTGAAGAGCTATCTGACCTGCCCTGCAACTGCGAAGCCTGCCGCGGGAACACGATTGAAAGCTTGATGGCATTGCAGCCAGTCGAAAAGTACGATCTTCTTGCCAAGCACAACTATCTAAAGCTGGAAGAGGAGGTGAAGCGAGTGAAACTTCATATCCGACGGGGCATGTTAAGGGAGTACGTGGAAAAGCAGTGCCGCTCCCAGCCCTGGCTGACGGCCCTGCTACGGCTGGCTGATGCCGAATACGGCTACCTGGAGGCACGGACGCCGACCTATCGTTCTTCAGAGCTACTGGCCTGCTCCTCGGAATCCCAGAACAGGGTAGAAGTGAAACGGTTCGCGGACCGGGTGAGGACGCGGTTCAGGTCTGATGGGAAGGTCCTGCTGATCATACCCTGCTCGGCCCGAAAGCCCTACTCGACCTCGCAATCTCACATGGCCATCATCAATGCTCTCGGGAGATATCGCAGGTACGTCCGGGAAGTGATCCTGACGTCGCCCATGGGCGTGGTGCCAAGGGAGCTGGAGCTGGTATACCCCGCGGCCCACTACGATGTGGCCGTGACCGGTGCTTGGGACCTGGAGGAACGCAGTTGGGTTTCCGGATGCCTGCGGGATTTCATCGATCACAACCGCTTCGAACGGGTCATCGCCCACGTCGAAGGACCCTATGTCGAAGTCTGTGCCCAGGCGGACCGGGAGATGATCTTTACCAGCACCGGCCGGGTGACGAGCGACGAGTCGCTGAGTCAGCTGGTTGATCAGGTGCGGCTCGCGGTCGATGAACTATCGCCGCAGCCGAGAAACCACGAGCAGTTTATGCTAGATATCTTCAGGAAGATGGCTGATTATGAATTTGGAAAAGGCAAGGGTGATCTGCTGGTGCCGGCGAAAGGCTCCGTGAAGGGCAGAGCCCCGCGGTTTACGCTGTTCGACGACAAAGAGCAACTCTGTACCATCAATCCTGCCTACGGCTCGCTGACCCTGACCATCGCAGGGGCGAAGCGAATGAGTCTGTCGAACCAGTACTTCGTGGAGATCGCGGATTTTGTTCCCCGGGGCAGCATCCTGGCCCCCGGAGTTATAAACGCCGACCCGCAGATCCGGCCAGGGGACGATGTACTCATCACGGGCAGGAAGGCGATCGGCGTCGGTCGTGCGAAGATGAGCGGATGGGAGATGATCCGTGCTGGCCGAGGTATGGCTGTCGAGACCAGACATATGGAGGAGCTGAAATGACAGCCCTGAACAATATTATGATTGAACAGCGAAAGCGGCAGAAGATCAACGAGCGATCGCCGACAGAAGTTGCCGCCTACTGGACAGGGGAGGACATCCTCGACGGGATGCCGACCAAGTCTCATACCATTATTTTCCAGACCCGAGGCTGCTTCTGGGGCCTTAAGGGCGGCTGCACCATGTGCGGCTATATCGCTGATGCTGCAGCCAGGCCTCCTTCCCCACAGGACCTGCTGGCACAGTTCGACTCCGTATCCCGCAGG
Source organism: Methanocella sp. (assembly GCA_035319305.1). GTDB lineage: Archaea > Halobacteriota > Methanocellia > Methanocellales > Methanocellaceae > Methanocella_A. The sequence continues at coordinate 5,369 of DATHCY010000301.1, forward strand.
ATCGATCATGGCATCGTTAAAATCTTCACCTCCGGCAGCTTTTTCGATCCGGGCGAAGTACCCGAGTTCGTCAGGGATAAGATCCTGTCCGCGCTCAACTTATACGCCGATAAGGTCATCGTGGAGACCCGACCGGAGTTTGTGACCGATCGGATCATCTCTGCAGCAAAGCTTCACACCGATCGACTTGAGGTCGCTATTGGCGTGGAAACCTCGAACGATGACATACGGCAGAACAGCATCAACAAGGGATTTCTGTTCAGTGACTTCATCCGGGCCAGCGAAGTCTCCCGGGCCCACGGGATCACGACCAAGGCTTATCTCATGATGAAGCCGCCCTTCCTGACGGAAAATGAAGCACTCGAGGATATGGTGAAATCCGCATTGGACGTTGCTCCCTATGCGGACACCATCTCGATCAACCTGTGCAACGTCCAGCGGGGCACGCTGGTGGATGAGCTGTTTTACCGCAAGGCATACCGCCCGCCATGGCTATGGAGCGTGGTGGAGGTGCTTCGTCGGTTGCACGGTAAAACCGGATCGGTCATCATGTCCGATCCGCTGGCCGCAGGCCAGCCCAGAGGTCCGCACAACTTCTGCGGTAAATGCGACTCCGCCTTCGCCGACGCCATCCGCAGGTACTCGTTGACTCAGGACCTGAAGGCCTTCGACAGGCTGAACTGCGGCTGCAGGGCGCTCTGGGAAAAGACGCTCGAACTTGAGCAGTGGACATTCGGGTCACCGCTGGTATACTAATTTTAACGAACCGTGACGACCCAAATATCATACTTATTTATTACCTATGCGTCGCAAATAGTGTCTGGTAGTATGTGGAGCGAAATCATTGACAAATTCAGGGGCATGCCCTCGCAGGAGAAGGTGATCCGGCTGCTGCTGGAGCGCGGTTTTCAGGTGAACGGCGAAGGCCATGTCGTCTCCGGCAAGATCGAGATCCCGCATACCCAGGTCGCCAAAGAGGCGGGCGTGGACCGACGGGTAGTGGATGCGACGACCGAGATGATCCTATACGACGTGACGCTCCGACAGGTGTTCCAGAATATACGCTCGATCGCTTCGCTGAAAGATGTCGCTCCAGTGCTTGGCCTGGGCGTAATTATCATCGCGGTGGATAACGCCCAGGATATCGGCATCATCAGCGAAGTCACCAACGTCGTCGCCACCTATCGCCTGAGCATCCGGCAGGCGGTCACGGATGATCCCTATTTTTCGGACGATCCTCGGATGATGCTTATCACCAACGACCCGATTCCGGGCGAGCTTGTCAGCGATCTAAAGAGGCTGAAAGGCATCAGGAGCGTTACCATTCAGTAGGTTGGTTGACCCCAGTTGCCTATATCCGATGATCACGCCAGAATCCGCGGGGACTTCGGTTTCTTTCATCACAAGATGGCTATGAATATTTATGTTTGCCGGAGTGAGAATGATCAGTGAGATAGATATGTCTGCTATGCTTGAAGAGATCGAAAAGATATCGGAGATCAAACAGCAATCGTCCGATCCTGATCAGCCGACGGCCAAAGGACGCTTCGAGGTCAGGGACAGGATCGTGGAGCGAATACGTAGGATCGCCGGGAAGGACAGCATAAAGCGTGTGGTGCCAATACAGAACGAAGGAGATCGCAAGGTCCAGGATATCGTGCTGGACATCGACGATGTCCCCTACCTCGCCACGGTGACCTATAATAACGACCTGACAGAAGGGTGGGTGTCGGATCTAAAAAAGTATCCGAATAAGTGCTAGGTGTACAGGTTATTCAAACCGTTCTGGACTATCGTTTCACCGACTTCTTGATCATTTTTTTCAGGCGCCTCAGGGCTTTTTCCGCGTCGTAACCGTATAGAGAGATAATGCATCTATCGCCCTCTTCGCGCATCTTGTACAAAACGTCCATCTCATCCACGATCTCCCGTATGATCTCGTCGGAGCACTCACCCCTTTCAAATGTCCCTTCATGGGGTTTGAAAACTTCGAAATGGAACTGTTTCAGCCGCCTCTGACCGCCCGGCGTCCAGTTCTCCCTCGCCACTGAGACCGCATCGTGGATCGATATCCGCTCTTTGCTACCTATCATGTTGTCGGCATGGCAAACGATTTTTTCTTCGATGGTCTCCGGTATGTAGTCTTTTGGTGGCAATCCCCACTGTGGGGCTTCTTCTTTTGATATCCCGGCGCCTATGTGGCGCTCTACGATCCTGACAATGCGCTCGTCCACGCCCTCTTCCCGTAGGATCCCTGCCCCAATGACTGCATGGTCCATACCGTGGGATCTGGACCTGCCTATGTCATGCAGCAGGGCGCCCGCTTCCACGAGTTCCCGATCGCAGTCGATATCCCGGGCGATCTCCATCGCGTAATTCCTAACCTTTTTGACGTGATCAATTACGCCCTCGCCGACCCCATACTTTTTTAATAATGCGATCGCTTCTCCGGGCTTCATCACTGTGCCATATTCTTTTTGAGATCGTCTATCCGGTTGCGCAAAGCCAGCTTATCCAGAGAGTTATCGTGGTACATCAACGGCGTCTCATCTACCGGACAGAGGAAGTTCGTCTCTACGGCGTAGTCGAACAGTATCCGGTGGGGCTGTTCCTCTTGGCACACATAGAACTCATTGTCCTCAAACTCCAGCCTGCGTTCCAGTTTCTTGACCAGCTTGCGCGCCTCGTTTTTGAGCATGTGAACCGCGTTGTCTAGGTCGAGCTTCCACAGGTATGTCAGCCAGCCACTGTCCTTATCTCGCTCCCTGCGGTACATCGCCAGATGGTTCTCGTAGAGGATGTAGAGGGTTTTTCTCACGAGATTCAGGTTGATGCCGCTCAATTGGGCGACCTGCTCGTCTGTGATCTCCTGGTCCGGGACGGCTTCGATCATTTTCTCCACGATGGACATGCCCTCATCGCCGACCAGCTTATGAATATAGCCTTTTACTGCCTTGTTGTCTAGAGCCGACACAATTTCACCCTGAGTATCCGATAAAATATAATAGAAGGATTGGATTGAAATTTTTGTGATATTATATTGCCAACATTCAGATATAAAAGTTATCTGCCATATTGCTCATCCTGATAAACTGCCACGCGATCATCATGTTGAAAATTCAGATTTACTCGGCTGTGAAGTATGCCCTTATAAAGGCACGGCTAGCCGATACGATCGCTGAGCTGCGCTTGAATAGATGTACCATAGATGACCGGTGTCCCATATGCCGTCCGGTGTCTTATTGTGTTTTTGTGCTACTCCACAGGACCCTCAGCAAGGGCAGGAAATTTCACAGCATACTCCTAGCGATTGCAAACTCGCTGCTGACCACGCCCTGCATTTCTTTGACCACTCGCAACGCCTCCTTCAGCCCATCCCGATCCTTTTTCGATAGCAGGTAAGGCTGCACATACTCGTTGCTCACGATGCCTCGCTTGATGTTATGCACGTAACCCAGCATCATGACCCTGGTTAGCTGGTCGTAGGCAAACATAAATCGTTTGAACTGCATAGCGTCGATCACACCTAGGTCCTTAAGCTTCCAGAGCCGGTCGGCGACGTTGGTGCGGTTGATCGCGTGTCGGGCCGCCAGCGCCTTCACCGACTCGCTAAAGATGCGGAATCCATACTTCTTGATATTAAATGCATCCTCCGCATCCCCGAAGTACTCGATTTTCAGCGAGTCGCCTTCCAAGCCGACGTCCGCGTTGATCGCCGAGATCGCCAGCTCGGTGGCATAGTAGGGGTCCATATGCAGCTTGTTATGCAGCGTCTTGAGAAAACGGTGCGCCAGGGGCCGATCTCCGAATACGTAGCGGGCGTCCATAATCACAGATCGCTCATAGCCGTTCTCGAGGTGGGAGATCAGCTCCCCTGTGGTACCCCGCCACTTCGGGTTGCTGGCCATCATATTACCTTTGCACCGGTCGAAGCCTCCTGCGGCCAGACCATCGACCAGCGCCTCCGAGAACGCTTTGAAATAGACCCGTCCCACATCGTCTACGCCGTCGTCGATAACGAGCACGGTATCCTGGTCCGACTCTACGGACATCTCCGCCCGCCCAAAGCTTCC
>DATHCY010000302.1:0-8589 GCA_035319305.1 Methanocella sp.
ACCTTCATCGGGCAGTCATGTACGCAGAGGCTGCATCCTATGCACACATTATTGTCGATTATAATATTTACCATCTCAGATGACCCTCACCTTTTTGATCATTTTTTTATATACCCCACGGCTCGATGAACTAGTTGCCATTGATAGTTTATAAAATTATCCTACTTAAAGAAATAATTACGACTTTGAAAGGCTATTTATAAAATTTCTGTGATTCCCTGAACTAGTTTAAAAACAGAAGGGCTTGACCTATAACAATGTGGTTTTACCGGGACTAGATAGATGTATGAATAACTAATGAGAAAATATATGATGCCAGCCGGGGAAAATAGTAGATTAACGACAGCCTTCCCGGGAACCATATGACCGATGTGATTATTCACGATCCTGCATTATGCACGGGCTGCAGGCAATGCATGACTGCGTGTTCTTTTAAAAAGTACAGGACATACAACTACAATCTTTCGATGTGCAAAGTCCTCGAAGCCCCTGGAGGGGGCTTCGTAAGGGTTCAGTGCCAGCACTGCAGGGACCCGATGTGCAAGGCGTCATGCCCGGCCGGCGCGGTAAAAAAGAACGATCAAACCGGGTTCGTCACCATCGATCAGATGCTATGCATCGGCTGCAAAGCCTGCATGTACGCATGCCCGATCTCGATACCGCACATCGGCAGGGGGCTGAAGATCATGGTTAAATGCGATATGTGTGACGGCGACCCTGAGTGCATTAAGGTCTGCTCTCCTAAGGCGATCAAGATAATGACTCGGGAAGAGGCCGTTAAAAAGATACAGGAGATCGAAAGAAGATGAAAGAGCTATACCCGTGGCGCAAGGCGGTCAAGATACCGTTGCCGCCAAGTGTCAAGCCCCAGCTGATCCGGCACTTTTCCATCGGCCTGCTATACCCGGTGACCGATGAGCTAAAGGAAGCCCGTGCGAAGGCCGGGCTGGATCCGATACCGCCCACGGCCCATAGATATGGTGATGCCGTCGAGGATATTCGGAAGATCATTCGGGCGATAGGCGTGGATCGTAACGTTGGGTTGGACTTGGACCGGATGGAGTATAAGTACAAATGACGTCTAGATATTCTCATTTTCTCGGCTGTGTCATGCCGGCCAAGATGCCGTGGGCCGAGGCTGCTATCATGAAAAGCCTGCCCCGTATGGGAGTCGACGTTGTCTACCTGGAGAGGTCCACCTGCTGCCCGAGAGTGGGCGTGTGGATTTCCGTGGATAAGCGGGTCTGGCTGGCGCTGGCCTCGTACAACCTGCTGCAGGCGGAGCAGCAGGGGCGGGATGTGATGGTATCATGCAACGGGTGCTACGTGACGCTCTACGAGGCCAATAAGGTCCTGCACGAGGACCCTAAGGCCCTTGAGGAGGTCAATAGCTACCTGGCGGCGGCGGGTAGATCGTACCACGGCAATGTGAATATCAAACACTTCCTCGAAGTCCTGTACGAGGATGTTGGCATTGATTATATCCGAAAAGAGTGCAGAAAACTGGACGTTCGCGTCGCTATACACCCTGGCTGCCATATGCGGATCTTCCCGGACGGCAAGCTTGTCCGGTATTTCACCGAGATACTGGACGCTATCGGCGTCACTATCGTGCCGTACGGGCTGGAGCAGATGTGCTGCGGTCTGCAAGCGAACCTGGCGGATAAGGAATTCGCCATCTACGAACGGGCAATGAAGAAGCTTGATGCAGTCAAAAAGACCGACGTGGACGCGCTCGTTCTGGTCTGCGCCGGGTGCTACGACCAGTTTGACCGGGTCATCGGCTCGCTACGGAGGAAAGACAACTACAACTTCGACGTGCCCGTGATCCACCTAGCGGAGCTGGTCGCCGTTTCTTTCGGGCTGAAGCCGGACGAGTTTGGCATGCGCTACATGCGCACGGCGCCCGTGGACGCGCTCATCGAGAAGCTGGAGAGCAACGGGAAATGAAGCCCTACTTTGTCATAGCCCTTATCATCATGTCCATCAGCGTGATCGGATCGCTGCTGGTTAACAGCAACCTAGTACTGCTGTTCCTATTTGCTGAACTCGCGTCCTTGGTATCATTTTACATGTTCTTCTCCGTAATCATACCCTCGTTGTTCCCAGAGCATCACAAAGTGGATGAAAATTTCAACTGCGGGGCCAGCGAGATGTACCTCGGCTCGGAAGAGGCCTACACGCCACAGGCGCCCTTCGGGGGTGTAAAAGATCGATAACTTCTCCGGCAAGCTACAGGTAAAAAAGATCGGTCCTGACGAGCTGCGGCAATCGGTCAAGGCCCTGCTGGACGACGGGGGAAGAATGATGTACGCCACCGGCGTCGACATGGGCGTAGAGGGCATCAGGGTCGACTATTATTTCAGCTTCGACCATATGGAGCAGGGCAGCCACACGATCCTGCGCACCGCCCTGGACCGGGACCGGCCGGTGCTAAAGTCGGTCACTACGCTGACGCCGCAGGCGGACTGGTCGGAGAGGGAGATGATCGAGTTTCTAGGGGTAAAAGCCGAAGAGCACCCCGACCCCCGCCATCTATGGCTGCCGCTGAACTGGGATCAGATGTACACCCAGGAGGCCCCGCCGGAGGAAAAGAAGCCCCAGGCAGCTATCCACTCGAGCGATCATATCACCACGATGCCGATCTCAACCGTGCCGTACGGCCCGTATCACCCTGCATTTATCGAGAGCAACTACTTCAAGATGTCAGTAGAGGACGAAGTAGTCCGCAAAGCGGACCTGAAGCTAGGCTTTAACCACCGCAGCATCATCAAGCTGATGGAGCGTAGGGACTACTACAAGGACGTCTACCTCGCAGAGCGAGTCTGCGGCCTGTGTAACGCACACCACGCATTATCCTTCTGTCTGGCCGTGGAGAATATCGGTCGGATCGGGATCCCGAAGCGTGCAGAGATCCTCCGCACATTAATCTGCGAGATGGAGCGCATACAGAGCCACCTGATGGCGAACGGCATCCTCGGCGATCTAGTCGGATATAAAACGATGCTCATGCAGTTCCTGCGCATCAGGGAGGATATCCAGGACAGCCTGGAACTTGTCTCCGGCCAGCGGGTGACCCATGGCCTGGTCACGCTGGGAGGGGTTCGGAGGGACGTCACGCCCGCGCAGGCGACCTTCGTCTCTAGAAAGCTCGATTCGATGAAAAGGGGGATCGATATGCTGTACGAGGAGGTGCTCTCCAACGACGTGCTGATTGGAAGGCTGCACAGAGTCGGGGTGCTGACGCCGGAAGAGGCGGTGCACCTGGGCGCCGTCGGCCCGACCGCACGGAGCACCGGCCGGCGCATTGATGCCCGGAAGAATTCGCCGTACGCATACTACGAGAACCTGGACTGGGATATCGTCACCGAGCACGGGGGAGATTCTCTAGCTCGGATGAAGGTAAAGATGAGGGAGGCGCAGGTCGCCATCAGCATCGCGGAGCAGTGCCTGGAGAAGCTCAAATCCGCGCCGCCAGAGATCGCTGTCAAGGTCAACGAGCTGCCCTGCTCCGAGGCGCTGGCGCTGACCGAGCCGCCACGGGGCGAACTGCTGTACCATGTCGCCTCAAACGGCACCAATACCCCGGAGTTCGTCCGCATCCGCGTTCCCACCTTTATGAACGCATACATCATGCTCAAGCTGCTGCATGGCTCATATGTAGCGGACGTGCCGGCTATTATGGGCAGTATCGACCCGTGTTATTCCTGCACCGATAGGGTTACCGTCCACAGGGACATGAATGTTGCTATTAGGAAAAAAGGGGAAGATCGATGATCAACCTGGCCTGGATCAACCCGGCTATCGCGTTCTTCGTCGGGGTACTTCTGGCGTTCAACCTGCGCAAAGTCTTTGCCAGGATCCAGTCCCGCCGGGGCCCGCTGGTCCTACTGCCTCGCAGATGGCATGACATCAACCGGACGAAGGTACTACAGCCGGTATATGATATTATGAAGCTGCTGAGCAAGCGGACGATCCTGCCGGCGACGGCCACGCCGTTTTTCATCATCGGACCGCTGCTAGCACTGGCCTTTGCGCTGGTTCTGCCGCTGTTCGTTCCTGTTGGAGGCATGTCATTCGACTACCAGTTCAGTATGGTGGTCGTCTTCTACTTGCTGATTGGCGTCACCATGTGCGTGATCATCGGGGGCACGGCCAGCGCGTCGCTGTTTGCTGCAATAGGAGGCGTGAGAGAGATCGAGCTGATGCTTGCCAATGAGATCCCATTTATCCTCGGCTGCTTCGCCCTCGCTATTTACTGGAACACCCTCTCGATCACGAAGATGATGGAGTTCAATATCATCCGCAACCCCTTCGCAGCGACAGCATTCTTCATCGCCATGCTTGTCAAGCTCAGGGTTAGACCGTTCGACATCGCCGAGGCCGACTCGGAGATCGTGGGAGGACTCACTACTGAGTACAGCGGCAAGCTGCTCGGGGTGTTGGAGATCACCAAAGTCCTGATGCTATTCTCGCTGTCGGCACTGTTCGTGGACCTGTTCCTCTGGATCCCAAACGCGACAGGCATAATTGCCTTGACGCTATTCCTAGCGGAAGTCTTCCTAGTGGGGATCTCGATCGGAGTGGTGAACGCACTGTTCGCCAGGTTTCGCATCGATCAAGCGACTCGTTGGCTCTTCATCGTGTCTACCGCGCTGGGCGTCATCGCGGTCTCATGCGCCATAATAACAAGGGGGTCGCCGCTGTGAACCATAGAGGAGCATTCATCAAGCTGATCGCCAACCTCTTCCGAAAGCCGATCACGGTGGACGAGGACTATGGTTTCCTGTCGAACACATACCGATCGATGCCCCGGAGGGACGACGAGAAGTGCACCGGCTGCGGTGCTTGCTTCGAGCGGTGCTCCAGCGGCGCCACGAAGATCACCGACATGAATGGACAGCGTACCGTCACGGTGGACGGCGGTAACTGCATATTTTGTGGCAGATGCGCCGACGTCTGCCCTGAACATGCACTGAAGCTAAACTTCGAGCCGGAGACGCCGGAAGAACAGGCGGCCCGGGAAACTATGCTGAAGAGGGCGGGGCTCGCGGACGACGACCTTTGCGCGGTCGCAGATACAGATCCTAACGAGTGCATGAAGAAGGTAGATCTATCACACTACGGGAAAGACCCCGGGCCAACCACCGACACCACTCTGAAACTGCAGCGCTGTTCCGTCTGCGGAGAGATCATGCCCGTCACCGAAAAATACCTGGGAGTCATCCATGACCGCACGCTCTCCAATTTACAGCCCGACACGGCGAATGTCATCGAGGATGATATGAAGAAATACCTGACCGCATGCATCGATTGTCGACAGAAGTACAGCCTGAGATGGGGCACACACCCGAGGAAGTGGACTTGATGGACATGATCAAAAGATCTCCATGGGTGTATCACGCCCACGCTGGAGGCTGCGTCGGGTGCGATATAGAACTGGTGGCGTGTATGGGACCCAGGTATGATCTTGAGCGGCTGGGCATCAGGTGGGTGGCGTCGCCCAGGTACGCGGATATCCTGCTGGTCACCGGGCCTGTGCCGCTACATACCAAGCCGTTTCTGGAGCGTGTGTACGGCCAGACGCCCGAGCCCAAGCGGGTCATTGCCATGGGGGCGTGCGGCTGCTCCTGCGGGGTGTTCATCGACGAGGAGAACTACTCCATTGCCGGGCCGGTGGAGAAGATCATCCCGGTGGATGTGAAGATCCCCGGATGTCCGCCCAAGCCAGAGGCGATCATCGAGGGAATTATCAAAGTCCTCAGGATGAAAAATTGATCCTCAATATGGCAGGTCTGGTGGAAAGATCTGTCGTTAACGGGCCTGGCATCCGTGCGGTTCTCTGGGTCCAAGGCTGCCCGATCCATTGTAAGGGATGTTTTAATAAAAAAATGTGGCCGTACGAGACAGCAAAAAATGTTGGTGTTGAAGAGCTTGCCTGCCGGATTGCAGGGATATCCGGTATCGAGGGGGTCACGTTTTCGGGAGGTGAACCCTTCAGCCAAGCTGAGGCTCTGGCAGAGCTTGGCGGTATTCTCAAGAGCCGTGGCCTTAGCATCGTAACCTTTACCGGGTATACGTTCGAAGAGATTGCACAGTCCTCTGACATAGGTTGGAAACGCCTATTGGACGTGACCGATGTGCTTATCGCCGGCCCATATGTGAACGATGATGTCTCGAACCATACTCGCCTATCTCATAAAAAAACGGTTTTTTTAACCGATCGGTACAGGATTGTCGGCCAGTACAGCAAAGGTTATCATGAAGTAGAATTAATTATAGATGCTGGTGGAATAATTACAATTACTGGATACCCGGATGATCGGCTGATCAAAGATCTGTGACAGATGGCAGGTGGAATCGAATGTCGCATTTTACGATGCTTACAACGAAGATCAGGGATACTGAGGTTCTCACGCGAAGCCTAGCCGAAATGGGCTATGGTATACGGACCGATACGAATATTATAAACATCGATGGCGAGTCCGTCCCAGTAGATTATGCAATTTGCGCTTTACAGGGCGTGGACGTTGGCTTTAAAAAAAATCCCGGCGGGTACTATGACATTATGTTGGGCTGGCTGGATGATGATGGGGAAGAAGCTGCGAACATGATCATAGACGAGTTAACCGCTAAAATCAATAAAATACAGCAGGAGTATGCGGTGAATATGGTCATTGAGCAGACGTACAAGCAGGGGTTCAGAGTTGCAGAAAAGGCCGAGCAGAGTGATGGTTCGATCAGGATTGTCGTAAGGCGCTGGACGTAGAGGCGCTCCATATGACTGATTCTGATTTTAACCGACAACTGGAGATCTATCTTCGATCACGGTTTACCCTTATCGTCGTAATCACTGGCGAGGAAGAGCGCCTTGTTAGCAAAATTAGGGATATATGCGACCGCGGAAACCGATCTTGTTATGACTGGGATGTAGCCGACGGATTTAAATGTATTTCTGGAAGCCCGCTATTAAAGGATAAATCGCCCGATCCACTGAGCGCCCTCATGACGATGGAGAAATCTGAAAGCAATACGGTTTATATCCTAAAGGATTACCATGAGTTCTGGGGTAACGTGGAGGTCAAGCGTAAGCTGCGAAACCTCGCCCAGAAGTTTCGGTTCGAACGAAAGTCGATCGTTATCATAACGCCGGTCGCTAAAATACCCGATGAGCTGAGCGACGAAGCTGTTATCGTTCGGTTCAGGCCGCCGGAGATGGAAGAGCTCGAGGCTGAACTGGACAGGTTGCTTCAGGGTGGCAATATAAAAAGTTCATTGACAATGCTGGGCAAAGAAAAGTTTATCCAGGCATCGCTGGGGATGACCTTGAATCAGTCGAGGAGGGCGTTCGCAAAGGCGATCGTTACGCATGGGAGCCTCGATGATCAGGATATCCAAAAGATCGTTGAGGATAAGAAGGCTATCATAAGCCAGAGCGAAGCCCTGGAATTTTATAGTGCTGTGGAGACGCCGGATAATGTTGGAGGTCTCAAAGTCCTAAAGGAATGGCTCAAGCTCAGGGAGCGGGCATTCACCCAGGAAGCCCGCGACTTCGGCCTCCCTGCGCCGAAGGGGATCGCCCTGATTGGCATCCCTGGCACAGGAAAAAGCCTGACAGCCAAGATGATCGCTGGCCTATGGCGGCTGCCGCTCCTCAGGCTGGATGTGGGAGCGCTCTACGGGAATCTGGTGGGCGAGTCAGAAGAGCGGACTCGTAAAGCGTTAAGCCTGGCAGAGACCATTGCCCCCTGCATCCTCTGGATCGATGAGATCGAAAAGGCGTTTTCCTTCGGGGGTGGAGACGGGGGCACGAGCCATCGCGTCTTCGGTACAATGCTCACATGGATGCAGGATAAGACAGTGCCGTGCTTTGTGGTGGCCACGGCGAATAACATCGATATGCTCCCAACCGAATTGCTGAGAAAGGGGCGTTTTGATGAGATCTTTTTCCTCGATCTGCCGGTTTCTGATGAGCGAAAGGAGATATTCTCAATCCATCTTAAGAAGCATAAATGCCTGCCCCAGGATTTCGACTTGGACTGTCTGACAAGGGAGTCGGAGGGGTACGTTGGAGCCGAAATCGAGCAGACAGTCGTCGAAGCGATGTACCAGGCGTTCAATCAGGATATGCGTAAGGTGACCACTGAAGATATCTTGAAATGTCTCAAGCAACAGGTACCGCTTGCCATATCGCAGAGGGAAACCGTTGACACCCTGAGACGTTGGCTGAAGGATGGTCGTGCGATCTCAGCGTCGAAACCTGAGGATATCGCGCCAGCTTACCAGAACAAAGTCCAGCTCGATCTATTTTACTCGTGATACATATGACAGCTGATAGACTTGTGCGGTTGAAGGCTAACCTGACATCCGAATTACCGCTGATCGGGAGCCTGATAAGGGGCAGGGCAGTCAAGGGACTGTTTACCGAAGCAGAAAAGGGTAATGCAGATGCTGTAAACTATCTCTGCGAAGCTGCCACGGCCTCGAAGTACAATGATGTCAGACAGGATGCAAGACGATACCTGCAAGGCCTGACATCTCACACAAGCATCGATGCCTTTTGTCAGCGCTGGGCTGAAACGCGTGATT
>DATHCY010000303.1:0-9053 GCA_035319305.1 Methanocella sp.
ATCGAATTCCCGGTGGAGATAACCGGCAATATCTTCACTTTCGAGGGCAGGAAATATTTCGTCACGTATGACCGGGATATCTCGGAGCGTAAGCGGGCGGAGAAAGAATTGCTGGACGCGAAATCTCAGGCCGAGCTGTACCTTGACCTGATGGGCCACGATATCTCGAACATGCACCAGATCGCTCTGGGGTACCTGGAGATGGTGCGGGACATGCAGCCGGAGGTGAGCAACAGGGAGTTTTTGGAGAAGCCCATGGAGGTGTTGCAGCGAAGTGCTCGGCTGATCAAGAATGTGCGAAAGTTACAGAAACTCCAGGGGGGCGAGTTCCGGGTGCAGGACGTGGATGTGTACGCGATGCTCGTCGAGGTGTGGCACGAGTACGGGTCGATCCCCGGCAAGACCGTCACGCTGAACCTGAACGGGGAGGACCATTGTCTCATCAGCGCGAACGAGTTACTGTATGACGTGTTCGCCAACCTGGTGGGCAACGCAGTCAAGCACACGGGTGATAGGGCGGATATCGTTGTTAACGGAGACATCGTGGCAGAAGGTGGCAGGAAATATTGTCGAGTTAGCATTGAGGATGATGGGCCGGGCATCCCCGACGATTTCAAGCCACGGATCTTTAACAGGAGGATGGAGGGCACGAAACATACGAAGGGCATGGGCCTCGGACTATACCTGGTCAAGTCGCTCGTGGACAGCTACAACGGCCAAGTATGGGTCGATGACCGGGTACCTGGAGACCATACGAAAGGCGCCAAGTTCGTGGTCATACTACCGGCTACTAAGACTGAATAAATACATTAACTATAGAGGACCGGCCGCGTTTGGTCTGGCAATTTGAACATTAATTTTCCCCAGCGTCCTTTAATGGATAACATATTGGTATGTGAGGAACTTTTTCCATGTCCATGCCGTTCAGTGAGTCTTGATCAGTAGAACGCAACAAAATATAAGTTTTGCCATGGTTTCTGAGGGGAACACGGGGCATGGGCATGGTTTATAATCGACAGTTGTCGAACCATAGTGGCTGGTGTCAGCGGAGCATGGGTTGGACGCATGGACGCGGGGGCATCGCTGTGTGGACGTGATGGGTTAGCAGCCTGGCGCTACCATGCGCGGTGACGCACGACAATCACTTATAGAGCGATTTTTTATTGTGTTGGTGGGGAACTGGGAGGGGATGGCGGCGACCTCTGGGTGTACACGTGCATGCGTAGAGACCCGTATCTCATGCTGGGGTTCAGCATTGGCAGATGGACACAATAGACATGCAAAGAAATGATAACACGGGTAAAAGACTGTCTCAAAGATGGAAAACCCACTTTTTATTCGGACGGCAACTACGATTACCTGTACGTCCTCCTCGAATTCTTTCAAGACCTCGATTACGGACAGATCGTCAAGATATGTGAAAACGGCAAAGTCGTAGACAAAGAAAAGCGAAGGTCAAAACGATAAGGATCTTTTACTATCTATCCCGTCTTTGACCTGCTAAGCGATAGTCCTGCGTTACCCCATAGACCACTATCTGTCTTTATTGTGAGCAAATCGTTGTTCTTGTCGGACGTTGTATCCAGATTGAATATACCGGTCGTATCGGCAATTTTTAACTCCGTATAACGAGCCTGGGATCTATTGATGTAATCATCCTCGATGATATCTGTAAATTTGATGGTATTGCCGGTGATGTGATAATGCCCCTTGGACCAAGCACCTATACCATTAGGATCTATGGCCACGGCTGTGGCACTGAACGTGCCGTTCTCAAAGAATTGTAAAGACATGAACACACCTTCAACCCCGGTATAAGACTCATTTGATATCGTAGCCGAAACCCATGCATTGCCGAGTAGTTTACCCGCATCGACCGGGTCCGTGGGTCCGTTATCGGTCGTCAAATTATCTGACATCGGGGGAAACCGACAGCAGGAACAACACCCGCTGATGACCAGGACGACCACGAATAGGACCATTATGACCACTACCCTCAAAAACATGTCAACCGCCACCCCTGATTATTAAACGTGTAGAATTTATCCGTAATACCTTTATGCATCATACGAGATATAACTTACTATATAAGCGATCGTAACTGGATCGACACTATGAGATGGCAAATCCCCACAATTTATTTGGGTGGAGCTGTGGGGTTGGGAAGAGAGTGCAGTTGTATATTTAACTCTGTTTTTTTCGTGCGGATTTTTTCATAGTGTCCGTTATAATCCCACTTTCCGCTGGTAAAATTTGGCTCTGAGATTTATACATAATCCTGTTCGAAGTTCTCCTTTTTATTATTTTGAAATTGTTCTGGATTGTCTAACAAGCCATTATCAAGCTGTCCATCGATAACTGGCTCAACTGGTTGCTGAAATAAAGTAAAATAGCTATTTTCGGTCAAAAATAGATGGAGTCTAACCGCTACTGTTATTGTTATTTGCAATACAATCACTGAAATACCAGATAATATCGATAAAAAGATATTCGATTGAATGCAATCGACGTACCTTGACCAGTTTGATTATAAAATCGAAAAATCAGCTTTCTAAATTTACCAGCGGAATGGATTAATACTTAAATAATAGAAAGGGGCGGGGGTTAAACCCCCACAAATTCTAGATATTACCGTCTTTAACAGCATATCGTATAGTGTGACCACGTCGTCGCAGTCGATCCTGCCATTCCCGTTGAAGTCGAAGGCGATGATGTTCTCGTTGTCTCTGACCCAGTCCAGATTCTGGAAGAATATGACTATGTAGTCGAAGTCGAGTCTGCCGTTCCCGTTGATGTCCTCGTACAGGCCGTCGTGGTCAGAGTCTGTCGGTGGCACGGTTTGTCCGGGGAACGGTTTCAACTGGTTGATGCTGAGACTACCGTTCACGATTACCGGTGATATCTGATCGCTGTGGTCGTTGTCCATAGAAACATTGGATAAGCCGATGGTCGTGTTGCCCTGCGTGTTCCCCTGAACGGTGATCGTGGCTAGTGTCACGTTTGTTGCTCCATCCCGTATCTGATTGTTGAGGTCCACGCCGCTGATTCTCATCGTGTCGGGGGTGAGTGTCGTGTTGTTATGGAGTTGTTGCGCCCATAACGGCCACGATACCGATGTGATGTCTGCTACTGAAGAGTTGGTTGAGACTGTGAGATCCATACCCGGCTAGATCGGTGGGTGCCGAGCTGAGAACCAGATCGAATGATTGGCCGGCGCCCACTGAACTGAGGACGTGTTCGGGACTATCGGTAGGGTGGGGCCTGTAGGCGTGACGCCAGAGGACATCTTCAGCAGATACGCTTCAGTACCGCTAACCTGTGACAGTACCGATCAGACAGGCGGCATATATTCCTTTATCAGTGATAGTAATCACTTTACTTCTTCCCTTCTTCTCGATCTGTATGTATCCGTTCAATTTTAACTCATCTAGAAGTCCCCTATTGATTCTGACGAGGAGATTGTTCTGGCTCCTCTGTCTGCCATTGATGCTTTCATTCAAGTCGTCGAAGCCCTGTAATTTGTTCTCTTTAATCAGCTGGATAATGTCCTTCATCGTCATCTTGCCTTTTTTGTACAGTTCGGTTAGAAATGTGCTTTTGGCGCCTGAGGGGATATCTATGGTAAAATTAGTTAAGATACTGCACTTGGGGTCGTTAACAATGGATAGCCCATGTTTCTGCACTTCGTTTTCGTCTCTCGCGTAGCCTCCGTCAGTGTTCACATAATATACCTTCACGTCGTGGTACATTGCTGCGAGAGTTGCCGAGACTGCCGTTAGTTTTCCGGAGGCGCTCATGTTGACGTAGATCAGGTTTTTCGCCTTCTTCTCACGGTTGATGAGGTTACTGATGGTTGATAGAAGCGGAAGCGGATCTGAGAGGTTGCTTTCCACAATGATAACTTCGATGTTCAGCTGTTCGAGCTTTCTTTTCACAGCTTTAATAAAATAACTGGCGTCTGGAACGATGTTTTTTCCCTTGAGTTTTCTTGAATAGACTAGGTAGGCTCTGTTGGCCCGCATATTTTCAAATGGCTTAACAGCCCTGTCGATCTCGAAACTGAGGGGTATGATGTGAACGATCTCTTCCACTTGACCACCGCTTAATAATATTAACGATATTTACGTTAGTAATATGATTTACGTAGAAAATATTTAAAATTTATTCGTCGACCCTACATCAATGGTAAAGCTCTCGATTGTGCAGGATATCCATTCCATACTCGCCGACGCGTCTCGGTGGTCTCATGAGATTCATATACCCCTGTCATGGATCGTCGGCGCTTCGCTGGGCATGGAAGTGCCAGTTGCCATCGGAGCTGCCACCAACCATACCAGCTTGGGGATGCTAGCCTCCATTGGCGGACTTGCATTAAGCGGTGCCTCTGGGTATGGGGCTCTTCGCAGACAATGTACCAGGCTTTTTTACGCTCTGATAACCAGTACCACAGCGATCCTGTTGGGCTCCGTTTTCTGTGACCATGGCTGGATCACGGGAGCCGCTATCGTCATTACCGTGTCTGTTGCGTCTTTACTGGGGAGCATCAACAGAACTGTAGCGTGGTTTAGCGGCTTGTTTACCATACTCCTTCTAATAGGGGTTAACCTGGAACCTGGTAACGGTTCAAATCCTGCCGGCATCGTGCTGATCTTTATCGTCGGCGCACTCTGGACGATGATAGCGTCGCTTGTCGCATCATATCTCTTCCAGGCTTGGGGGATAGAACAAAAATTGTCTCCGGCTTCGACTGTAAATACGCAGCAGCCCGCACCTTCCTTCAAGCGTCAGCTTATTCGCTGGCACCGCTCGCTATCGAGTCTGGCCGGCTGGCAATATACCATGCGTCTCTGCCTCTGCATACTTGCAGCAGAGATCATCATCGTTGTCTGGCATCAGCCGCTGTCATACTGGATCGCCATCGTGGCGGCGATCATCGTCCAGCGAGATTTCGACGCGACGATTGGAAAGGCTTTTCAACGGACGATCGGAACGATTGCCGGAGTACTTCTGGGAAGCGTTTTGCTGCTGTGGCTCCCGCCCACATGGTTCATGGCAATTGCGATAGGTGTTTTATCGGGTTTACGACCTCTTCTGAAGGTGCGTAACTACGTTTTATATGCGACAGTGATGACACCGCTGATCGTGATCGTGCTCAATTTCGGTAATGCCGTGACCCCGGCAGTGATCGTTTACCGTCTGATCGATACAGTCATCGGTTTTACCATTGCCGTCGGTTTGGGTTACTTGCTCTGGCTTCCTCTGAATCCCCTAATCGCCGCTCATCGAAACATTTAAAAAATATGTGAGGCAGTTCAATTGGTATCTGTATTCGACAAGGTTGCAGATGTTGTCACGGGGCATCCTCGGGTGATTATAGCTCTGTGGATGCTCGTTCTCATAATCTCACTTCCTTTTGCTGGCATGTTTTCAGCAAACTTGCAGTACGATATCCAGAAGTTTATACCAGGAAACATCGGCGCGATGATGGCGAAGGAGAAGTATGACGAGCAGTCCCTGAAAGCCATCGACTCCATCCAAGAGAAATTGCGAGCCTACGAAAGCGGCCGCCCTGGCGCTACATTATTGCTTACAGGCAATAACGTAGGTGCTTACGAATATCCGCAGTTGTGTACGGGCAACGAGATGTTTGTCCTGCCGGCGGTACTAATTGGTATTTTCATCGTTTTAGTGCTGTTGCTGCGCTCTCTGTTCACCCCTGCCAGACTGATCCTCACCCTTATCATGAGCGTGGTATGGACCCTCGCAGCGCTGATCCTCGTCTTCCAGAATTGGCTTCAGGATACCGTCTCGTGGATGCTGCCTATCCTGATGTTTTGCGTCCTGATGGGACTTGGCGTCGACTACGACATATTCCTGGTATCCCGCATCAGGAAAGAAGTTTTCAAAGGTTTATCGGAAGAGGGGGCAATCACCCAGGCCATCGAGTCGACTGGAACCATAATAACGCTCTGCGGAGCGGTCATGACCGTGACCTACGGTGCCATGATGCTGTCAGGCCTGACTATGAATATGGAGATCGGCTTCGCATTTTGCCTGGCCATCATACTTGATTCCACGATCATGCGCCTGATCATTGTACCCGCCATCATGGTACAGATGAAAAAATACAACTGGTGGATGCCCGGAAAGAAAGTGAGATCTGAGGTGCCGGGGGATGCCACGGTAGAACAACAGCAGCAGACCGAGAAATGAGCCGGAGAATATCTCCGGCTCTTCCAGCGACAGGAGTGTAACGTTTTTTGTTGAAACTTCTTCTCATCATTATACCTGATACCCTATGAAAATGCCTCGACCCGTCCCCGGTAGTACACGGTGAGCTGTCCCGGTATGACGCCCCAATTCGGTATGGCCATCGTCCATTTTTCCGACTTGTCCACGACGATCAGATACAGGATCCTGAACAGGCTATCGTCGGCGGGATAGCTGCTTTTCGCCATGATAATCTCCCATATGTTATTATTAAAACTCCCTATGGGATTCGCGTGATGACCAACCGTTTGTCTACGGGGTGTACTTAAAGAACGTGGAGAGGCACGGTCAGTTACTCCTACCGCTCTTCACCGTGACAAGCTGTTTCTCTACCAGACTTTTCAGCCCCCACCCTATATGGTCACAGGTGATCCCGCAGACCGGGTACTTTCTCTTAACTTTATCCTATGGATTGCTTACTATACATTTGGCGCATAGAAAAATAGGTGAAAATAGGCGTTCAGATACGAGCCGAAACCCCCTGTGAATAAGGTCAAATAAGCTTTGTTTCACATGAATAGAAAGCATGAAAAATAAGCCGATGTATACCGATTCATGCCTAGAAAGGCGGTCGAACATCCTTCCAAGCTGAATACCCGGGTTCAAGTCCAGGTAGGCGCACCAATTCCAACGACATCTCCATGATCACACTATTATTCCAATCAGACAAAATAAACTCTACACAGGTTTATTTGTAGGGTATGTCAGATTTAGGCTGATATCCCATTCCACCCACATTACGACTTTGAAGATTAAATTACTTATCTAGCTATTTATTGTACTACAAGCCTACGCTTGAAGCCCCCATAAAAATTTGTTAGTCTTTTACGGTAGGCAGCACGACCACGAACCGTGCGCCTTTTGAGTGGTCGCCTGCTATTCTGTCCTCGACCCACACCCGTCCATCGTAGCTGTTGACCAGTGATTTGACCAGGTATAGGCCGAGGCCCATGCCCGTCTCCCTGGAGATGCCCTTGATTCCGCGGTTGAAAATAATGTCCTTGTAATCGTCGAGGATGCCCGGCCCATCATCCTCAACACAAACACGGCAATACCTGCCAGAGTCGTCCTTGATGATGTCGAGGTCGATATAGATATCCGCACCGTCCCTCGTGTGCTTGACTGCGTTGCCCGCCAGGTTGGCGAACACGTCGTATAGCAGTTCGTTAGCCCGGACAAAACAATCTTCACATCCATTGAGGTTTAGTGTGATAGTCTTCCGGGGTATCGAGCCGAACTCCCGCCGCACGTTCGTGAGTATCTGGCATACATCCACGTCTTGCGTCTGGATCAACCCTTCGTGGAGCCTTTGCAGCTTCCTCACGTTCTGGATGAGTTGGGCGCTGCGATGTAACACTTCGAGGGGCTTGTCCACGAACTCGCTCTGACCGCCGTCGGGCAGGATACCCTGAGCCATCTCCAGGTAACCGATAGCGATCTGGTGCATGTTGTTAATGTCGTGGCCCATCAGGTCAAGGTATAGTTCGGCCTGTGTCTTGGCGTCTTGGAGCGCCTCTTCGGTGCGACGCTCCTTGGTGATGTCGCGGAACACTACCAGGGCGCCCACGATTTCCTCGGAGGCGTTGCGGATCGGGACCGAACCGAACCAACAAGTGATCCGCCGCCCGTCGGCCTGGACGATTTCATATACCTCGTTCTCGATGATCTCACCTTTGAGGACGGCACGAGCTCCCGGCCACTCCTCCGACTCGATCCGACGGCCGTCGAGATGATAACCCTCATAAACCTCGCTATAAGTGCGGGCCGTAGTGACATGCGCCGGCCGACCCCAAAGTTGATCAAACCTCGGATTACGCAAAAGAATTTCGCCAGACGGCCCGGTGAGCGCTATCGCAAGCGGCGCCCCATCAATGACAGCCCGCAATCTAGCCTCACTCTCACACAACGCCCCTTCAACCCGCTTACGCTCGGTGATGTCGCGAGCGGTGTTAACGATACGGACCGCCTCGCCGTCGGGCCCGCGGACCACGCGGCTGCTGATCTCGGCGAATATTTGGCGGCCGTCCTTGCAATGGCACACGACCTCGCCCCGGAAATCACCCGTCTGTAGTAACTGCGCGACGGCGTCATCACGCGTCGAACCCGGAATCACCGTCCTGAACAGCTTGCCGGTATGCCGCCCCCGGACCTCGTCAGCGGTCCAACCGAACGTGGCGGCGGCAGCGTCGTTCCAGTACACGATCCTGAAGTCGGGATCGGTGGCCCACACGGGATCGCGCACCGACTCGAGAACCGCAGACTGGAAAGCGTGCGCCCGCTCACTCTCCCGCAGCACCACCTCGGCCCGCTTACGCTCAGATATATCGCTTAACAGGAATGCGACACGCCCCTTCCCGGACTGGAACGCATAAATGTCGATCCAGCGATCAGAGTAGCCCGTATAATCTTCCAGACGGCCTGGCTCTCCAGTTTTTGCCACTTTACAAAAAAAATCCAGCCAATACCGCTCGGTGCTCGGGTTAATCTCCAGCATGGTCCTGCCGATCAACTGGTCCCGGGATACCCCCAGACCACGCAAATACGCCGGGTTCACATCCACAAAACGGAAATCGCACGGCCCTCCATCCTCCCCATAAACAACTTCATAGAGCCCGAACCCCTCACCCATCGCATTGAACAGCGAACTATACTTCCCCTCACTCTCCCGAAGCGCCTCCTCAGCCAGCTTGCGCTCGGTGATGTCGTAAAATACCGCGAGTAGGTGTTTCTTCCCGTTCAGCTCGATGAAGTTCAGATTGTTAGAGAAAAATCGTTTTTCGCCC
>DATHCY010000304.1:0-3100 GCA_035319305.1 Methanocella sp.
ATCTGAGTGCGCTTGACCTCGACGATCACGCTGTTCCCAGCTGAGTCCTGACAGAACAGGTCGATATATCCCGAATCTGTCATTTTTTCCCGTCGGATAACCCTGAGCCCCGGTTCGATGATCGAGGGGTTCCGCTCGATCCGGTCCACTAGGTCCGACTCTTCCCCGATAAGGTTCAGTTCGGCATAGTCCTCCAGCCGGAAAACGCTGATGGCATGGATGCTCATAAAATGTAGGTGCATGGTTTCTACCGGGTTTGTCCTTCTTGCACTGATCGTCAGACCATCTCCCAGCGAAAAATTGATCTTAGTTCCGGGGGGCTGCCAGTTGAGCGGCTCCCGCTTCGCATCCCCGTGCACCATAATGGTCCCGTCCGGCTTGATGATGACCAGCCGGTCACCGTAATCCAGGAACGACTTCGCCCGACCTGAATATTCCACTTTGCACCTTCCGATGATCGTGGACATGCTCTTTTTCGAGGAGCTTCGGCTCGCCAGCAGCATCTCGAGAGCCTCTTCAGGCGACGGGGAGACCAGGTATTTCATCGGATGACTAAACGACGGTCATAATAAATAAAGGGTGCGGGCGAGAAATGATCGGTCCTGGTCAGCGCACCATATCATATAGCCAAGATCGCCAGATCATCTATCACTCACGGAAGCGGTCGCAGATCGCCCTGATCTCCGGCTCGGAAAGCACCGGCTCCGTCGTGCCATCCTTTATCGGAACTATTTTCATCATTTCGTGCATCATCTTCAGGTAGACCATCTCCCGCATCCTGCTATCCTTCAGCAGCGACAGCCCTTTCAGGTGAAAGGGTTGTGCTTCGGCTTCGTCGAACCTGCCGTCGAAGGTAGCCAGGTACATCTCCCTGACCATAAACATGATACGGCTGTCGATCATGCGCTCTATGTTCGGTACTACCAGCATATTTTCGTCCAGCGAATGAACGAAACATTGCTGATAGCAGGCGATCTCTTTTTTGATCGCCGTCGAAAGATTCACGCAGACGTAGTTAAAGGGGTACAGCGCGCAGGTATCTGATCTTACCGGATAGATCGAGCATCTGCCATCGGCACGGAACATGCAACCCCCGTTGATGTTCATCGAGAAGGCCGTATTGCCGTCCTGATCATTGATGACTATACAGTATTGTTCGAAAAACTCTTCGGGGGACATACCGAGATATTCCGAGATACGGAACAGGTCAGTGACGTGGAGGTCTACCAGACCGTAGACATTGCAGCATGTGCCGCAATTGCCGCAGTACAGGTCTTTGCTGCTGATCACGTTCAACCCGTTTATTTTCATACAATCTCCTTCCTGGGGGGTTAGGTCAGGACTCGGGTTCGTTGTCCGGGGCTTGAATTTCGGGTTTCTTCGAGGTATCCTCGAGGGTCTCGACGATGCGAGGGCACCAGATGGTCTTACCCACAGGACAGCCCTTTTCCGTGCCGATATCATTGCAGATCACGCAGTTGCCCATCTGCTTCGCGATATTCTGGTAAAGCTTGCCATATTCCTCGACCGTATAATCCTTAAGCTCGTTGTCCTGCAAATCCTGGCCTACTGTTGCCAGTGCCTCCTTAAAGCCCTCGATGTATCCTTTCAGGTATTCCTCGGATGCCATGAAAATTACTTCCTCCCGCGTCGTTCGTTGACCGCCGCCAGCATGATCGGCAGCGCGATCGTCGCGTCGCAGATCACCTGAACCGCCTTTGCGTTCTCCCCTACTTTGCCCCAGCTGCGGGCCTCATCCAGCGTGGCGCCAGACAGGCCGCCGGTTTCGGCCCGGTCCATAGTGATCTGGATCACGTAGTCGAAGCCGCCATGGGGAGTTACCAGCATGCTCTGGAGCACGTAGTTCTTGGGCACGCCCCCACCAATGAGCAGCGCGCCAGTGCGTTTTGCGCTATAGCACATATCCATGAACTCACGCATATCCCCGAACGCATCGACGTTCAGTCTGTTCGCCTGCTTAAACAACCATGCCTGCAGCCCAAGCACCGAATCCTGCACCGCGGGGCAATAAACTGGAACGCCGCACTCGTAGGCCGATCTCAGGATAGAGTCCTTGTCGTCGATGTTTTTTCCGATCTCGGCCATCAGCTCCCGGATCGAGTAGGTCTTTTTAGGGTCCATTCCTGTGTAGACCTGCTGCATTTTCGTCTCCAGGCAGCCGAAATAGTCCTCGTTAAGATAGACATCGTAGATCCTGTTAATGTGTCGGGTTTTGAGTTCGATGTCATCAGCGGTCTCGCTGCCCTTCTCGTGGCAGCCGCCGATGCCTTCGATGACATCATGGACCATATTGGCCCCTGTGGTGATCAAAACATCGATGTACCCGTCCCTGATCATGCCAGAGATGATGTTCCTCATTCCAGCGGGCACCATCGCGCCAGAAAGGCCGAAAAACTTCAGGACATCCCTCGCCTGCATCTCTTCAAGAATATCGCACGCGGTCCCGATCCGACCCGCTCCAAAGGCGCAGCCGTCCATCTGCCGGACCAGCTGGTCGACCGTCATAGTGCCATGGATGCTGGCGTGCCTGATCCTGTTCTCGCTCATCCTCCTGACTTATGGGTGCTAGATCATATGAAGCTTATCTCGTCAATTACCCATGACTTTAGTGGCCATGGGCTTGCGATCTAAGCCCTCTCTAGAGCGTGTTTCGATCAACAAGTAGTGCGCACACTATTTTTAAGATCAGGCTATATCATATAGCATGTCTCAATCCGACAGCGGTGATAAAATAACCATCAGGCTGGCCCGGCTCGATGACGCCGCTGCCATTTGCGGCATCCACCGGTCTCATGTCCGGCGATGGTACCGCGTAATAGGGATGGAACAGTACGAAGTCGGATACGATCAGCTGTCTCTGGATGAACGGTGGGGGTTTGGCGGCCCGTGGATGAGTGTGGAGACATGCGCTATCCATTTAAATAACATGCTTCTGAAGCGTCATCTTCCCTACTTGGCCTGTATCGACGGCCATGTCGCGGGGATGATGGAGCTGTATATCGGCAGGGAAGGTAAGCCGTATGGGAAGAACTGTCATATCGGCCTGTTATATGTTCGCGAAGACTATACCGGCAGGGGC
>DATHCY010000305.1:0-4683 GCA_035319305.1 Methanocella sp.
ATAGAGGCTGAATACCCAGGCATTCAGACTAAAAATCGAACCAGAAAATACCAGTACTTAGAGCCTGCAGTATATTCAGCACTTAGACTGAATACCCAAAAAAGTTCGATTAAAGTCTGAATACCCCGAGAACTTCAAATCGACATGCTTCAATGGCTGAAAATAAGTGGTACATTGAACAAGTCTAATATACCCCACCGATCGATAAGAAGCCACCAACGCGCCAGACTAGGAGAAAAGAACATGGCGCAAACCGAAACACAAACCACGAAGATTCATTTTCACCACATATAACTGCGAACCCACGACTATGATAATCGGCCCTAGCATGAGTTCACCATATGATCCCAAAATCATAAAAAAAATATATCAAGAACGGCGGTAGCAACTACCGATCCCAATATATCAATGAGCTATGGTCGAACTACAACCAATTTTACTGAAACCCCAAATCAGCGATGATAGGATAGGCATGAGGAAGAAGATTAGCATAGTCTTGTCTATGATAGCCGTTTCCGCAACAGCCCCCGTACATCAAAAGCAATTTAATAAATTTTTGTATTATTTCATAAACATTGTGCCAATAGTTTCCAGTGAAATTTGTATATGTATCCCCTTGATATGTATATTGTAAGGGCATCGTTGAGTTCATTAAATTCGAACCCTTTGTATTTATACCAGAGGAATCATTAGACAACCTGCTTGGCTCCTTGACGTGTTTGGCAGTTTATTCGACCGTGGCAGGGCCAAACAACAAAAAATCGTCAAATCATTCTTCACCAGACAATCGGAGAAGAGCCAGTTTTTCATATGGAGAGGCTTCATCAAAATTAGTTACACCCTCTATGACACTGGGCAAATATCAGATAGTACGAGATATATGATATTTAAATACTAGTACGATATATCCTACTATTATCTATGTCTCAGGGGCATAGGGGAAGATGGATGAATCTGAAATCGAAAGTGGAGTTGGGCACTGTGCCCCAAACGTTATTAATACCGTTGTGGGCCAGGGCCATGGAAAGTCGGAAGCCCGATTCGTTGATATGGGATAGCGCCGCTCTCGAGCTGATCGAAAAGCTAGACTATGATTTTTCCTTGATTGAAAAAGCCTCAGCTCCTATTCATCTGAAGGTATTCGTTTCGAGGGCGAAGGCTTTTGACGATGCGATCAGGGCATTTATTGAAAAGCATCCGCAAGCGGTGATCGTTAGCTTGGGTGCAGGCCTGGATACGACGTTCTCGAGGGTTGATAACGGGACGGTACACTGGTATGACCTGGATCTGCCCGAGGTGATCGAGCTCAGGAGAAGGCTGATCCCGGAGTCGGATAGACAAAGGTGTATAGCGAAGTCTTTTTTCGACTTGAGCTGGCTTGACGATTTGAAGGAAGGCCCGAAGTTATTCTTTGCAGGCGGCGTGTTCCCCTATTTCGACGAGGATGAGCTCAAAAAATTCTTCGTCGAACTTTCCAGAAGGTCTCCTGGCAGCGAGATCGTTTTTGACGCGTCCTCGCGTATTGGGAATTATCTCATGAACCGAACTATAGAGAAAGCCAAAATGGATGCAAGGGCAAAACTCCAGGTGAAGTCGCCCGAAATGTTCGAGCGCTGGAGCTCCGATATCAAGGTCATCGGCTACCAGGGACTTTTCGAAAGCGCCGGTAAGAATATCTCGTGGGGGTTGGGTACATACCTCATTACGGTCTTTACCGATGTGTTCCATACTAGCAATATTTACCACCTGAAGTTTGGAAGCTAAAAAGGCCTGAACTACATGGTTTTAAGTTGAAATGCAACTGTGAAGGATATTGGCACCGCATTTCAGATTATTCCATTTAAGCCGGACCTTGATCTGTTCTATGTTAACCGGGAAAATTTTTATATTCGGAGTTTTAAACTTCTCTTGTTATCCGGGCGGTTGTTATGGAAAAGCGTGTTGTCGATGGGAAGAAGGATGCGAATAAGTCCAGGGCTGAGCTTTTGGCTGAGCTTAAGGCCTCTCGGTGCCAGATCTCCCTGATGAAGGATATTATCAAACGTTATGGGCGGGTGGCGGACATGAAGGACGTGTACCGCAGCCTGTATAACCTAGATGCCAGGAGAGATGGTGCGGAGCCCCCGCGTTTGGAGTTGCGTGAGAAGCAGAAGGAGATTGATCTTCGGGACGAGGAACTGGAGATCCTGGAGGAGGATCTGCGGGCGCGAGTGGAGGAGGCCAACGCTAAGGATGATGTTATTACCATGCAAGCCTTGATGATGGCCAGCGTGAACGGCGCGGTCATCGGATTGGACATGGGCCATCGGATCACCTACTGGAGCCGGTCGGCCGAAAAAATGTATGGGTACACCGCCGAAGAAGTCATGGGGCAGTCAAGCCTAACGTTGTTCAAATCGGAGTACCTGGGGGCGAATCATGTGACCCCGGACGAGGTAACCGACAGCCTGACCGAGGCTGTCCACTCTACCATGGATGGATGCAGGATCATCGTCGAGTCGCACGCCCAACCCCTGTTCGGGAGAGACGGTAAGCCGTATGGGTTGATTTGTATCAATCGTGATATCACCGAGCGTAAGCGGGCCGAGGAGGCGCTGCGGGTGAGCGAAGAACGATACCGGCTGCTGGCCGAGACGACCCGGGACATGATCCACATTATCGATCGTGACCTACGCGTCACATACGTCAACCGGGCGAGTGCCGATGCGCTGGGCAGTACGCCGGAGGAAGTCATAGGAAAGCCGCTGGAAACCCTCTTTCCACCCGTGACTTATGAACACATGAAAAACAACCTGCTTCGAGTCTTCCGCACCGGAAAGCCGAGGACTGGCCAGATCATGCACCAGTTTTACAGTGGGAAAATTTCCATGCACGTGATCTTGTCGCCCCTGTTCAACGATGATGGCACAGTCAGCAGCGTCATGGGGTCTACGCGCGATATCACGAAACTGATCGAAACAGAGGAAGCGCTACGGGAAGCCAAGGCGCAGTCCGAGCTGTACCTCGACCTGATGGGCCACGATATCTCAAACATGCACCAGATCGCAATAGGGTACCTGGAGATGGTGCGGGATATGCAGCCTGAGGTGGGCAACAGGGAGTTTTTGGAGAAGCCCATGGAGATGTTGCAGCGAAGTGCTCGGCTGATCAAGAATGTGCGGAAGTTACAGAAGCTCCAGGAAGGCGAGTTCCGGGTACAGGACGTGGATGTGTACGCGATGCTCTCTGAGGTGCGGCGCGAGTACGGGTCGGTCCCTGGCAAGACCGTCACGTTGAACCTGAGCGGGAAGGACCATTGCCGCATCAGCGCGAACGAGTTGTTGTACGACGTGTTCGCCAACCTTGTGGGCAACGCGATCAAGCACACGGGCGATAGGGCTAATATCGTTGTTAACGGAGACATCGTGGCAGATGATGGCAGGAAATATTGCCGGGTCAGCATCGAGGATGACGGGCCGGGCATCTCCGACGAGTTCAAGGGCCGGATCTTTAACCGGATGCTGAAGGGCACGAACCATGCGAAGGGAATGGGCCTCGGGTTGTACCTGGTCAAGTCTCTAGTGGACAGCTATGACGGCCGGGTATGGGTCGAGGACAGGGTGCCTGGAGACCATACTAAGGGCGCCAAGTTCATAGTCATGCTACCGGCTACTAATTTGGACCTGTAGAACAATAAGAGGCCACATACGTTATTCTCCCTCCATGATTGCTACAGTCCTCCTCCTAATGTGGAGGGATGCGAATAGCAATAGATGTGGGCTACTACAGGTGATATCAACTTATAATTTTTCGTGACGCGTTCAGAACATACACAATTTTCGAATGGCTATGTACAAGGGTCTTTTGAAAAGGGCTAAGTATTTTTATATATTGCGTTTTACCTGAGTAAGTCTACTTTATCTTTATCTATGAATTTGTCTAGCTTACATGTTATATTATATATGAGTGATTATATATGAGTGCATTGAGCTTTTTTAACAATTATGGTGTCACTGAGTCGACTCAGGCAAACGCAGAAAAACTTGAAAACGAAATGTTTATAAGGTGCAGGAAGGCAAATTCGGCCCGGCTTCGCCTCTTTGAAGTCCGTAGATTTTTTAATGTCTATGCTTGTTCGGAGAGTGCTTTGTTCATGGCTGACGTTTGCGTACACGATGGAATGTTCATGAAGTTTTAGTAACGGTCTATAGCATATCTCGGTTATGTTGTGGTTGTGATTAGTTTTACCATAAACAGATGGTACGTCCCGTTATCCAGCATGTGATAATATAGACTTTTTCCATCTGGTGATATCGTTGGCGCTTCTTTTATGTTACCCGTGATAGATCCGATTCTCTCTGGCATTCCGAAAGGTTCTGCAGTGTTGTTGCGGGTTGCCTCCATGATCTGGTAGTCATTATTTTGTAGATTGGTGCGAGTGAAGTAAAGCTGGAGTTGGTCAGCACTAGTACAGGGTGCATAATCAAGATATCCGGGAGCGTTCACGTTCCGCATGATCGTACTAGAGTTAGCACATGGCTGAAACGTGGCATCACATAACTTATCTGCGATGCAAATACTGGAAGTTTGAGGTAACCCGCCGGCATTGAATTGGTTTTCGGTATAATACAACGTCTGTCCATCAGCACTGATCTCCGAGTCCATGTTCACCCAAGGAGCCTGTTTCTTCGAGATACCCTCAAC
>DATHCY010000306.1:0-2307 GCA_035319305.1 Methanocella sp.
AAGGATATTTATGGCGGAAGGATCTGGCCTCGACTTTACTGGAGAAGTGCCTCTGAGCGACTTTTCTAAGTACCTGCTAGACAGGGTTAAGCAGCTGGAAGAACGGAATGTCCGCTTGAAAGAGGAATACCGTAAGATCGAACTGGAGAAGAAATCGGTCGAGAACAAGAAGGTGCAGTACGAGCGGGAGATTCGCAAGCTGACCTCTGAACTCGACAGGCTGAAAACGCCTCCTCTCATCGTAGGTACTATCCTGGATGTGATGAGCAACGGCAAGATGATCATTAAGTCATCGACCGGGCCCAAGTTTGTGGTAAACTCTTCCCAGTTTATTAACTCTAAAGAGACATTCCCGGGCGCGAAGGTAGCCCTGAATCAGCAGTCCCTCGCCGTGATCGAGGTGCTGCCGACGGTAAAAGATCCGTCGGTGCTGGGCATGGAGGTGGTCGACTCTCCGGAAGTGGATTATACCGGTATCGGAGGCCTGGAGCCGCAGATCAACGAACTCAAAGAGACCGTCGAGCTGCCGCTTATGAAGCCCGAACTGTTCGTTAAGATCGGCATCGAGCCTCCTAAGGGCGTGCTGCTGTATGGCCCCCCGGGCACGGGCAAGACGCTGCTGGCGAAGGCGGTGGCGAATAAGACGAGAGCGACCTTTATTAGGATCATCGGATCCGAGCTGGTGCAGAAGTACATCGGTGAAGGTGCCAGGATGGTCCGTGAACTGTTTGAGCTGGCTAAGGAAAAATCGCCGTCTATCATCTTCATCGACGAGATCGACTCCATCGGGGCCAAGCGCCTAGATAGTATTACCTCTGGTGATCGGGAGGTGCAGCGGACGCTGGTGCAGCTGCTTGCTGAGATGGACGGGTTCGATCCCAGGGGTAACGTCCGTATCCTTGCGGCTACCAACCGGCCGGATATCCTGGATCCGGCGCTCCTGAGACCGGGACGGTTCGATCGCATGATCAAGGTACCGATGCCGTCCATCGACTCGAGGGAGCAGATCCTGAGGATCCACACTCGTAAGATGAACCTCACCGACGACGTGGACCTGAAGAAGATCGCCGCCCTGACCGAAGAGTCAAGCGGCGCCGACCTGTCGGCCATTGTCATGGAAGCAGGCATGTTCGCGATCCGCAATAACAGGGACATCGTCGATTCGTCGGACTTCAACGCGGCCGTCGCCAAAGTTATGGGCGATCGCAGCCGCAACATGACCGAAGAGAGCGGTGTGATGTTCGCTTAAGAGCCTCTAATTACGAGAAAAGAGGCGAAACGGAGCAACGGGGCTCGAATTTTCCCACCAAATTAATGGGTTTCCCTGCCCCTACGGCCCCAAAAATTATGAGAAGCTGGCAACCCGATAGTCGGGAAGTGATAACGGCAAGCGTGTTGAATTGACTGCCCTGTTTTCGCTATCTCCATGCTTTCAAACTTTTTTCTGGATCACCGGCGCAACATAGTCCTTAAGCTCTGGAAGCTTGGTTACGCAATCGGATATCCGAGCGAACACATCATGACGGGAGCTGACGATGATGACATGCGCAGGGGGGTGAATGCGCCCCAGCACATCGATCGCTACGCCCGGATCGTCGTTGAGCGACACGAGGGCGGCGGCCCTACATGACTTTTTCAACGGTACCTTCATGACGGTTACCAAGATCTTATCAGCAGAAGATGGCTTCAACTCCTTGGGCGATGTGGCAAATGTCAGCCCCCCATGCCTCTGAAGATCCGATATCGCAGTATTAAGTTTCGCTTGGTCGTCGGCTCGAATCACCGCAAAAGATTCCATTTTTACCCCTCGCTGGACCAACAAATGTATAGCGGTAAGATATAATAAACGTATCTATTCGTCTCGATTGCTATGGCCGGAGAACACCAAGCACTGATATGGCATGCAGGATAATATATTTAGCATTTTCCACACATCTGAGGTTATGCTTGTGGGAAACGACATCAGCCATGCGGCGGCCATCGTGGCGAACGGTGGGATCATCGCCTACCCAACAGAGACGGTCTACGGCATCGGCGCCCTCGCCCTAGACACCTGTGCTATCAGTAGGGTTTTTAAGGTAAAACAACGGCCGGAATCCCTACCCCTCTCGATTGCCGTCTCCAGCATGGAAATGATGCGGATGGTCGCCGAAATAGAGCGCCCTGAATTCATCCTGCGATTTTTACCTGGACCGGTCACGGTGATCCTGAAAAAGAAGCCGGTACTCCCAGATATTCTCACCGCCGGGTCCGATTATGTGGGTATTAGATTTCCTGATCACCCTATAACGCTTGATCTGATCAGCA
>DATHCY010000307.1:0-11501 GCA_035319305.1 Methanocella sp.
CCGGCCTACGAAATGGAGCCTCAGCACTTCAAGGACGTGGCCATGTACCAGACCAGCAACCCGCCTAAATACAAGCCCGGCAAGCCCGAGCCCGGAGTGCCCCGGGAGAAGACGAGCGTGACGGCCGACCTGTTACCGCAGATGGCCGATTTCATCTTCGTCACCGGCATCGCGGAAAAGCCGGGGGTTCTGCAACGGCTGGACTACGAGCTGAACATCCTAAGAAAGCGAATGATATACCTGCCATTTTTCAAAAAAGGAGGAGGCTTCCAGTCGGGGTACGATTGAAAAGCTGTCCCTTCGTTTTTCCACTACTGTATCTAATATTACCGATTACCGCTATGAAGCGGTTGTTAAGGCCTGCGAAGGAAGACGAACACTGCGCATAGCCAGGTTGCGCCGGTGCGCGGACATGGATCAAGCCGAATAGACTCGATCCATTCAACGCTGTAGTTTTCTCGAAACCTTTTTACCTTCCGTATAGCCCGGTAAGCGTGCCTTCCGCGATCACATGCCCTTCCATCGCCTTTAGCAGCTTGTCCTTTGCGATGCCCGCCGGCAGATCCATCCTGGCGTCCAAGGCATATAGCTTGAAAATATACCGGTGTGGCTTGCCCTTCGGGGGCGCCGGCCCGCCGTAGCCGATCTTGCCAAAGCTGTTCACGCCCTGCATAGACCGATCGTCCAGCTCCTCAATCTGGGGCACCCCTTCGGGCAGGCCTGTCTTATTACCGTATATGCCGTAGATGACCCAGTGGGTAAACGTGCCCGATGGCGCGTCCGGATCATCGCAGATTAATACGAACTGACCGGTGCCTTCCGGCGCGTGCGACCAGTTAATAGCGGGCGACATGTCGTCGCCGTCCGCCGTATATTTCACCGGTATCCGGCCCCCATCCTGGAATGCCGGACTGGTGACATCCATTGCTGTAACCTGTCTTGCCATATTATCGCTCACCGCCGGGCTCTGGAGAGGAGCCTGCTGCGCGCAGGCAGAAAAGACCGCTGCCATAGAGACTAGCAGGATAGCTATAAATATCGTCGATAGTCTGATGCTTTCTCCTCCCTATATGCTCGACAAAATATTATCTCCCGACATATACTTCACCTTTTTCCACGCCATCTCCAGCTTAGCTATATACTTTTGAGAGCCATATGATCACAGTGTAATTCTATGACAGCCAAAAAGTCTTCAACAGAGAGCCTGCTCTCCAAGCCGATCGATCTGGCCGGACTGGCCGAATACCAAGACGGCGCTGTGGTCAGCCGAGAAATTTTGAGAAAGAAGACCGGCACCGTAACGGTCTTCTCCTTCGGCGAAGGCGAGGGGCTGAGCGAGCATACGGCACCCTTCGACGCCATGGTATACATCCTCGATGGCGAGGCAGACATCATGGTCAACGAGGTGGTACACCGAGTCAGGGCCGGGCAGATGATCATATTTCCGAAGGATGCAGTTCATTCTTTAACCGCTGTTAAAAGGTTCAAGATGCTTCTCGTAATGATACGATCTGAATAGAGAACTTTATAGTATGTTGAATTTTTTAGCACTGATACTGGTGTAACCCAACACCAGCTTCGTTTAGATACTATAACTTTTTCAATTTTACTATAAATGAACATTTAATACGTGATAGCACAATTTGTACACCGCAAAAAGGGATGTGGAGATGGCAGAAGCATCGAACGTCGAAAGGGTCAACCCGGATATAGGCGAGACATACCTTAACGTCGTGGCAAGAACCATAGAAATCGGACTGACGAACAACCGGAGTGAGGCCATTCGCAATGGGATAGCAGGATCATCTTTCAACTCGACCTCGCCGCCGATACTATCTATATAATCGGATGTTTTGTTAAGCACAAGGATTACGATCGGTGGCGCAGCTCCTTCAGATAAATTGGTAGTACCGGTTGTTCATCTGGCTATAACTCCTGGATCAACCTGCTGCGTCGGAAGGCTTGTGCCGCAACCCATAGGATGCAGAGGTCGAGCGCCATCAGCGCCATCAGGATCAGTCCGGCCGTTTTAACCATCCCCAGGTGGAAGGGCACATCAGCTATCCACTTTTGCCAGTCGACAGGCAAAATAGAATAGACCAGAAGTGGTGTGATCGCAACCACGATCAGGGCCATGACCAGGATATCATTTCCCGACCTGACCGTAGGCATTTTCAGTGAGATGATTATCCCGGCCGACGCCGCGAACAGGTCGATCATCAGCGCGGCAACCAGGGTGAACAGCAAGGTCAGTAGGGGAAAAAGGGCCAAGTTACCGCTCCAGAACGCGATATTGACGGCGACGAGGGCGAGGAGTATGAAACCCACCGTTAAGCCCCAACTATAGGCGACCTCCGTCAGGATTTTGCCATAGAGTATAGCGTAATCTGACAGACGACTGGCCAGCAGAGTCTCTAGGGTATGCCGCTCTCGCTCGCCCGCGATCGAATCCAAGATCGCGACGATCATCAAGCCCAGCGGAAAAAAGATGTAGAAAAGGAGGATGTATGGGTTCTGGAAGAAAGCATGCCCTCCGGCAAACGGGAAATAAAAGCCCAGGAGGAGTGTGAAGATGCCCAAGTTCAGCAACCTGCTTCTGAAGCTACCCTGAGCTGCGAAGAGCTCCCTGTACTCCTTCCAGGCGATCGCATAGATGTCGCCGATAGTCATCCACGCATTATTCATGTTTTAGTCCAGGATCAGTTTGTCACGTCGGAAGTTCAGCATTGCGATATATAGTGTGATAAGACACATGATGGTCAGCACCGCAATTGCCCCGACTTCCAGACCGGTCAAACTCGTCGAGACGATAGCATCGAGCACCTTTTTCTTCAGGTCATTTGGTATGACAAAAAACAGGATGAATGGCACTGCAGCGATTCCAATTAAGGCTACAAGCAACATTTCACTGCCTTGCCTTACAGTCTGAGCCCGTAACGACACCAATACGCCCAGAGCTGCGAAGAAAATGTTGATCAACAATGACACCAAGAGCACCAGCGCGAAGGCTTCCATAGGATATAATGTAATCTGTCCGTTCCAGAACGCCACATTTACCACTGTCAACCCCAGTACTATCAGTATCACATTCATGCCGAAACCGTTAAGCACGGTGGACAGGACCTTCCCGAAAAGGATGGTGCTGTCTGACAGACGACTGGCCAGCAGAGTCTCTAGGGTATGCCGCTCTCGCTCGCCCGCGATCGAATCCACCACTGTGCCGACACCCATGATCATCGTGATCCAGACGTACATGAGCAGATAAAACGGATTCTCGGCGAATCCTCGGCCAATATTGTATGGTATGTATATGCCAAAGATCCCTATGATCAGCATATATCGGAAGATACCGCCTTTGAGAGAGCCGTAAATGGCTATGATCTCCCTGCTCTCCTTCCACATGACGGTCAGTACATCATGCAGGATGATCATGTCTTTGCCTCCTCGACCAGCGACAGGAATGCCTCTTCCAGGCTCGCCTTGCCCTTCCGGACCTCCTCGATCTCTCCGCCACTGTTGGCGATCAGTTTCACCAGGTGCGAGGTGCGGCCATCTCCCCGCACCTCGATGACCAGCCGACCGTCCATCTGGCTGACCTCTGCCACTTCGGGCATCGCGCGGAGCGATGTGATAAGAGCATCACTGAAACCGCCGCCGATGATCTCCAGCCTCGGGCCGCCAGCCTTCGATCGCAGCTCGTCAGGGCGCCCGATAGCGGCGAGCTTGCCTTTGTTGATGACAGCGATCTTGCTGCAGAGCTTCTCCGCCTCGGCCAAGTTATGCGTCGTCAGAAACACCGTCACGTGCTCCCGAGACGCTAGCGAGGCAATGTCGTCGTGCAGCGTGGCCGCTGCCACCGGGTCAAACCCGGCAGTGGGCTCGTCCAGGAATACCAGTGACGGCCGGTGGTATATCGCCCTGGCAACCGCGAGCTTCTGCTTCATGCCCCGGCTCCACTTGCCGACCGTCTCAGTCCGCCGCTCCCATAGGCCGATGTGAGTAAGAAGCTCTTTCGTCCGCTCTTTTCGCTCGCTCGCCGACATCTTCCACACCCGACCGTAGAACTCCAGGTTATCCACGGCGCTCAGGCGCTCATATACTCCCGGAAACTCGAGCAGCGCTCCCGATCGCTCCCGGATCTCGTCCGCCTGCCTCCTGGTATCGAACCCCAGCACCTCGGCGCTCCCCGACGTTGGCCCCAGCAGCCCCAGCAGCAGGTGGATCGTGGTCGTCTTGCCGCTACCGTTCGGGCCGAGAAAGCCGAATACCTTCCCGGCGGGCGCCTCAATGGAAAGCCCGTCAACCGCTCTAACGTTTTTGAAGTCTTTAGTGAGATTCACTGTACGAATTGCCATTTCACTCATTATGACACCCTCAACACTTGACGATTTCTAGATCGGTCAAGCCAAATTTTTGCTAAGGTAATAGTAGTATGACAAGAAATCTACGAGCGTGATTATCGTGTATACCACGAGTATCGTGCTGAGCAACCCGTACAGGGTATATCCCAGCGAATATGCCAAAGCCACGATGCCCAGGAGCACCAGCGTAAAGATGTACACGTTCCGCTTCGCGAGCAGCGAGCACATCTCCTTTCTCTCATCCCAACGCGCGTAGACGTTGCGTTTTTCCCATCCCCAACTCAACAGACCGATAACGAACAGAAAGAGGGACATTACGATAACAAGGATTGTTACAATCCAGCTCAATTCGCCCGCTATCGATAGTGCAGCCATTATCGATAACAACATTGTTAACATTATGAACCATTCTACAACTTTTCTGTCCATGAATATCCCATTGAGCATATCATTGCCTCCCTTGTCTTACTCCAGTCTCATTACCCTTCAAGACCCCCACTACTTGGCTCTGTTGTATCATCTTTATCACGGCCCATCACCTTCTTCGAATACGCCCATTTTCAACATCCGACCCTCATGTAATGCGAGTATGATAATACGTAAACAACCGTGCATATACCCCAGATTGTGCTGAGCACATCGGTCATACTCAGCGGCGCGAAGTGTAACTGGTAGACCACCGTTAACGCGGCCAGCAGTACCAGTGCCACTGCGAACCCGTTTCTGGCTGCAGTCACAGAGCAACGCGCGCTCCTTTCGTCATCCGGCTTGCTCCTAGTCATCTGTAGGAACTTTGTAAAAACGAGGAGGAGCAGCGCGGCCAGAAATATGATCGTGCTGCCGATGATCACATAGAGATCAGAGACTAGCGCTACCAACAGCAATCCGTATGTAATCACAATGATGGCAACTGCTATTGCTTCTTCCGAAAGCTTTGGCAGCGCTATTCTCGATAATCCTGCTGCAAGCATCGTGATCATGTTGACCCTTGATTCCTCGTGCCTGGATAATTTCTTGAATATACTCATTGGCTCCGAACCCTCCGCTATAGAACGCTCAGTACCTTCAGGATGAGCATGATCATCAGGCGAAAAATGCTGAACGGATCGGCCAGATTGGACACCACCGCGCACAGTAGCGTGGAAGCTACCAATATGATCGCAGACATCTTCGATTCACTTGGGTTGTACATTCGATCACCTACCTGAAGAACTGATAATAGAAGTATGAGGCGATATAAGCGCTCACGGTGACTCCGAAAATGGTCTGGAGCGCCAGGATCCTGTAGAGCGAGTCGGGTTTCCACTGTCCGAGGATCATGTAGACCGAGAGGGCCAGGAGGGTGACGATAAAGGCATTCCTCGTGGCCTTCAGAGTGCACTGATCGCTCCGTTCATCCATGTACACTTCCCCGCCCTTCAACTTTTTAATCCTCGAGTACAGGACAGGAGGTCCGATTACGAGCAACAAGAGTGCGCTGCTGGCAATATACACCGGGATCAACTCCGGTACCTCAGCATTTATGTATAGCACCCCTGTGATGTAACACACGAACATCGTCAGTGATAAGGCCAGGCTCACCTTCCTGAATTCGCCACAACCTTTTCCTATCGTTGCATTTTCCTCCATGCAGCTACTCCTCCTCGAAGATCTCCTCGAAAGTCACGCTGAAACACGCCACCGACCAGTCGGATTCACGGGGCTTCCAGGTCTGGATCATATATCATGCCCTCTTGTAGATGTAGTAGGAAGCGGCGTACGCGGCCACCGTGACTCCGAAGACCGCTTGGAGCGCCTGGATCTCGTAGAGGGAGTCGGGCTTCAGCTGCCCGAGGATCATGTAGACCGAGAGGATCAGGAGGGCTACTACGAACGCGTTCCTGGTAGCCTTCATCGAGCACTGATCGCTTCGCTCATCTTGGTATTCCAGGCCAGCGTTCACTTTTTTGTTTCGCTTATTGTTGATCCACACATAGATGATGAAGAGCATGATGACCGCTCCGCCCATGATGAAGCTAGCGACGACGATCCGAACCATTCCCGGGTCTATGATATTCGCGTACATCATCCAGGTGATGAACCACACGATCATGGTCAGCGATATTATCAGGTTCATGATCATGTATTCTCCCTTTCCGAAGCCTATCTTGGTCTTTCCTGTCATCACGTCATTCCTCTTGGAATATGTCTTCGATCTTGATCCCGAAGCACCGAGCCAGCTTGAATGCCAGCGACAATGACGGGTCATACTTCTGCTTCTCGATGGCGACGATCGTCTGTCTTGAGACACCGACCCTTTCCGCCAGCTCCTCCTGCGTCATGTTAAAACGGGCTCTGAGCTCTTTCAGGCGGTTCCTCATCATGTAAAGTATACTTTACTTTTAGTATATATAACTTTACATTTTGTATGTAAAACTTTACATCATATGCCAAAACCAGTGCTTCATGGCTGATCAAATCGGGGGTAGTAAATGAGGGAACATGGATGGACGGGCTGCAGCAAATCTATCTAAAATGAACACTGGATATACGCCGGAGGATCCGGTTCTTTTTAGGGCCGGCTCCCCGGCGGGGCGACCGGTATGTACTCGACGCCAGGACGCCTGGATCCCATCTCCATCCGGTAGAACTCCATCAATTCATATACGGACTTTGGGATGCCGATCTGAACGCAGTCGCCGAACATCTCCTTCGCCTTTTCGGGGAAGATCGGGTAGTCGTGGGTATATTTACCGCTGACCAGCTCCTCTAGGATCATATCGATGTTTGGTTCGCCACACTTGCCTTTTATGATCTCCCGCACCAACCTTTTCATCTGCTCCTGGGCCTTGCGGGCGTCGTCCGCGAGGATTAGTGTTGCATCGCTGATCTTTTCGATCGGCTTCTGGCGAATCACGCTCAATATCGATGAGGCGGCGAACGCCCCATCCTTGCCGGCGAGTTGCGGGTCGACCGGCCCAAGCACTGCATGAGGGTCCATCAGGATCTGATCCGCCGCCAGGGCTATCAGGGTGCCGCCGCTCATGGCGTAATGTGGGACGATGATCGTTTTCTGTGCGGGATGAGACTTGAGCGCCAGGGCGATCTGGGTCGCGGCAAGCGCGATGCCGCCGGGCGTATGCATAATCAGATCTATCGGAACCTCTGGTGGCGTCATCCGGATGGCCCGCAGTACCTCCTCGCTATCATCGATGTCGATGTAGCGGGATAGGGGGATCCCCAGGAACGCTATAGTCTCCTGTCTGTGGATCAACGTGATCACCTGGGACTTGCGCTCCCGTGATATGCGGGCCAAGATCCGTTGCCTGGCGGAGTTCACCAGATATCTCTGCAGGATGGGTATGACGAACAGGATGACTATCAGCAGCACCCAGGCGTAGTTCAGCAGCCCGGATACGGTGGATATGATCTCGTTAATGACCATAGAAACCAGCCCCTTTATGTTATGTGCAATGGTTATTTGATCGCCCTGCCTGATAAACTATTGGTCGTGGTTTAAGCATGTAATGAATCCGTGAGGATATTTTTTAAACTCGCAGAAGTTACCAAACTGGCAGAGGTGGGATTAAGATGTGTGTGAGTTGTGGATGTGGAATGCCGAATGAAAAGCATGGCAACCCTGACATGATCTCGATGGACGATCTGAACAAGGCGGCGAAGGCTGCAAATATGGACGTCGACGATGTGGCCAAGAACATCGCGGATTCGGTCGGGCTGAAGTGCAACAAATAATCTTACGAGTTGAGACCAGGGGACTTTGAAGTCCCCGACCCTCAAAATTTTATTCATGGGCCCGAAGGGATTCGAACCCCTGATCCCCGCCGTGTAAAGGCGATGTCATAACCAACTAGACCACAGGCCCGCTTTTTCAATAAACAGCATAATGAATCTTATACTTTTTGCATGAAAAAATAGCCTAAGTATCTCAAAGCCCGATTACCTCTAAAACCGAAGATGCGAGGGGTTTGGGAGGTATAATATGTGCACCCCTCGCATTGGGTTTGGTTCGTTCCGGCATCATAAGCCAGTCGGTCGACCAGCAAATGATCGTGATGTAGGGTTGATAGATACATATAGGGTGGTTGGTCCCGGCCTTGTGACTTGCGCGCGGTGATATTTTTCTATAATACAAATACAGATTGATACAGGCGAAATTTGTCGGTCCGCAATCTGATCTGTAGTATATTCTTTTGACTATAGTCGAATATTATCGATAAATCATGGAAAAAATTGTGATTATGGAACTCGCCACAATTTGTTTGTGGCTTGCTCCAGCCGTT
The DNA here is from genome assembly GCA_035319305.1 of Methanocella sp. GTDB lineage: Archaea > Halobacteriota > Methanocellia > Methanocellales > Methanocellaceae > Methanocella_A. Next base: position 8,642 of record DATHCY010000307.1, read on the forward strand.
CTGTCTCCTTCATCGGGATGGCATCTCCCGGTACGATTTCCATTTGCCGTAGCATTCTTGGAGGCTGGAGCCGATGGTTTTTACATCGCCGCAGTCTTCGCAGACGGCGAACTTTTTGCCCTCCTTCTCAAAGTAGACGATTTTAACCCGGCTACCGCTGCATTTTTGGCAGATAGATCCACTTGCGATGGGTATGCATCCATTCGTTTCCTTTGACGACACGTGCTTATGCATCCTGTAGACCGTCACTGTGCCACTTTGTAGTCCTCTACTAGCATATCCAGGATCTGCTCTGGCTCCATATCGCCGAGGTCGGCGCGCTCCAGGTACTTGACGATGTTCTTGACTTGTTCTGCGTTCTCCTTGGATAGGCGCATAACGCTCTCGTAGGTGCGCTGCTTGAGCTCAGGGCCGATCTTCTTGGTGCGCTTTCCGTCCAGGCCGGTAGAGTCGATGACTATGCCAAGGCCAAGTACGAAGCGGTATGGCCACTGCGATTCGCTGTGCCATGACTGCCGGGATTTTTTGATTGACATCATGCGGTTGCCCATGCCCAAGTTGGATATATGGACAATGGTATCCGCCAGGTACATGGGGATGATCGTCTCGCCACCCGTCATGTCCCCTGTGGTGCCGTGTTCCTCGATGGTGCTGAGCACTGTGCCCATGCGCTTAGTCTCTTTGAATAGCTGCGAGATCAGCAGGCGTTGGTCGTATTTGTTATCGTTGGCCCAGATGACGGGAGTCAGCGGATCGATGACGATCCTTGCGCCGGATCCATTCCACTCGCTGACGAACCTGGGCAGTTCCTCCTTGATGAAGTCTGCCAGGTCCTTGCCGGCGGCTTCCAGGAAGACCAGTTGCCCCTGCTCGATATACTTATCGATGTCTTCCCAGCCCATGCTCTTTGCCTCTTCGAGGATTTGTGAGCGGGGCTCTTCCAGCGTGATGTAAATGGCGTCCGTTCCGTTTTCCAGCCCCTTGCGTAGGAACTGGAGGGCCATGGTCGTCTTTCCTGTGCCTGCGGAGCCTACGAGAATTGTCGCGGAGTGTTCGTTGAACCCTCCGTCAAGGAGGCTGTCTAATCCTAGAATGCCAGTTTTGAGCTTCTTCATTTATTCACCTTACCGTCCTCTGGATAATCTGTTCAGTGGTTACGGGACCGAAGTGTTTCTCAATCTCCCTCAGCAGATCGTGGTTGAAGGCGCGGAATTCGTTTCGATTTTCCTGCAGGAGGCTGTCCTGCTTTTTCCGGTCGATCTCTGCGTTGTTCAGATGGCTGTTGATCATGTCGCCGACCGTTCGCACTTCCAGCATGATCGATACCACGTCGAAGTCATGGTCCAGCAGGCAGCCGACCATGCCGTTTTCAATGCTGTAGAATACGATCGATCCGTCCTTTGTCTCGAATATCGTCCGTCTCAGCGGCACGTTTCTCATGGCTTGCATGAGCGGCGTTAGCTTGCGGACGATCTGCATGAGGGAACTCTCTTTCTGCTTCGTCGTATCTTGGAAGACCTGGGTAATGGTCTCCCCGTTTTTAGCTATGAGGAAGGCGCCGATGACGCCTCTACGGTCGAGCAGCCGCTTTAGATCGCGCTCGACGTTGTTTTTCCAGCTTTGTTGCGTCCTCCTTTTCTGCCTCTGGGGCTCTTCCAAAGCCAACCTATCCCATCCATACGATTGATATTTTAATAATTATACTTCCATAAAATAAAGCTTTCGACAGTCGTAAATATTTTTCCGTTCAGGACTTATAGATATTATATAAGTTAAACATATAAAAAACTTACGTCAACTCCCCCTTAAATTCGCTCTAAACACATATGGCGAACTGATGCCATGAAGCGGAGCTAATTTCGAGAAAAATTCCGCGCTTCGTAAAATATAGAAGGTAAAATTCAAGTACTTCAGAATACTTCCGATTCCGAGTGCACAACAATACCTTCGCTGCTGATATCGTAGGGCTTGATGCTGCGGGAGTGCCTGTGCCTGCGCATTTTCACTACCTCTGCAGCCAGCTTGACATCCCTCAGCTGATCCGGCCTGACGTAACGAAGGATGATCACACCGTCTGCAACGTATTCGACCAGGCCATAGCGGCTGCAATACGCATCATTCCGGGACGCCTCCGAAGTGATCAAGGCAGTAATCCCTGTCTCCTTGAATATCGCGAACATCTCAAACAAATTCAGTCGCCGCTCCGCCTCATCGGAGAACATCATCTCAAAGAGCGTAATGGAATCAATGACCAATCGAGTGGCCCCAAATTTCTTTATGAGATTGGGCAATTCGTTCTTGATGCGAAGCAATGTAGTCTTGATATCATTGGGATCAAGCCTGATTAACACTAGCAACTCGTTGTCGATGAACGGCTGCAGATCCCATCCATAGCCCCTAGCCGAGTCCTTGATCTCACTTTCCTGCTCTTCCAGGCTTATATACACCGATTTTTCGCCGTTCTTGAGCCCGTTGACCAGAAACTGAAGTGCGAGCGTGGATTTGCCCGTGCCCATGCCCCCCACAACCACGATCATATGCTTCTCAGGGACACCGCCCTGAAGCAGCTCATCCAGCCCATTTACGCCTGTACTTAATAGTTTCATAACACCTACCCGGTTACCTTCCTATGATCTCTCGTATATTGGATATCTCAAACCCGCGGCTCGCCGACACTCGTGTTTCGAAACGAACAACATTGTCCTCTTCTAGGTAAGGCATCAGGCCGCGAAACTTCTTGATGTACATCATGCGCTGGCGCTGGTTGGTACCTGTCGCCTCCCAGTTGAAGACCAGCACGCCATCCGCACAATCCGCCACCTCTTCCTCGTTGCTGCGATCGAAGATATTCGCCGTGAGC
>DATHCY010000308.1:0-12212 GCA_035319305.1 Methanocella sp.
AAGACTACCGCCAACCAAATTAGACCATCCATTGTATCACCAGTTTATTCATAAAATAGAGCTATTTTTATAGATATAAATATTAACGGTATTTTGCGCCAATAACAGCCATAAAAACGCAATATATACGTAAATAGCATAGCTATTGATAAATAAGCATTAGTAATAATATTAATGTTACATATAGCGGCTATTTTATGGCTGTTTAGCATTCTACTTTTAATATGGCCATAAATGTACTTTTACAGGCATATACTTGCCATGCATAAGAATTTAACCTGTCATCGTAGAACGTTAATTAAATTTGGTAGTCGGATCGGTGTCTATGATTTTAAAGTACATACGCAGCATGTCTGGCTTCAACAGGAATGTCAGGCTTTTTCTGGCCCAAATTTTCATCATGGGCATCTACTCTGGAATATATGGCATTGTGTTTAACCTCTACGTGCTCGATATAGGCTACAGAACAGACTTCCTTGGGCTGCTGCTCTCCGTATCTCTGCTGGCCACATCTCTGGCGTCCGTCCCGGCGGGGATGCTCTGTGACCGATTCGATCGTAAAAAGCTGATTGTGGGCTCGTCAGTGCTGTCCGCAATAGCCATGCTGCCGCTCTTCCTGTCACCATCCCCTATTATTATGCTGGCAGCCAGCGCGCTCAGCGGTATGCTCGGAGCCATTGCTACCGTGTGCGCCACTCCATTCCTGTCGGACAACTGTGAAACGGATCAGGCTGTACATGTGTTCAGCGTCAGTTCCGCCCTGACCTGGGCCGCGATGGTGATAGGCTCCACCCTGGGCGGGCTGATACCATTACTCTGGCCTATGCTGCATATCAACGCAAGCCGTTACCAGATAACGCTGGTAGCCTCGATGCTACTGGTGTTCGCAGGCTGCGCTCTGCTGGTCTTCCTGAAAGATACCAAGTGCAGGATTCATCACACTACCGCCAACGTAAGAGGGAAATGGAAGGTTCGCCCATCAACCGAGACGCTTAAGTTCACCGCGATCAGCGTCATCATAGGCATAGGCGCTGGTATGGTCGTACCCTATTTCAACGTTTATTTTACCAAAATCGTCCATGCAAGCATCTTTGAAACCGGCCTAGTTTTCGCCGTCGCGGATATTTTCATGGTGGCTGGCTTCATCGCGATCCCCCATGTAGCGCAGAGGATCGGCAGGGCCCGATCCGCTGTAATCACCCAGACGGCATCGCTACCATTTTTGATTATGATGGCGATCACGACCAATTTCCTCGCGGCCTCTACTGCCTATATAATGAGAATGTTCCTGATGAACATGGCCGGCCCGGCCCAGACTAGTCTGCAGATGGAGGTCATCAAGCAGGAAGAGCGGGGCTTCGCGGTGGGCCTGATGTCGACAGGCAATAGCTTGGCAGTTGCTGTCAGCACATATATCAGCGGTCTGCTCATGACAGGGGGGAACTTCACGATCCCGTTTATCATCACCTGCATTGCATATGTCGGCGCCGCCGCGCTCCTATATATATACTTCGGCAAGCTTGAGGGTAAAAAGCGCATAGAAAAAGCCGCGGTGCCGCAGGATCCTTAGCTTGGTGACCCGCCGATAGAGTCTCCCGCCCCTTATCTGGTGTAGCCATAAATATGGGAATGCACAATCTGTATATATGGAGTCGCTCCAGGTAATATACCTGAAAAACGGGCAGAGCGTGCGGATTTTAAAGGCCGGTGTGGCTGATGCTGAGGAGATCCTAGCGCTTCAGAAGATCGCCTATATCACCGAGGCGGAGATCTATGACTTCGATATTCCTCCTCTGAAGCAGACTCATAATGAAATTGTGAGGGAATTTTCCGATCACATTTTCCTCAAGGCCGAGACTAAAGGCAGGATCGCAGGATCGGTAAGGGCCCGAGGGATGGATGACACATGCCTGATAGGCAGGCTTATCGTCGACCCGGTTTTTCGTGGGCAGGGCATCGGAACCGCGCTCATGACCACGATCGAGAGGGAGTTCGCGGCGTTCAAAAGGTACGAGCTATTCACCGGCGACAGGAGCGAAAGGAACATCGCACTGTATGAACGGCTCGGTTACCATATATGTCGATCGGAGCAAGTTTCATGCTCCCTCAAACTCGTGTTTCTCGAGAAGTATGCCGATGGTCCCAGGTAGGGTTACATGGGTACCGAAAGATAGCTTACATCGGCCGTTTCCCGTACAGGCAGAAGGCTATAAACTAGTCCTTATACACTCCATATTCCGGCAATGGAGGGATTGTTCACGGAGCTAGTTAAAAACTATCTGCATATGGTGGCTGGTTTCAACCGGAACGTTAGGTTGCTGCTATTGCGTACCATCATCATGGGTCTTTATTCCGGCATTTACGGGATCATCTTTAACTTGTACATCCTGGACATGGGATTCCATACTGACTTCCTAGGGCTGCTACTTGCGGTATCGCTGCTCGCATCGTCCACCATGTCAGTCCCTGCAGGGCTACTGTGCGATCGGTTCGACCGGCGCAAGCTGATAATCGCCTCGAGCTTCCTATCCCTGCTGGCGGTACTGCCGCTCTTTATCATGAAAGAGCCATATGTGCTGCTGATGTTCGCCGCCGTCGGTGGCATATTCAGCTCCATCAGCGCCGTTTGCCTGACGCCGATCCTCTCGGAGAACTGTAAAGCTGACAGGAGCGTGCATGTGTTCAGCGCAAACGCGTCGCTAGGCTGGATCGCGTCGGTGATCGGCTGTGCTGTCGGAGGCTTGATGCCCGGAATCTGGCTGTCGCGCTTTCCATGCGCTGGAAGTGGGTATCAGCTCACGTTGATCTCGTCGGTCGCGTTGCTCGGCGTGAGTAGCCTGCTCGCGTTTTTCCTTAAGGAGCACCGATGCCAGGGCATCAGTAAAGGGAAGCCGGTCCTGTCAATCAAAAATTTTAGACTGTCCCCTATAGTTCTGAAGTTCACACTGACCAGCATCACGTTTGGCGTCGCCTCGGGCATGATCGTGCCCTACTTCAACGTGTACTTTATGAAAGCGCTCAACATGAGCGTGCTGGAGATTGGCCTGACATCCGCGGCCGCCGGAGCGTTTATGATCCTGGGCTTCGTGCTCACCCCGCTGGTCACCTCGAGGATCGGCAAGATCAGGTCCGCGGTGGTCACCAAGCTGATTTCAGCCCCGTGTCTGGTGCTTATGGCATTCACTAGGGACTTCGTAATGGTCGCCGGCGCTTATGTAGCGTATATGTTTCTTATCAATATGGCGGGACCAGCGACGACCAGCTTTCAGATGGAGCATATCAAGAGGCATGAGCAGGGTTTCGCCGTCGGTCTAATGTCTACCGGAAGCTGTCTTGCAATTTCAGCCAGTTCGTATATCAGTGGTGTCATGATCGCACATGGTAACTATATCTGGCCGTTTATATTCACATGCGCGGGCTATGTCGTCACTGCAATTCTCCTATACTATTATTTTAAGGACCTGGAGCACCTGCCGTCGCTTCGATTGTGGAATAACCAGAAGGACCGGGAGAAGCTAACCGGGTGATAGCTATAGCGAGCGGTAAAAGACCGCGAACATTCTTGCTATTCCAGGATGGAAAAAGCTCATTAGAGCCGGTGTGCTTTCCCCGTCCTACGGCCCCATTATCGTAAAGCGGCGATCGCTAACGTTATAGTACATTGGGACAGAATAGTTGCCATGCACAAGGTCCGGATCGGTTTCTCCACCCTCTCCCTGTTCTGGAGATCTCCGTTTGATTGGGCCAAAGCAGCTATATCGGATGGATTCGGCGCGATTGAGGTCCTCTGCGAGGGCCCCCAATGGCCCAGGGAGGCCGATGCGCGGCAGATCCGGGATAGTTTCGAGGGCAGCGGCTTGGAGGTGTATTTACATTCTCCCACCGTAGATCTTAATCCTGCCAGCGTAAACCGCGGCATCCGGGAAGAGACGCTGAGGCAGCTTGGCGAAGCGGTCGATATGGCTGCTGTCGCTGGCGCGAAATATGTGACGACCCATCCTGGCATTGTGCACAAAGATAAAGTGCGTGGGGTTTGCATAGATTATGCTATGCAGGTGCTGGGGGAGGCGGCGGACGATGCCAGATCTGCCGGTGTGACACTGTCCATCGAGAACATGCCGTCACATAGGCAGTTTCTATGTAATACCCCTGAAGAGCTGGCCGGTTTCAGTTCTAACTGCGGCTGCGGGGTCACGATCGACGTGGGACATGCCATTATGTGTTCCGAGCCCCGGGAGTTCCTGAATTTGTCGGAGATCGTATACCTGCACGTCAATGATAACATGGGAGAGCGTGATCAGCACCTCTGTCCTGGCGAGGGCATACTCGATATGTCCATGCTTCTGGGGCAGAAGCGTATGATCATCGAGCTCGATGATTATGCCAAAGTTTTAAAAGGACGAGATATCATTTTTAACGTGCTAAATGGTTGATAAATACGGATTATTTGCTTGGTATACAAGCGTTTCTACCATATAAAATTTCGAAACGACAAAGTTAATAATGGATATTGAGTATTTACATTTCTTGCGGGAGAACCCGCCCATGACAATAATGGAAGTGTCGAGCCGTCCGGGCTCGAAGACCAGAGAATAGTTCAATACGCTTTTCGAATGAAAGGTGAGTAGATGGAATACGATCGGGCTTTGAGAATGGAAATCATAAACGGGTATCTCAGCGAGACCCAGGAACGGTTCGAGCACATTAACAAAACGTACTTCGATAACGACATACCGGACATTATGCTCCGCATCAGCGATCGCCTATCAAGTCGGATCGGCTACGCGCATAGCAACCCTCTGGGGGTAGTCCTTTCGTATCGGTATTTAGACAAGTACGGGTGGGATGTGCTGGACGAAGTATTAAGACACGAGATCGCACATATCTACGCTTATCACTTCCATGGAGAGCGGGGCCATCGCGGCGCCCATTTCCGAAACGCCTGCAAGCTGATGGATGTCTCTCCCACGGCGAGGACCAACGACCTATTCGTCGAGCGGGAAAAATGGCACTATCGCTGCCGTATCTGCGGGACCGTATACTCCACATATAGGCCATTTACCTCAGTCCAGCACTGCGACTGTAGCGCAAAATCGGACGGTACCATCCTCGTCAAGGCCACCAGGGAACAGATCGTGCTCCCGCTGGTCGAGTTCCGAAAACACATCCGACCGAAGATCACCGTGTACCGCTGCGCCAGCTGCGGCAGGGAGGTACATAGGTACAAGCGCTGGTCCGAAAAACATTCCTGTGCTATCTGTCATCCAAATGAGTACGATGAGTCGTGCCTCATGGAGCTTGTTAGGTGAACCACCATACCCTAAAAGGATATGGCTTCCTGTTTCATAGGACCCTAAAAACCAGTGTAGGGCGTCGTTAGGCGACCGTCGACCCGCGAAGAATATTACTATAAATTAAAACCCAACAACCGCCAAAACGTGTTTTTCCGGGGGTATTCATTTAATTCCATCCCTCGTCCTCATCACATATGGAATTTTCTGCGGTAGTGGAGAGATACGGCGAGGAAACCATGAAGGAAGCGATGATCCGGCTGACCTCCAGGATAGAGCAAATCATCAGGCAGAGGACAGATTCCGCAGTCAACGGGATGCTAATGATCACCATGGAGGAGATTCAAGAGGATGCCCATGAGGTAGCCTGCGTGCTCAATGAATTTCCGTTCTCCCTGGATGAAAAATTTGCCATGATTGAAAAGGCGTGGGAGATCATCGGGCTCTGATAATAGTGGGATCTGAGGGGTGAATAACCTCTCACAGGCCTGTCAATAGTCGATCTCAACCACGATCTGGCGTTTTTGAAATTCCTGCAGAATTCTGCGCGTCATCTCGCCGTCCGAACGAATAGACAAGGGCATTATTGGAACACATATCTGCACAGCTTCCGCAGCTTATACATTCGTCATTTTTCGCAGAGCCTGCTTTTACCATTTCTAACATCGGAAGGCTCCATAGACAGGCATATCAGAACCATGGATACGAAAATAGGCGAGCTAGGAGGTCTGCACAAGCAAACATCAACAAACCCTCGTACACCCGGATCGGTATCATGCCCGCCTGTAGCTTGCCGTAAAACTTATATCGGACGATGCAGGAAAGAAATCGAGGGCCTATTAGAATGATCAATGCTTTCGATTGCTCGATGTGCGGCCACTGCTGCGCAAACCAAGACCTTATACAGCTAACATCGTACGAGCTGTTCCGGCTTGCGGAGCACCTGAAACAATCACCCGCAGAGCTCTTCGATACATGCTGCGAGCTCTGCGCAACCTCACTCAATCCCATGGTCCATATGTATATTAAAACCGTGGAGATGCGCTGCCCATTCCTGGATGAAAAGCTCTGCAGCGTGCATCGGGCCCGTCCCTATGCCTGTCGGGCGTATCCGATGAGGCAACTCAATACTAAAGCAAGGAGCATGAAGGCGTTCGTCCGGGAAAAGTACCCAATGCTGGAGGCCACCTGCAGCCTGTTCGGCCTGGAAGACGATGAAGAGCTCATCGGTGATCCAGCCCTACTGACAGAGCAGACGATCGCCTACATGGTGGACGAGATCTACTTCAACACCATCGGACCGGAGACAGCGAACCTGCGAGTGCCATGCGATATCACCATAGCTATCATGAATGACGATGCTGCCAGGGAGCCGGTAAGGTTATACCTCTCAGACCCAACGGGCCGCCCGCTCGAGAACACCGGGCTGCCCGGGCTCATCGCACTCATGCTGCAGGCCCGGGCGTGGGGCGTACCCTTATCGCTTGCAAAGCAGCCCCAGGAGGTTTCTACACAGGAAGACCCCAGGATCGGACCATATCTACTGGCAATGACCGATACACCCTCGGTCGACGGGCTGAGGGCGCTGATAGAGGGAGGCAGAATGGACCTAAGCAGGTCGTTCATCGCGGTTCAAGGAGGAAAAGCTAGGATCAGCGCCGTCTATGCCTCCTCGGTCGATAAGGTCGCCATAGGCTTCCAGATCGAGACCAATGCTGCAGCGGTTGATCGCCTGTCAGGCGAGAGAACCCAGCCGGTTTATATATTCTTCCTACCGGACGATGGGTCAACGACCAAGGCCATCGGGCTCGCTGTGAACGGCTGATCTGCAAGCCAGAAATTATATGCGAAACGGAATAATCACTTGCAGCAAGTGAAATAGGCCTGCAGGGCCGGAAAATCTTAAATAGTATAAAGGTAGATAAGGCGACTGCATTGTTTTAAATGCATCATATTGTCTGTCGCGGTATCCAAGCCTGGTATGGAGCAGGTTTGCTAAACCTGTGCTCGCAAGAGCTCCGGAGTTCAAATCTCCGCCGCGGCGCTTCTTTCTGTTTTTGGGATCTAACAAAATTATATGGTTTATTTGGTAGATCATGGTGGACCTGTGTAAATCGGTTTATTTGGACTGGTTTAGGTTGTTATAACCTGTTCCCTAGTAAATCCCAGAACAGCTTATACTTTCCCATTATGCGCAGGTTATAACAACCTGTATCACATCCCGACACAAAACAACACATGGATCCTCCGGGTAGAAAGGCTGGTAGGAAGCGGTTAAAAGTTAAGTATTTACGGTCGGAGCGCATACGTGTATCATCACGTACGCATTATGAGTGGTCTATTGTCCGGTGCTACGCACATGTACGCCGCACCGATCCCACCTAGATATTTGGAGGCCGATGTTTTCACCCGTCTTGATGGATTAATTCATTCGGAGACCCTTGTTGAGCGCTTCCAATATAGTTTACCATATCATCTGTAGCTAAGATGTAATCCATTTGGGCCGTCTGCATTTCGGTGTTTTTGAAATGTCCTCATATTTGTTAGTGCATCATCAGCATATTGTTTTTCATCGCCAGTTAAGCTAGCTATGCTCGCTGAAAAATCTGACGTCGCACTATTAAGTTCGTTCAACGCAGAATCCCAACTCCGGAAGTTGCTACGATCCGTTTCAAAGTTAGATTTCAACACATCAAGGGACGAAGATTGGCCTGAGACACTTTGATATGTATTTACATGATCGTTGTACAAGGTCATAGTCTGCGATTCTTCAGCAGTAAAATTTCTCTCTGATTCAATCCACTTGTTCCAACTTGTAACAGCCGTGTTTTTTTGCTGCACATTAGAAGCGCCAAGAATAAAAATCCCTAAGCCGATTATGATTACAACGCCTATTACAGCGATTATGGCTATAACCGCGGTCACACCTATTCCGCCTAACAATAAATTTTTTTGTCAACCATAGCTTATCGTGGACGACAACACCTATAGCCTCAAATATTTTCTGATTTAAATAAAGCTACGGATTGATCATAAATCGCCTACTGTAGGACCGCAAGTATAGTGTCATGAAACCGAGCTTGTAACCAACTTTCCTCTATGATTTCTCTTTACACTATACTGGGAAATACTGGGTTATTCGCTCCTATTAATGGTTTTAGATCGTGCCGGTTGAGGTTACCGTTCCCCCAAATTCCGTCACCCTGCTCTGGACACCCCCGACCTGACCGCCGAATGAATCCACATTGTCAATGCGCCCAGCACCAAAGTTCACCTCTACAATCGCGTTACTAAAGAGGTTAGGACCGTTCTGACTGCTGGACCCGACAATGCCGGGAATTGTAGACGTCTCTACAAGCGCATTGCTAAACAGATTGGGGGTGATCTGGCCGAGGGACTGGACCGCGGCGGGGAACGCTCCCGACCTACCGAACATATTGGGGGTGATCTGGCCAAATGACTGGGCCGAGGGCACTGATCCTCCTGTCGCTACTCCGAAGCTATTCACGTGGGCTCCTATCCGGCCCAGGTTGGTGGCGGTGCCCGGCACTGCGTTCGCCTGACTGACGACATTACCGATAGTGCCTACGCTCGATGCATGTGTGGATGAATGCCCCACACTCGAAGTAGCTGTACTGCTCACGCTCTTAGCGCTCACAGTACCAGCAACCATAAATATACTGACCGCCAGGACCAGTAATGCGACCGCTGTTATACGAATAGTACTCATGTTTCTGTCACTCCGTAACGTGCATCATAAGTCTTTAGCATAACCCATGCCATGCAAATCTACGAGCCTGCATACACCGGAGCGTTTCATCGCCAGAAATTGCAGAGTAAAAGACTTGAAAGTCCAGTATTTGCCCGACGAAGTCCGCTGAAACTGGTTGATTCTATGGGGTAAAACCATGGGGATACTGATAATGGTTCACGCTTTTGTTATGAGAAAGACAATAACAGCTTAATCGCCCACTATATAAGCCATCATCAATATTCAACACAGCACCATCTAAATCAAGAGTGGCAATGTAAATTGAAATGTTCCGGGCAGTCCAGCACAGTATATAGTTACGGTTAAATATCAATCAGATCATAGGGTGATATAAAGTTGTCCAGACGACCGATATAGGAGGGCTGGTGATGGCCTCGTTTCTCAAGACTTTCAACGCATATGCGACGCCGTTCATATTTATCATATGGGTGGTATGTGGAATTGTACTCGTACTCCAGTATAAGGGCATGCTACCTTGGTTCGAAGGGTGGCAGGAGCAGCTGATCCTGATCGTCACATTTGTGCCCCCTATACTATTATCGCTTTACGCTGTCGCTCAAATCGTGAAGAAAGCCACGAGAACATAGTTGGTACCCGATGGTCGGTATATACTATCTATATGCCGGATGAGGCGATATCGTGAAGTCAGGAAGCTTTCGTCTGCCGGTCAGCAGTATCAGTGCATTACTGGCGATTATCTTTTTCTGTATGCTGGTGCTGGTTGCATCCGTGCGCTATTCGGGGCCGTATTCGCCGCTGGGAAACTTCATTAGTGATTTGGGAAATTCGGGGCTCAATCCGGCCGGGGCTAAGGTCTTCGACGGCGCTTGTGTGATCTCGGGTGCCTTTACGATCTTGTTCTTCGCGGGGTTAAACCAGTGGCGTCTGGACGATCAGTGGAAGCTGACGGTGGCGCGCCTGATTGGGGTGTTCTCCGGCGCCGCCCTGATGCTGGTCGGCGCGTTCTCTGAGGATTACGGCAAGCTGCACTCGATCATTGCCTCATTCTTCTTTATATCGCTGATAATAGCTATCATCTCTACCGACTTGGTGCTGCGGAGGCACCGATCCTTCCTGCGGCTGATCGGGTATTATGGCGTCGTGGTTGGCCTGTTCAGCGCGACCTACATCGGGTCCTATCTCATGGGCACGCCGATCATCATTGCTGAATGGATCACTGTGCTGGGCGCTCTGGGATGGATGGGGCTGCTGGCCTGGAACATGCTCAGGCTGCCGGGAGCATCTTCTTAGGATCATGCAGACGTCTGATCGGTCTTCTCCCGTTCCCAGAACCGGTGTCTGGATATTGCCTTGATGAACTCGGCTCCGAAACTGGCGAGGTTTTTTGGACCGCGGGCGGTGAGGACGCCTTTATCGGCAGTTTCGACCTTTTGCCCTGTGCCAGTCAGGGCCACGCCGCGGATGCCCGCGGTTTCTAGCAATCCCACTCCATCTCCGGTGGCTGCGATTGGCTTGCAGTGTTTGAAGGCTTCGCTCACGAAGTGCAGGGCGTCGCTGTTGGACCTGAGCTTCTCGACACTCTTCGCGCCTCCCGGTATATAGACCCCGTCGTAGACCACGGAGGCGGCTGTCAGGAGGCTTTTGTCGACCATGATCTGTCTGCCTTCGGCCGTCTTGATCCTGCCCAGGTCGGTGGAGATGACCTCGCCCATGGCTCCTGCGGAGGCCAGGCTGTCCTGAATGGCCTTCAGCTCGGTGCCGATGACACCCTCGCAGGCCAGGATCGCGATCATCCGGGATCTGGCGCTCTCCTTCCTGGTGTTGGCCTGGCTGAGGGCCGGGGACTGCTTCGCGCCGCGCTGTTTCTGAGGTTTAATGGTGGGAGATGGAGCGATTCCTATGCCGTTCCCGATGCGCTTTGCCAGAGTCGGATCGACTTGGGCGAACATGTCGACCACTTTCTGCCGCACGGTTGTATCTCCGACCTTGCCAAGCTCGAACCGGAAAGCCCTGACGATATGATCTTTCTCGTAGTCAGACATGCTGTTCCAGAACAGCGTGGCCTGGCTGAAGTAGTCCCGGAAGCTTTCGCTCCGCTCTCGCACTTTGCGGCCGTCCATCTTCTCCCCATAGCTGACGAAGCCCTTTTTCCCGGCTTCCGCGGGAAACCCGTCCTCTAGCCCGTTGGGAGTATATGACACTTTGCCCCGGTTGATAGTCTGGCGCATATGGCCGTCCCGCTGGTTGTTGTGGATGGGCACGATCGGCCGATTTATCGGTATCTCGTGAAAGTTGGGGCCGCCGAGCCGGATCAGCTGGGTATCGATGTACGAGAAGAGCCGGCCCTGAAGTAGCGGGTCGTTGCTGAAGTCGATGCCTGGCACAATGTTGCCGGGGCAGAAAGCCGCCTGCTCGGTCTCCGCGAAGAAATTGTCAGGGTTTTTGTTCAATACCATTCTGCCGATGATCCTGACGGGCACCTGCTCTTCTGGCCAGATCTTGGTGGGATCCAGGATGTCGAACTCGAAATTGAACTCTTCTTTCTCCTCGATCATCTGCACGCCCAGTTCGTATTCCGGGTAGTTGCCGTCCTCGATGGCCTGCCAGAGGCTTCGCCGGTTGAAGTCTGGGTCCTTCCCGGCGATCTTCTGGGCCTCGTCCCAGGATAGCGAGTGGATTCCTAGCGCGGGCTTCCAGTGGAACTTGACAAACCGTGCATTTCCCTTCGCGTTGACAAACCTGAAGGTGTTCACCCCGAAACCTTCCATCATGCTGAAGCTCCGGGGAATCGCTCGGTCGGACATGGCCCACATGACCATGTGGGCGGTCTCCGGAGTGCTGGCGACGAAGTCCCAGAAGGTATCATGGGCAGTGGCGGCTTGGGGCATCTCGCTGTCGGGTTCCGGCTTGACCGCGTGGATCAGGTCAGGGAAGTTGATTGCGTCTTGGATGAAGAAAACTGGGATATTATTTCCGACCAGGTCGTAGTTGCCTTCGTCGGTGTAGAACTTGACGGCGAAGCCTCGGGCGTCTCGGACAGTGTCTGCGGAGCCTCTGGATCCGGCGACTGTGGAGAACCGGACGAACACGGGCGTTCGCTTCCCGGCCTTCGAGAGAAAGCTGGCCGAGGTATATTTGGCCATGGACTCGTAGGCTTCGAAATAGCCGTGAGCTCCGGAACCTCGGGC
>DATHCY010000309.1:0-3386 GCA_035319305.1 Methanocella sp.
CACCTCCCTGGCCTGTTCGATGCTCATGCCCAGATTGACCGGACCAAACATGACATCGTCCAGCACCGTGGGTGCGAATAGCTGGTCTTCCGGCCGTTGAAAGACGAGCCCCACCTCTTTCCATATCTCGCCTTTCATGTCATCGCAGCGTCTTCCCATCACGTAGACATGTCCCGACGTAGGTACTAGCAGGCCATTCAGGTGCTCGAGCAAAGTCGATTTTCCCGAACCATTGGCCCCGCAAATTGCCACGATCTCCCGGGGAGCCACGTAAAAACACATGTCGTGGATCCCCATACTGCCATCCGGATAGCGATGGCTGGCACAGTCGACATGGATGATCTGCGTTTCGCGGCCGCTTTCTGCTCCGCACCATCTACAATCGTTCACAATTCTCTTTCCCCGGCCTATCTGCTGTCTGACATCAGCCATGATTTATCGTCCGAACATAACTATAGGCGTTCATTTATATATTTATAAGCGATTTAAAATAAATACCGCAATTGTATTGAACATTTCAATCCTGCCCACCCCAAGGCTCTGAAAATGTTTATAGCATGGCAGAATATAGTTGGAAGGAGATGACCACTGGTCTGCGGCGTTCTGCTGGCAAGAAGGGTATCCCGCTCAGGGCGCATCACCTTCTTTGCATCCTCGGCTTTCAGGGCATCGGCTACACCGCCGAATTTATCAGAAACCTGCAGAAGGTCAAGCGCATGATCGAGCAGAACCCCGACCTCTACATCGAGATCGTGGATGACTGTGACATCATTTGCATCCAGTGTCCCAACTCCCAGGGCCCGGACTGCTTCAAGGGCGGGATGAGTGATAATAAGGCCGTCCGGGATATGGATCGCCGTGTCATGGATAAGCTCGAAATCAAGGCAGGCGACCTGTTCAAGGCTAAAGATATCTATGCACTTATCAAAGCACGGATACGGCCCAGGGACTTCAGGGAATTATGCTCCGGCTGCGAGTGGCTCTCGTTGGGCTTCTGTCCTCGTGGTCTAGAGAGCCTGAAGTACTAGCCACGGTTGGGCATAACTCCTTCTTTTAAAAGCGATTTAAAGATTAAAGAATAAAATTTATCGTCCGGCAGATATTTTTCTGACCCTGGCCGCCTTAAGGGCTTCTATGGCGGGCATGGGCTTTCCGCTTAAAAAGTCGATGGCTGCCCCGCCTCCGGTCGAGACGTGGGAGATCTTGTCCTCGATTCCCAGCGCTTCCACTGCTGCCGAACTGTGGCCGCCGCCCACGACTGAGAACTTGGCCTTCGTCGCCGCCATAAGTATCTCATTGGTGCCCACGCTGTACTCGGGGTTCTCAAAGATACCGGCGGGTCCGTTAAGCACCACATGATCCGAGTGCCTGATAATGTCGCCGAAATTCGCGATCGTTTCCCTGCCGATGTCCGAGATCACATAGTCAGTGGGCAGGCTCTTGATATTCATCTCGACCCTCTCGCCATCCTTGTTAATAGCCACGTCGGATGGTGTGATTATCTTGCCGTCGAACTCATCCAGGATGGCCTTAGCCCTGGAGATTTCACCTATAAGCTCGTTCTTCTCTAGAAAGTCCATGTTTGGCTTGCCGATCTTGATTCCGCCAGCTACAAGAAACACATTGGCCACAACGCCCGTGACCAAGACCTTCGTGGCGATCTTCTTCTCCAGCACGTTTCTGGTGACGCTGATGCTGTCGTCCACCTTTGCCCCGCCGAGGACATAGATGGTCTCGCCGCCGCCGGTGAGGGCCCTGGTTAGCGAGTCGATCTCCTTCTCCATCAGCCGTCCGGCGCCGGACGGGAGCACAGGGGTGAAGCCCACCAGCGAGCATTGTGACCGGTGTGACGCACCGAAGGCGTCGTTGAGGAAAACCTGTGCAAGGGGCGCGAGCTTTCGTACCAGGTGCGTCTTCGAGTGGGTTTCCGGAGGCTGCTCCAGCTGCTCTTCCGCGTAGAAGCGCACATTCTCCAGCAGGATGACCTCTCCGGGTTCCATCTCGACGATGGACGACCTGGCGTGGGACCCGAATATGTCATCGACGTAGCGGACGTTCTGCTTCAACAGCCGCTGAAGCCGCCTCGAGTGGTCCTCCAGCATGGTGAAATCCTTCTTGCCAGGCCTGCTCTGATGGGCGATCAACACCACCTTTGCTTCATCCAGCTGTTTGATCGTCGGGACGCTCTCCCTGATACGCTTATCATCGAGGATCCTGCCGTCAGGACTCATGGGAGAGTTGAACTCCACCCGAACCAGCACCGTCTTTCCCTTAAAGGAGAAATCGTCCATCGTGTTGTAGTCGCGCTCCATACAAAATCCAACCTGATTAAATATTCTCATTAATTTATATTATCTGTTTTCATCGTCATATCGGGCTGATTAGTCAGATATAACAGGTAAGCGATCGGTTAAAACATTTTTGATCATCGGGGCGATCGATGGGACGTCGCGGCGATACTATTTTGTACTTGTCGTGCAAAAGCCGTGGTGATGAGCGACAGGAACGAAGGTAAGCAGATAGCGATCGTCCTGGCCATGTTTGCGTTTATCCTGTTACTAACTTACTTCTGGCCATTCCAGTTTAAGATCGCCGATCTGCACAATCTCACCCCGGTACCGCTCAAGCAGGGGATCGACTCGTACCTAGCTAAATACACTCCGGAGGAGCAGACGAAGCTCCTGATCCCGCCGCCGGAGGTAAAGGTCCAGTCCGACAATATGCTGAACGATCACGTGGTGACTCAAGGCGAACTCAACGCGACAGGATGGATACTGGATCACACGAACAAAAGCGACAAGTTCGTGGCCGACATCTTCGGCGCCGAACTCATCATGGGCATGACTACCCGCCTTACCTCAGAGGGCGGCGACTGGGCCAATGCTCCTGACCCCATCAAGATGATGAGCGAGACCGACGAAATTTTCAAGACCACCGATCCCGCCCGCGCCAATGAGTTGGCGAAAGACCTGAACTCTACTTATGTGTGGGTGCCACAGGGCCGACGCATCAATACGGGGTGGTGGGTAAGCGCCAATGAGGTGCAGAAGGGGAAGTTCAATAATACCCTGTATTTCCGACAAGTTTTCGGTAATGGTGATGTATCCATATACCAGGTACTCTGATCATTATATGATCGCAAAGAGTTAAGTTCGATTGCTCGGATCTCAGGTGACTTAACAACACGGACGCTGCGCCATTATCACAGGTTCCCAGCGCCCCTGTGTGCAGGGCGCGACGATTTGCTGATCTTTGACTTTTCCCCTTGTAATGCTCTCACGTAGGGTAGCACGAAAACACAAAAAGCTTTTCTAGAGAGAGGGGCCGTTGCATAATTATCTGATGATGGTTGTTCGGGGATCTGCTTTGCATTGAAGTTGGTAGAG
>DATHCY010000310.1:0-5079 GCA_035319305.1 Methanocella sp.
ACTCCCGGTCAGATAAACAATCAGAAACTTGGGGGTTCTACGGCTAAAGTCGGTGGGTTTTCTCCGCCTCGGTCCATCATAACATGGGGGGTTGGTGCGTTGAAATTATACGGCGGGAGATCTATCTATTATCAGATACGATGATTCGGGCGTGGATGGGGCGCTCACCAGTAACTAATGAGGTAACCATGTATTTCGATGTTGTCATCGTCCGCTATGGGGAGATTGCAATTAAAAGCGACCAGATCAGAAGGAAGTATGAGGATCTGTTGATAAAAAATCTTAGGGCCATGCTTGATCAGGACCGGATCTCATATGAAGGCGTTACTAGGGAGCGGGGACGGATCTTTGTTATGACTCGGGATCCTGAGGCGTCTCAGTCTATTGGAAGGGTGTTCGGGGTGGTTTCCTGTAGCCCCGCGATCGTTGCCGGGCCGTCATTGGACGAGGCTTGTGCAGCTGCTGTTGCTGTCGGCAGGGAGGTGATCGGTGAAGGCCAGTCATTTGGCATTATGGGGAGACGTTCCGGCGAGCCGAGTCAGAGTTTCACTTCCCAGGATATTGGCCGTATATGTGGCGATGCAGTGTTTAATGCGGTCGCCGATCGACACCCGAGGGTGGACCTAAAGAACCCAGATCACCGGATCCATGTGGAGATTCGTGGAACCGGCTCCTATATCTTCACCAAGGTCGTCAAAGGCGTTGGCGGTATGCCGTTGGGTAGCCAGGGCAAAATGGTAGCGCTGGTTTCGGGTGGTATCGATTCCCCGGTAGCGGCATGGCTCATGATGAAGCGTGGTTGCGATATCATCCCGTTGTACATGGATAATGCACCGTATCTGGGCGAGGAAGCAGGGGATCGGACGCTGGAGATCGTTAAAAAGTTAAAAGAATGGTCTCCCGGGCATGGGATGAGAATGTACGTCGCG
Organism: Methanocella sp.; assembly: GCA_035319305.1. Lineage (GTDB taxonomy): Archaea > Halobacteriota > Methanocellia > Methanocellales > Methanocellaceae > Methanocella_A. Next base: position 930 of record DATHCY010000310.1, read on the forward strand.
CCACACGGTAGTAACTTGCGGGCGTTCATGGAGAAAGGCAACCAGAAATACACCTGTGTGTTCTGCAAGCACTTGATGTATAAGGTTGCCAGGGCCATCGCGGAAAAGGAAAAGGCTCACGGTATTATTACCGGATCCTCGCTGGGCCAGGTGGCCTCGCAGACATCGGAGAACATGATGGCGGAAGCTTACGACATCGATTTTCCTATTTACCACCCGCTTATTGGCATGGACAAGGAGGAGATCATGGCCATCGCGAAGAAGATCGGTACCTATGATATCTCCATCCGGAAGGCCGGCGGCTGCCAAGCCGTACCAAAATATCCCTCTATCCACGGCCGGCTCGAGGAGGTCATGCGAATGGAGAACAAGCTGTTCGAATTCAAAGAACTGGTGAGATACGAGGTGGAAAACGCCCGAGTGATAGAGATATAACATCAGCACCAAGCCGTTAGGGGATCATCAAGCCGTTAGGGGATCATCAAGCAGTTAGGGGACCCCCAGCCAGTGGTATCTATGATCGCGCGATCCACACCCTGACAAGGCCCGCAGGAGCATGAAAACACAAACATGAAGAATGAAGAACAAAAAATGATGTGAAAAAACGGTGAAAACTTTAGTTTTTGGGTGTAAGTTGCTCTAATTTAAGGGGTCTGTGGTAATCATTATGCCGTGTTGGCGCTTTAGATTGCTGTCTCGTCTGCCTTTGCGGCTTCAACGTCCCAGCGTATCTCTTCGGCGATCGATCGGCGCATTTCGGAGATCATCCCGACTAGGTCGATGACGTGTTCTCGGACCATCGCGTCCTCTATCTTCTCGGCTTCTGTTTCGATTTCGTGGAGTTTCTTCATGACTTCGGTTAGCTCTGAAAGCGCTTGTGATCGGCTGTTTGATCTCCAGCTGTTCCCAACTACTGTGGTGACTCGCATCATCCGGGAGATGCTGATAAACAGACGGCGATATTGGGGCATTTCGATCTGGTCCGCCACGTATTCGCCGTAGGTTGACGGTATTCCTTCGTCTCCGTCCATCCCGTCAGGCATGTCCGGCCCTATGTTAAACAGGCCCGCACCCAAGCGATTCCCCCATCTTATTACCATATAAACGAGTTCACTAAATAATCCTAAAAATATACGTTTCTCGCGGATGGCGTAAAAATTTTCACGTTCACTATATTTTTAAGAGGCCTTCCGGATTTTTCGCTAAATGTCAGGGATGGATAGATGTAGAACAGTTTAGGGTGGTGGGCTGTGGGATGAGGAATCCCCGCTGTTTCAACGACAGAGGGAATACGCCCTTCGAATCCGGCAAGGCAAGCGTAAAGTAAGCATAAATTCGAACATGATTTGAACAGGATAATACTGTGAAGCCCCATCATAGTAGCCATTTTTTATGCGTGTTCGTGCGGTGTGGAACCGTGTTCTGTTTATTCTACGAGGGCTGTCAGCATTGATGCAGTGCGGGGATGACAGGCTAAAGGTCATAGGTTAAACAAACCTCCTTGGGGGATTTGGAGTGTGGGGTGGGTGCTTCGATTTGAATTGGGGGTTACAGGTCGATCTGTGGGGTGATGTCGCACCCTGTGCATGGGACGCACCCGGTGAGGGCCTTCCTGGTGTCGAGTCCGTATTTCTCGAGGATCCGTCGTTGTTCGCCTGCTAGTTTCAGCAGTCGGGCGGCGCTTACCGGTTCAATATTGATCTCTCCCGTGCGGAGCGGGTGGGAGTTGGTCTTTCTCAGAATGGGAATGATGCCTTTGCTCGCGAGCATGTCCATCCCTTGGATTATCGTCTCGTCCGACTCGCCCATGCCGATGAGGATGTTGGAGAACACGTGGTTTCGTCCGAACACGGTGACAGCGTGCTCCAGCGCGTTCACGATGTGATCGAAGGACAGTCCGGGGCATACTTTTCCGAAGATCTCCCGGTCGACCGTCTCAATGTTGTACTTCACCTCGGCAGCGCCCGCTTCTTTCAGCATCTCGGATGAGATGTTAGTCGCGTAGATTGAGACCCCGATTGGTATCTCTCTACCTCCGAGCTCCTCCTTGATAAGTCTAACAACCCCTGCGATCTTCCGCGCTTCCTCATCCGGAGTCTTCCAGACGCCCGAGGTGATAGAGATAGCTGACAGCCCCGGACTCTTCATACCATCCCGAACCATCTGCAGGATCTCGTCATCCGACTTGACTCTGCCCTGCAGCTTAGGCACTGGACAGAACTTGCAGTCGAAGACGCACCGCTCGCTAACAGTGATGTACACCTGCCGAGGACAGTGGGAGATCGGCAGTTCGAGCCTGCCCCTGGCGAACTCACGGCCTTCAGAAAAAATCGTGACTATGTCGCCATTCAGGACGGCGCTGAACTTTGACGAAGCCCTAACACCCAACCTGACCCTATGCCCGTCGATATCCACAAAGACGGACTCCAGGCCTGCGCCCGGCCCAGCCGTGGACCTGCTCTTAAAGGGCGCGAACGACTCGTCCACAGTCACACCACCAACTTCAATCAGCTCAGCCTTCTTCGTAACACCGGTTTCCATCTCTATCCCTCCAGCACGCCCCGTTCCCCGATCATTTTTCGTCCATTACAAATCTCCAACGAACGCAGCCTATCAACGCCCACATTACGATCTCGGCCTCGAGACGAAGAAACCCCACCGCTTTCTTTAGCCATGGATGGATCCGTCCCTTCAAATCTATCATCGCAAACCATTTACTTATGATCTCACACCAAGTCATTGCACACTTGCCCCACTAGCATACCAACTGCATCCTACAGAACTCCCTTCAGAGTTGCTGACACGTTGAATACTATGGGGTGCTCGTGCGTCTGTTGCCGATAGTACACTCCGATTGCAACAATCCTCTTGTTGCAATGGGGGCGCTGACGCCTATGTGTCTCCGGTTTGGTACGGTGGATCGTAGAATCCCCGGGCTTTAGCTGTGGGTGTGTCATAGACTCGTAGCTGTCAAAATTGTGGTAGAGTGTCAACTACCCCCTGGAGGGGAGTGGCTTGTCATCCCGCAGCTTTGACAAATTTAATTCGAGAGAAGTTTCAATTCGCCTTCTTTCCAGTCTGTTGACGAAACTACCAGTTATCTATGGAATCGCTGGCTACGTTTATCGTCTCCCTACCCGTCTCGATGATGTTGTGCGCGAAAGGATGGATTCGCAGATACTTGAGAGGGGTCTACCTTAAAGGACAGTGGTCGAGATGCGAGATATAACTTGTGGATATGGGAAGGGGGTCGGGGGGCTATCCATCCCCCCTCCTTTTGAAGGACCGGTTTCTTGTCTCTCCGAGCTCTCGTATGGATTAAAAACATGATGCCGCTCCAGGCCCGGCACTATATTCGTCGATCGCTGTACTCTGGGGTGTCTACGGTAGTGTATGTCTAGTAGTCCCTTCTTGGCTGTGTTACTTGTTTGTAAGTTGGATGGTGGGGTTGGCGACAGCTATTTGAAGGCTGTGTTCGCAGATGTAAGTATAGATTTAGCCCTGAATTTATATGGCATGGCACGGTAGGTGTTGCCGGCCCTAAAAAACGGTGTGTGTATGTATCAGCGTGAAAACTGGCGTTCTAACACGATTATTCGGAGATTGTTAGCTGATAACGATTTGATCTTGAAGTTTATGGTCATCAATATTTGTACGGGCACTTGGGTGGGCATGGTCAATTTTATCATCCCTATCTTCGCTCTTTCGCTGCACGCTGGCTCGGTGGAGATCGGCTTGGTGCGGGGGCTTTCCGGGCTTGGGGATTTGTTGTTGGTGTTGCCGGCCGGGTTATTGATCGACTACTTTGGCTCTCGGAAGATCTACATCGTCAGCTGTGTTGCGGGCGGGATTATCACCATTCTCTTGGCGCTGGCTTGGACGCCGTGGGTTCTTATCGCTATGATGATCGTCTATGGTATGGCACGGTCGGTTAGGACTACGTCGCTGAACGCCTCTTTTTTTCAGCACATGAACGCTATAGGAACTGGGAAAGGCGGCTGGTACAAGGGTTCGATGACTCTGGGGACCCAGTTCCTGGGATCGTTGATCGGAGGGGTGCTGGCCGTGACCGTCAGTTTCGCCGACTATTTTGTCATGACGAGCCTGTTTCTGTTGACGCCGATCTTTATCGCCTTCGGGCGCAAGAAGA